>CADAZC010000037.1:8499-22390 GCA_902792295.1 uncultured Eubacteriales bacterium
TGATGCACGCAAACGCCACGGTCACGACCTGCCACACCCGCACGGTTGACGTGCCGTCGATCGCAAGGGAGGCGGACATTCTCGTCTGCGCCGCGGGCGTGATGAGAAGCGTGACGGAGGCGTTTACAAACCCGGACCAGATCGTCGTCGACGTGGGCATCCACTTTGATGAGGAAACGGGGAAGCTATGCGGCGACGTCGATTTCGACCGCGTCGCGCCCGTCGTCAAAGCGATCACGCCGGTTCCCGGCGGCGTCGGCGGCATCACGACCTGCGTGCTCCTCGATCACGTATTGAAAGCCGCGGGCAAATAAGAACAACACAAAAAAGACTGCCGAAGATCCGGCAGTCTTTTTTGCTGCAATAAACTCACTCCATAAACAGCGCGCGGATCGCTTCGGAGATATCGCCGACGCGAACGAGGCGGCAGGGATGATCGCTCACCTTTCCGCGGGCGGGCAAAAGCACGGTCGTGTAACCGAGGCGGACCGCCTCCTTGATACGCGTATCGAGCTGCGACGCGGGGCGGATCTCGCCGGTCAGTCCCACTTCGCCGATCAGGACCGTTTTTTCGGGCAGCGGCTTTTCGAGCACCGAGGACGCGATGCACATCGCCGTCGCAAGGTCCGCGCCGCGATCGACGACGCGCAGGTTTCCGGCGAGCGCGCAGTAGACGTCCTTATCGGAAACTTTGAGCCGCGCCTTGCGTTCGAGCACGGCAAGGAGCACGTTCAGCCGGTTCACGTCGAGTCCGACGGCGGTGCGCCGCGGGCTCTGGAACGCGGAGGGGCACAGAAGCGACTGGATCTCGCAGAGAAGCGGACGCGAGCCCTCCAGGACGCAGGTGATCGCCGTGCCCTGCTCGTTGCGCCCGGAGACGAACAGCGACGCGGGATCGCTTACCTCGCGCATGCCGGTCTCGCACATTTCGAACACGCCGAGCTCGTCGGTCGAGCCGAAGCGGTTTTTGACCGCGCGCAAAAGCCGCAGCCCTTCGTGACGGTCGCCCTCGAAATACAGCACGGTGTCCACGATGTGTTCGAGCACGCGCGGTCCGGCGATCGCGCCGTCCTTGGTGACGTGCCCGACGATCCATACGATCGTGCCGGTGTCCTTCGCGAACCGTGTAAACAGCGCCGTCGCCGCACGCACCTGCGAAACGCTGCCCGCCGCGCTTTCGGCGGCTTCGGTCTCCATCGTCTGGATCGAATCGACGATCAGGACCTGCGCCTTGCATTCCTTTGCGCGTTCGATCGCCTCCTCCGCGGAGGTCTCGGTGTATAAAAAGAGATGTTCGCCTTTGACGTTCAGCCGGTCGGCGCGCAGCTTGATCTGCGAATTGCTCTCCTCGCCGGACACGTACAGCACCGGTCCGAACGCGGAAAGCCGGTCCGCGGCTTCCAGAAGCAGCGTCGATTTGCCGATGCCGGGATCGCCGCCCAAAAGCACGACCATGCCTTTTACCAGCCCGCCGCCGAGCACGCGGTCGAGCTCGCCGATGCCGGTGGAAAGACGCGCCTGCGCTTCGGCGCGGACGCTGCCGATCGGCACCGCTTTCGTGCCGGGATGCGCGGGCTTCGAGAGCACGCGCTCCTCCTCGACGAGCGTGTTCCAGCTTCCGCACTGCGGACACTTGCCCATCCAGCGCGGCGTTTCGTAGCCGCATTCACCGCAGACGTACAGCGTTTTTTCCTTCATTGCTTTTCTCCGAGCGTCATATATTCCATGATGTCCTTGCTGCGCCACGTCACGTCCATCCAGACGATCACGTCGTCTCCTGCGCCGAGAAGCATTGCCGTCTCGTCGCTTCTTGTCGTGCAGAAGGTCGTGCCGTCGCCGTAGAAATAGACATAGTTTTTCTCGTACCGCGAATAGGCGATAAACCCGTCGCCGAGCGCGAAATCGACCGCGCCGGTTGCGACTTCGACCGTTTTTGTTCCGTCGTACCAAAGGATATGCCCGTCCCGCGCGTGGTCGGAATCGAGGAACGCGACGCCGTCCGCGTTCATCTGCGGATCGTGCACATAGTTCGCGTCGACGGGAACGGTCTCGCTTTTGCCGGTTTCAAGATCGAGCGCGGTCAAAGCGCCGTCCGGCGCAACGTACAGAAGCGTGCTGCCGAAAGCATACGGCTTTGACAGCGCATAGGGCGAGCTTTCAAAGAGCACAAGGGTCGCACCTTCGCCGGTGTTGAGGTCGACGGCAAACAGCTTGTCGCGGTTCTGCCCGGTGCGTTCGATCCAGAACGCCGTATTCTCATACAGCACGGGCTTCGGCAGTCCGGTATAGACCGTTTTCAGCGTCTTTGTCTGGTTTGTCAGCCGGTTGTACGCCGCAATGCGCCCGCCGCCGTTCGCCGCCGCATCGAGATAGACGATCCATTTGTCGCTGACCGCGGGGAAGCGGATGCTCTTGTAATTGAGGGGCAGGGGAAGAAGCCGCTGCGTTTTCGTTTTCGTATCGTACTGCAGCAGCCGCACGAACGCCGCCGTGCCGTCGGGCGTATAGTTGCCGACCGGCGCGTAAACCGTGCCGTTCACGACGGTCAGGTCCGTCGCGTACTGGTATTCGGGGACGACGATCTCGGTCTGCATCGACTTGAGATCGGCGGAATAAAGCGGATGATCGGGATAGGGATCGTGCGTCGGTTCCGGCGTCGGCACCGGCGTTGCGGGCGCGGGGGTACTTGGCGGTTCCTTCTGACACGAATAGGCGTGGTTGCCGAGATTTTCGAAGAACGGGATCGCAAACCTCCAGAACGCCCAGCCGAGCGCGGCGACAAAGCCCAGCGCGAGCAGCAGCTCGAGCCAGGGCATGATGCGAAATCTTGTCAGCCGCTTTCCGATTTTTCCGGTGGAGCGGTACCGTTTTTCATGTTTCATGCCGTTATTTTATCATGCCGTTCGCGGTCCGGTCAACCGTATACCGGTCAAAAAAACATTTGACAGACCTTCAGGTATGGAACGGCAGACGAACGGCAATACTTTTTTCGAGGTGAAAACAATGAAAAAACGACTTTTTGCCGGATTGATCCTGATCTGCTTCGCCGTGATCGGCTTTCTGAAATCCGCGCCTGCGCAGTCCGTGCTGGCGTCGAACGAGGGCGTTCTGCGGCTGCACGTGATCGCCGCGAGCGATTCCGAAGCGGACCAGAGCGTGAAGCTTCAGGTGCGCGACGCGATCCTGCCGCTGTTTTCAAAGGCGGAAAGCTATGAGGACGCGCGCACGTTTCTGCTTTCGCACGGACACGAGATCCAAAGCGCCGCCGAGGCGGTGCTAAAAGAACGCGGGTTCGATTACGGCGTGCAGCTTTCGCTGGGCACGGAAACGTTTCCGGACCGCGTGTACGGCGACCTGCTGTTTCCCGCGGGTTCGTACGACGCGCTGTGCGTGCGGCTCGGTCCCGCCGAGGGGCACAACTGGTGGTGCGTGCTGTTTCCGCCGCTGTGCATCGTGACGGAGGACGGCAGACCCGTCGATCTTGACGAGATCGAAACGGAAAGCTGGATATGGAACTGGTTAAAATCGCTGTTCGGGGAGGACGCATGCGAAGATTTCTTCAAAAAAGCAAACTGATCGTTCTGGCGCTGCTGCTGGTCTGTTCCCTGGTTCCGGTGCTTTCGGCACAGGCGGCGCTTCGCCGCGGTTCCACGGGCGACGATGTGATCGCGGTGCAGAAGCGGCTGAAACAGTGGGGTTACTATTCCGGCGCGGTCGACGGCATCTTCGGCTACGCGACCGAGCGTGCGGTCCGCTGGTTTCAGGAAAAGAACGGGCTTACCGCGGACGGCGTCGTCGGCGAAAAGACCGCGGCGGCGCTCGGTCTGCGTCTTTCCTCGACGGTCTCCTCCGCGACCAAACCCGCGTCCGGCGACGTGTACCTGCTTGCGCAGTGCATTTACAGCGAATCGCGCGGCGAGCCGTACAAGGGACAGGTCGCGGTCGGCGCGGTGGTTTTAAACCGCGTCAAAAGCAGCGCGTTTCCGAACTCGATCTCCGGTGTGATCTATCAGAAGGGCGCGTTCTCGGCGGTCGACGACGGGCAGATCAACCTGACGCCGAACGACTCCGCGCTGAAGGCGGCGAAGGACGCCATGAACGGGTGGGATCCCACGGGCGGCTGTCTCTATTACTACAATCCTGCCAAAACAAGCAACCGCTGGATCCGCAGCCGCCCCATCGTGGTGCGGATCGGCAACCACGTTTTTTGCAAATGATACGGGTAACCAAGAAAATCTGGCTGTTCGGCGTTCCCGCGATCCTTTTGATCGGACTCGCGGTGATGACCGTTCTGTTTTTCAGACAGCGAAAGACGATCGCGGAACAGCAGCGCGTGATCGACGCGCAGACGGAGAGCGCGTACCGCGCGCTTTCCAACGATCTCAATGACCTGAACGTTTCGCTTTCCAAGCTCGAAGCGGCGGCGACGCCCGCGCGGTTAAGCAAGACCTTTGCGGACGTCCGACGTTTGAGCGCCGGCGCGGTCCGCGCACTGTCGCTGCTGCCGGTCTCGCACGCGGACGACGAGGGGCTGATGCAGTTTCTCACGCGCACCGGCGACTTTGCGGAATCGCTGATGGACCGCGTGCTGTCCGGACAAATGCTCACCGAGGAGCAGCTCGGTTCGCTCGGCGACCTCAGAACCTGCTGCGCCGGTCTTTCCGAACGGTATGACGGCGGCTGCATGGACGGCGCGTTTCCGAAGGCGCCGGAGGACGGCTTTTACGGCGGCGAAACCGACGAGGAGAACATCGCAAACTATCCGACGCTTTTATACGACGGACCGTTTTCCGAAAGCAGCGAGCAGGCGGAACCATTAGGTCTTCCGAAAGAAACGGTCGACGAAAACGAAGCGATGCGCATCGCATCCGGTCTGTTTCCGAGCCGCGCGCTCACGTTCGACGGACGCACGGAAAGCACGATCGTGACCTATGATTTTTCGGCAGGCGACGAGAAGGGCGAGCTGTGCGTTTCGATCACCGAGCGCGGCGGACTGCTGCTGTATTTCATGGGAACGCCCTCCGGCGCGAAGAACGATCCGCCGGACGACGGGGAAAGCGAACGCCTGCACAAAGCGGCGAGCGCGTACCTTGAAGCGCACGGCTTCGGAACCATGGAGCCGTCCTACGCGCAGTATTACGCGGGCACGGTCGTTATAAACTACGCCGCGGTGCAGAACGGCGTGATCCTCTATGCCGATCTCGTCAAGGTGTACGTCGACCGCGACACGCAGGAGGTCATCGGGCTCGACGCAATGAACTACCGCTTCCATCATCGCGAGCGCGATCTCTCGAACCCCATCCTGAAAGAGGAGGACGCAAGGAACACGCTGTCCGACGCGCTGACGCTCGAACACACCGCGCTTGCGCTGATTCCGAAGTCGAACACGCGCGAGGTGCTCTGCTACGAATTCAAATGCACCTGCGGCGAAACCTTCTTCATCGTCTACGTCAACGCCGAAACCGGCGCGGAAGAGGAGATCTTCGAAGTCCTGAACAGCGACGAAGGCGATCTGGTGGTATAAAAAACGCTCCCGCCCGGGAGCGCTTTTTTCGTTATGCCTTATAATGTGTTTCCGGTCGATAATGCTCGAAGATCCTGCAGTCGTACCGCTTGGCGAGCGTTTCGTGGTCGGAATCGGGACGCTCGGTCCAGAAAACGGTCTTTGCGCCGAGCTTTCTTCCGAGAAGCATGCACAGCGGCCTTTTTCCCCGACCGAACGCGATAAACTGCGGATGCGTGAGGAAGTTGATAAACAGCGTGTGCATCAGAACGCACCGCCACACGGGAAGCCCTGCTTTGCGCCAGTATGAATACGCCTCGGTGAGCTGTCCGCGGGTAAGGTCCGGCGCGTTCTTATAAAACCAGCGCACGATGCGCGGATCAAAGCTCTCCACGCAGTACGGACCTTTCAGCGTGCGCAGGATCGCGAGCGTCTTTTCGCAAAGCTCCGGATAGTTCGGCGTCGATTTCAGCTCCACGATCGTGGGGGAAACGCCGTCCAGCACCGCCATGACGTCGGTAAACAGCGGCATGCGGTGTTCCGTGCCCATGAGCGGCATCGCCTGCAGTTCTTTGAGCGTAAAGCTGTCCACACGCCCCTTCTCGGTCGTCATGCGGTCGACGGTGTCGTCGTGGAAAACGACCACCGCGCCGTCTTTACTCAGCTGCACGTCCAGCTCCACACCGCAGCCGTACTCCGCGGCGCGGCGAAACGCTTCGAGCGAGTTTTCCGGCACGCTCTGGTCCTTTTCATATAAGCCGCGGTGCGCCGCCATCAGCCCTTGAAACGGCGCGAATGCGTCTTTGTCCGCGCGGCTCGGCAAAATCAAAAGAAGATAAACGACAAACACAACAAGTACCGCGATTCCGGCGATCAGCCAACCCATTTTTCACATGCTCCTTTCGTGGAAACCGATAATATAAGATTATATCCTATTGAGATTATAACGCATTTCCGCTATAATGAAAAGGTAAAAATATGACTTTCGGTCGATCGGGGGCAAATATGAAACTGAACTATAAGCGCACGATCCTCGTCGGGTTCGCATTCTTTCTCATCTGCACCTTCTGGCAGGCATACGACACGATCATTCCCAAGATTCTGACCGATAAATTCGGCATGACACAGACGCTGTCCGGCATCATCATGGCGCTGGACAACATTCTCGCGCTCTTCCTTCTGCCGTTCTTCGGCGGACTCTCCGACAAATGCAAAAGCAAGCTCGGTCGCCGCAAGCCGTATGTGCTGATCGGCACGCTGATCGCGGTCGTCGCGTTCTTCGCGCTCGCCGCGGTCGACTATATGCAGATCGACAGAAACATCAAAAACGTGACCGAGATCAACACCATGTCGCTCGAAGAGGTCTACGACACGATCGGCGATACGAAGCTCGTCACGGCGGACGGCGAAATGTATACGCTGAAAGACCGGTATACGAAAGATGAATTCGCCAAGATTCCCGCGAAGATCGTCGAAACGGACGCCGAGGGACGCGTAAAGCATTACGAGAACGGCGAGCGCATCTATCTGGACAACGAAGAATATCAGACCTACGTCGTTCCGGCGCGTCTTGCGGCGAATCCGAAGGCGACGGAAGCGTACCGTGAAATCTACGCGCACCAGGGCGAGGGCAAATCCGGAAACTGGTTCGTCAAAAACATCCTGAAGGGCGGACGCGATCCGCAGACGCCGGACGGCGTGAGCTTCAAGCTCGCGGAGAAATATCCGACCGAGGAAGCGTTCCTCGCGGAGTTCGCACAGGTCAACGTGCAGGACGAGTTCGGCGCCGTCAAGTTCAAGACCAACCCGGACTACATCGACTACGTCGTGCCCGCGCGGCAGGCGTACGTATGGAATATCACGATCGCGAACCCGGGCGTGCTGATCGCCTTTATCGCGGTGCTGCTTGTCGTTCTGATCGGCATGTCGGTGTTCCGCAGCCCGGCGGTCGCGCTGATGCCGGACGTCACGATCAAGCCGCTTCGCAGCAAGGCGAACGCGATCATCAACCTGATGGGCAGCGCGGGCGGCGTGTGCGCGCTGGTGCTGGGTCTCGGCATGTTCTTCAATACGGGCGCGATCAAAAACACGTTTATGAACGTCATCGGGTTCTTCGGCGCGATCATTATCATCATGCTGATCGCTCTCGTCGTCTTCATGGTGACGGTCAAGGAACCGCAGTGGGCGGAGGAGATGGAAGAGAAGAGCCGCGAGCTCGGCATCGATGAAACCGACGATACCGAAGCGATGTCCGGCGAGAAAAAGCTCAGCAAGGGCGAAAAGATCTCCCTGATTCTGATCCTTGCGTCGGTCGTGCTCTGGTACATGGGCTATAATGCCGTTACCAGTAAATACTCGATCTACGCAAGCCGCGTGCTCGACAAGGACTATAACCTCACGCTGATCATCGCGCAGGCGGCGGCGATCATTTCGTACCTGCCGATCGGTCTGCTGTCTTCGAAGATCGGCCGCAGAAAGGCGATCCTGATCGGCGTCGTGATCCTCACCGGTACGTTCCTCGGCGCGTCCTTCATGCGCGCAACCACGCCGACCATGCTGATGAACCTCATGTTCGCACTTGCCGGTATCGGCTGGGCGACGATCAACGTCAACTCGTTCCCGATGGTCGTTGAGCTCTCCCGCGGCGGCAACGTCGGCAAGTACACCGGCTACTATTACGCGGCAAGCATGGCGGCGCAGGCGGTCACGCCGTTTTTGTCCGGCATGTTCATGGACCGCCTCGGCTTCACTTCGCTGTTCCCGTACGCAACGATTGCGGCCGGGCTCGCGTTCTTTACAATGTTATTCGTGAAGCACGGCGACGCAAAGCCGATCCGCAAGAAAGGCCTTGAGGCGCTGGACGTCGACGATTGATGAGAAAGGACAGCTTCGGCTGTCCTTTTCATATATAATATAACCAAACCGATTGATTCGGAAAAAGATCAGAAAGGCGGAATGAATCATGGATCCTGTTTTGCTTTCCGGCAACGAAGCGATCGCGCGCGGCGCGTTCGAAGCGGGCGTTCGTGTCTGCTCGGCGTATCCGGGCACGCCCAGCACGGAAATCTTTGAAAACCTCCCGCAGTATAAGGAAGCTTTGTACTGCGAGTGGGCGCCGAACGAGAAGGTTGCGGTCGAGGTCGCGTACGGCGCGTCGATCGCGGGCGTCCGTTCCCTTTCGGCGATGAAGCACGTCGGCGTAAACGTGGCGGCGGATCCGCTGTTTACGGCGGCGTACAACGGCGTTTGCGGCGGCTTCGTCATCGTCTCGGCAGACGACCCCTCTATGCACTCCTCGCAGAACGAGCAGGACAACCGGCACTATGCGCGCGCGGCGAAGATCGCAATGGTCGAGCCCAGCGATTCGCAGGAATGCCTCGACTTCCTGAAGGAGGCCTATGAGATCTCCGAGAAGTTCGACATGCCGGTCATGTACCGCATCACCACGCGCGTCGCGCATTCGAAGAGTCTCGTTCGCTTCGGCGAGCGCGAGGAGCGCGAAGTTCCCGCGTATAAGCGCAACATGAAATACGTTTCGTCCCCCGCGAACGCGTACAAGAACCACGCGAAGGTCGAAAAGAATCTTCAGGCGCTCGAAGCGTACGCAAACACTTCGAAGCTCAACAAAGAGGAGATCAACGGGTCCGAGATCGGCGTCGTCACCGCTTCGATCGCGTACGAGTATGCAAAGGACGCGTTCCCCGCGGGCACGTCGTTCCTGAAGCTCGGTCTCACCAATCCGCTTCCGATGGACCTGATCCGCGCGTTTGCGAAGAAGGTCAAAAAGCTCTACGTCGTCGAGGAGCTCGATCCGTTCATGGAGGAGCAGATCAAAGCGGCGGGCATCGAGTGCGTCGGCAAGGAACTGATCGGCAACCTCTATGAGCTCAATCCGCAGCTTCTCCGCGAGCGTCTGTTCGGCGAGAAGCCGGAAACGGTCGACGTCGGCGTCAAGCCCGTCTCCCGTCCGCCGGCTCTGTGCCCGGGCTGCCCGCACCGCGGCTTCTTCTACACGATCGGCAGACATAAGAACTACGTCGTGGCAGGCGACATCGGCTGCTACACGCTCGGTTTCGCGCCGCCTCTTTCCGCGCTGGATTCGGTCGTCTGCATGGGCGGCGGGTTCACGGTCGCCATGGGCATGGCAAAGGCGTTCGAAGCGTCCGGTCAGACCGACAAAAAGGTCTTCGGCGTGGTCGGCGATTCCACGTTCTTCCACTCCGGCATGACCGGCGCGGCGGAGATCATCTACAACAAGGGGAACGTCATTCCCGTCGTGCTCGACAACTCGATCACCGGCATGACCGGTCATCAGGACAACCCGGGCAGCGGCTTCACACTCGAGGGCGAGATCGCCGAAAAGCTGAAGATCGAGGACATTCTTGCCTCCTACGGCTACAAGAACATCATCATCGTCGATCCGCAGGACCTCAAGGCGATGGAAGAAGCGGTGCAGAACGCGGTCAATTCCGAGGTTCCCGCGGCGATCATCACGCGCCGTCCGTGCCTTTTGATCAAGCGCATCAAGCACGACATCGGAAAGTGCGAAGTCGACACAAATAAGTGCATCGGCTGCAGGAAGTGCCTTTCCGTCGGCTGCCCCTCCGTCATGGTTGAGAACAAGAAAGCGAAGATCGACGTTACCACCTGCGTCGGCTGCACGGTCTGCGCGCAGGTCTGCCCGATGGGCGCGATCACCCGAAAGGAGAAATAAGCAATGGAAAACAAGAGTGCTCTTTTGGTAGGCGTCGGCGGTCAGGGCGCGATCCTCACCGCGAAGGTCCTTGTCACGGGTCTGATGCGCGCGGGCTACGACGTGAAGATGAGCGAGGTCCACGGCATGTCCCAGCGCGGCGGCAGCGTTTCGACGCAGGTGCACTGGGGAACCAAAGTCTATTCTCCGGTCATCGGCGACGGCGCGGCGGACATCATCGTTGCGTTCGAAAAGATGGAGGCGGTGCGCTATTCGAACTATCTGAAGCCGAACGGCGTCGCGATCATCAACGATTACGAAATGGCGTCTTCGACCATTGCGGCGGGCATGGAAAAATATCCCGAGGGCTGCCTCGAAGCGATGCAGAAGCACTTTAAGGTTTATCCTCTGAATGCGGAGAAGATCGCTTCCGAGCTCGGCAACGTCAAGTGCGCGAACATCGTTCTGTTCGGCAGCATGGTGAAGGCGCTCAATATGACGGACATCGACTGGGACGCGGTCATCTCGGACGTCGTTCCCGCGAAGTTCCGTGAGCTGAACCTCAAAGCGTACCATGCGGGCTTCGACGCGGTATAAGCCATGAAGGTACTGGTCATCAACCCCGGCGCGACGTCCACAAAGATCGCGGTGTTCGAGGAGGAAACCGAAGAACTCCGCGTTTCGATCGACCACAGCGCCGCCGAATTAAAGGACTTTGAACACGTCGCGGATCAGATGCCGTACCGCAAGGCGCTGATCCTCGACGCGCTGGAAAAGCACGGCGTCGATCTTCATTCGCTCGACGCGGTCTGCGGCAGAGGCGGTTTGTTCCGCCACATCCCTTCCGGCACCTACGGCGTGAATGACCGCGCGATCGCGGACATTCTGCACCCGTTCTACGGCGAGCATGCGGCAAACCTCGGCGCGTACATCGCGCGTGAGATCGCGGATCCTCTGGGCATTCCGGCGTTTTTCGTCGATCCCGTGTGCGTCGACGAGCTTTGCGATCTCGCAAGGATTTCCGGTTTGAAGGGCATGGTGCGCGAGAGCTTCTTCCACGCGCTGAATCAGAAATCCGTCGCAAGAAAGGCGGCGAAACAGCTCGGAAAACCGTATGAGGAGCTGAACCTGATCGTGCTGCATCTCGGCGGCGGCGTGTCCGTTGCAGCGCACGAAAAGGGCATGGTCGTCGACAATTTCAACGTCAAGGACGACGGTGCAATGGGGCTCGACCGCGGCGGTGCGCTGCCGGTGAACGCGGTCGTCAACCTCTGCTTCTCGGGGAAAACCAAGCAGGAGATCAAAAAGCTCATCAGTTCCGAAGCGGGCGTATACTCGTACCTCGGCACCAAGGATTTCCGCGAGATCGAGCGCCGCGCGCTTTCGGGCGACGATCCGGAAGCGACGCTGATCTTCAAGGCGCTTGCCTATCAGCTCGCGAAGGACGCGGGCGCGCTGGCGGCGGTCATGAAGTTCAAGGTCGATGCGATCATCTACACGGGCGGCATGGCGTACAGTAAACCCTTCTGCGACGAACTCGATTCCTACCTTGCGCCGCTTGCGCCGGTGTTGCGCTTCCCGGGCGAGGAGGAAATGAAGAGCTTGGCGGAAGGCGCGCTTCGCGTGCTGCACGGCGGGGAATGCAAAACATATCTGGGGGACGGCAAATGAGAACGATTCAGGAGATCATCAAGGCGGCGGAGGGGTTCGCCTCCGGCAGGATCGCGGTCGCCGCCGCGCATGACGCGGACGTATTGAAGGCGGTCGCGGAAGCGAAAAAAAGACGGATCGCGGAACCGATCCTGGTCGGGCATGAAACCGAGATCCGCACGATCCTTCGCGAGATCGGCGAGGATCCCGACACGTACGAGATCATCCATGCGGATTCCGACGTGGACTGTGCGGAAAAAGCGGTCGCCTGCGTGTCCGAAGGGAAGGCGAACTTCCTGATGAAGGGGCTTTTGAACACGCCGGACATCATGCGCGCGGTGCTGAAGCCGGAAGCCGGACTTCGCACCGGCAAGCTCATCAGCCACGTCATGATGTACGAGCCGAAGGGACATCGCATGATGGGACTGACCGACGGCGGCATGAATACGTTCCCGGACCTCGACAAAAAAGCCGAGATCCTCGAGAACGCGGCAAAGGTGTTCAAGGCGCTCGGCTACGACGAGATCAACGCGGCGTGCATCTGCGGCGCGGAGGTTGTGAACCCCAAGATCCAGTCGACGGTCGACGCGAAAGCGCTTTCCGAGATGACGGAACGCTGGGCGCCGTATCACATGAACGTATACGGTCCGGTGGGACTCGATCTCGCGGTTTCGGAAGCCGCCTGCAGGCACAAGCATTTCGATGTGAAGGGCGCAGGTCAGGCGGACATCCTGCTCGTTCCGTCGTATGAAACGGGCAACGGCATCGGCAAAGCGATGTCGATCTTCGGCGGCGCCATGAACGCCGGCATCGTCGTCGGCGCAAAGGTGCCGATCGTGCTGGTTTCCCGCGCGGACAGCGCGGAGGTCAAACTGGCGGCGATGGCGCTCGGCGCGGTCGTCGCGCGCGGCATGTAACAAGAGGCAAAGGGAGGATCATCACATGTTGGTTAGCGAAATGGTACAGCTCGGCGCAAAGCGTTCGGGCATCCGCGAACTGTTCGAGTACGGTCTCAAAAAGAAGGCGGAGCTCGGCGCGGAAAACGTCTATGATTTCTCGATCGGCAACCCGTCCGTGCCCGCACCGCAGGCGGTGCAGGAGGCGTACAAGGCGATGGCGGCGCGCAAGGACACCGTGAAAGTTCACGGATACACATCCGCGACCGGCGCGATGAGCGTTCGCGAAGCGGTTGCGAAGAACCTGAACGAGCGGTTCAACTGCGGCGCAAGACCGCAGAACCTGTTCTTCACCTGCGGCGCGGCGCCTGCGCTGATGAGCACGATGAAGGCGATGTGCGTTGCGAATGCGGAGTTCATCGTTCTCGCACCGTATTTCCCCGAATATCCCACGTTCATCCATGCGGTCGGCGGCAAAATGGTTGTCGTGCCCGCAAACACCGCGGACTTCGATCTGCACGTCGAGGACGTCGAGCCGTACTTTACGGCAAACACGCAGGCGATCATCATCAACTCGCCGAACAACCCCTCCGGCGTCGTTTATAAGAAGGAAGCGCTGGAAGCGCTTGCCGCACTGCTCCGCAAAAAGGGTGAAGAATTCGGTCATCCGATCTATCTGATCGCCGACGAGCCGTACCGCGAACTGGTCTTTGACGGCTACGAGACGCCGTTCATTCCGAACATTTATGAGAACACCGTGGTCTGCTATTCCTGGTCGAAATCGCTGAGCTTGCCCGGCGAGCGTATCGGCTACGTCTTCGTGCCGGACCGCTGCGCCGACAGCGTCGATCTCTTCAACGCGGTCGCGGGTTCCGCACGCGCGCTCGGGCATATCTGCGCGCCGACCACGTCCCAGTACATCGTGGAGCAGTGCTGCGGCATGATGCCGGACATCGCGGCGTACGACGAGAACCGCAAAACGCTCTATGAGGCGCTCACAAGCTACGGCTACACCTGCATCTATCCGCACGGCGCGTTCTATATGCTCATCAAAGCGCCGTTCGGCACCGCGCTGGAGTTTTCCGAACGCGCAAAGGATTTCAACATCCTCGTCCCGCCGTGCGAGCCGTTCGGCTGCCCGGGGTATCT
>CADAZC010000038.1 GCA_902792295.1 uncultured Eubacteriales bacterium
AATACCCGATGCTGCGCGACATCAACACGCACGGGCTGATCTACTGCAACGAGGTCCGATACCTCGATCTCGGGCACAATCTCATTCAGGACGCGTACTTTGTCGGCTACATGCCGGACCTCGAGGTCTGCATCCTTGCGATCCAGCAGCCGACGGACATTTCCGCATTTGCGAACTGTACGCATCTCGAATACGCCGAGCTGTTCAACGGACACATCACGGATATTTCGGCGCTCGCAAACTGCAAGGAACTCAAACACCTGAACCTGTGCATGAACAAGATCACCGACATCACGCCGCTTTACGGGCTCACAAAGCTGGAACGGCTGTGGATCGCGCGCAACCGCATTCCGGACGAACAGATCGAGGAGTTCAAAAAGCTTGTGCCGGACTGCGTCGTCAACACGACCGCAAAGGACCCGACGCTGAACGAGTGGCGGTTCGACTACTCCCGCAAGAGCACCTATTCGGTGCGGTACGAACTGCTGCGCAAGCAGTTCCGGTACGGGGAACAGCTCACTTCCTCCGTCGATCTGCCGAACCTCGATTGAAAAGCAAACAAAAAAAGCTCTCCGGAGATCGGAGAGCTTTTTTCGTTCTGAATCAAAGACGTTCGGGAACCTTTGCGTTGACCGCGTCGATCAATTCCTTGACCTTCGCTTCGACCGCGTCCGCCGCCGTGTCGATCGCGATATCCTCGCGGAAGGACTTGTCGCGCGCGGCAAGCTCGAACGCGTTTCTCGAAAGCGTCTTCGGCGAGATGACCACACGCACCGGCGCGCCGAGAAGGTCCGCATCGGAGAACATGACACCCGCGGAAACGGGACGGTCGTCGTAAAGCACCTCGACGCCTGCCGCTTCGAGTTCCGAACAGAGCTTGTCCGCCGCTGCGCGTACGTTCGCGTCATCGATGCGCAGCGCGCAGATCTCGACCTGCCACGGCGCGATCGTGATGGGCCAGATCGGACCGTAATCATCGTGATGCGCTTCGCAGACCGACGCGATCAGGCGTCCGACGCCGATGCCGTAGCAGCCCATGATCGGGTTCTTGCGCTCGCCGTTTTCCGCGTCGTAGGTCATGCCCATCGCCTCGGTATAGCGCTTGCCGAGCTGGAAGATGTTGCCGACCTCGATGCCGCGGCGAATCTGAAGCGTATGCTTTCTGCAGTTCGGGCAAACGCCGCCCTCGACGGCTTTGGAGAGATCGAGGTATTCCGTATCTTCGGGCAGATCGCGCGTCGGCGTAAAGCCCGTAAAGTGGTATTCCGCCTTATTCGCGCCGCAAACAAGGTTCGTCGCGCCGTAAATCGAACGGTCGAACAGCACGGTCGCCTTCGTTTCGAGACCGACCGGACCGATGTTGCCCGCGGCGAGATTCGCATTTTCGACGTCGACCGCCGGATGGATCTCGGCCTTCAGGTAATTCGTCAGCTTGGTCTCGTTGACCTCTTTATCGCCGCGCACGAAGATCAGCACGTACGAATCGTCCGCGTTGCGCTGATAGACGACCGCCTTGCAGGTCTTTTCGTCGGTGACTTTGAGGTATTTTCCGACCTCCTCGATCGTCTTGGCTTCGCCGGTGAACACCTCGGTGAGCGGCTCGAGCGTTTCGTCCGCGACGTTTTCGGTGATCGCGTCGCACGCTTCCATGTTCGCGCGGAAGCCGCATTCCGGGCAGATCACGATGGAGTCCTCGCCGATGTCGGTCAAAAGCATGAATTCGTGGCTGACCTTGCCGCCCATCATGCCGGAATCCGACTTGACCGCGATGACCTCGGGCACGCCTGCGCGGGCGTAGATGCGCTCGTACGCGCGGTAGCAGCGATCATAATACGCTTCGAGGTCCTCCTGCGAGGTGTGGAACGAATACGCGTCCTTCATCGTGAACTCGCGCACGCGGATCAATCCGCCCCTCGCGCGCGGCTCGTCGCGGAACTTCGTCTGGATCTGATAGATCATGAACGGGTACTTCTGATATCGTGCGTCATGCCGAGGACCATGTCGGCGCCGCCGCGGTCCTTAAACCTAAGAAGCTCCTTGCCGATGGACTCGAATCTGCCCGAGCTCTGCCACAGCGTCGCGGGCATGACGACCGGGAACAGGACCTCCTGTCCGTCGATTGCGTCCATTTCCTCGCGCAGAATGCGCTCGATCTTGTTCTGGATGCGCTTTGCCGGCATGAACAGCGAATAGATGCCGTTGCCGACCTGCTTCATATAACCGCCGCGCGTCATCAGGTTCTGACTTTCGATGTCGAACGCGCGATGTTCTTTACCTTCATGTTCTCCTCCAAATGTATGTCAATTTAATCTTCTTCGTACATCCAAAAAAGTTCGTTGTCCGAAACGACCATGCCGAGCCGTTCCTGCAGCTTCCGCGAAGCGTTGTTGGTCGTGTAGATCTGTCCGTACGGCGTCCATCCGCGGCTTAACGCGAGGTTATGCAGCGCGATCTCCAAAGCGGAGCCGATGCCGAGTCTTCGGAACTTCGGCAGCACCTCCAGCATGCCGCCGGAGCCGTCGCCGTGGAAGCCGATGAACCCCGCGATCTCGCCATCCCGGTAGGCGGCAAGCACGTCGCCTTTTTCGATGCGCTCCAGATAGCGTTCCGGATGGCCGTCCGGGTCGTAGACCGACAGCAGAAGCTTCAGCTCCTCCTTCGGGAACGGCCGGATCTCGCACACCGGCGGCACCGGGATCGGTTCGGTCCCCGGATAGTACGCCTGCCAGCACGCCGACGCGTGGTTGATGAACGGAAACGTCTTGAACACCGCGTCGCGCGAGGGCTCGTTATGCGCAACGAACAGGCAGACGCCCTCCGGAACCGTTTTCAGCGCGCGCTCGCCCGCTTCGACCGTGTCGGAAACAAGCAGGCAGAAGCGGTTCATCTTCAGGAGCAGCACCGCGTCCGGTTCGGCGTACAGGATCTTTGCGCCGCCGCGGCGGATCGCCTCGATCATATCGATGCGGATCGTTTTGTCCCGTTCGAGATATACAAGGATCTCCCGCTCGTTCATGGCGTAACTCCTTTCACATCCTTCGTGAAATGCTGATAGTCCCGTTCCGTTTTATTGTGTCCGCCCCACCGCCAGCCGTGCTTGATGAACAGCTTGTAGCAGAGGTCGTTCTCGTCGATCATGCCGGGACGCATGTTTTTGCGGTCGAGGTACGGCCTGCTTTCCGGCGGCGCAACGCTGCCGTCCCTGCGGACGTACGGGTTCTCAAGCGGATTGACGTCGATCGCCGTGCCGTAGCTGTGCCGCGAAAAATGCGTCGTGCCGGTCACGCGGCGGCAGCAGTACGCCGAGGTGTTGTCCGCCGCCATCGAAAGATTGTCGTCGAACGGCTCCCCGAAATCGTCGACAAGCCGCACGGAACGCAGCGGATACTGCGCGTCGTACAGCGCTTCGAAGATCTCGATCACATCGTTTGCGACCTTTTTGTGCACCAGAAGCTCGCCTTCATGCTCGACGCCGTCGAAATCGACGTACAGAATGTGCACATAACGAAGGTCCGTGATCTTCACCGGCGCGTTCTTCGGATTCTCCGGGTAGCTCGTGCCGATGACGCGCGCTTTCAGCGCTTCGGTCGGCGCGCAGTACCAGAACGCGGGGTTCGTCTTCGATTCCGTGACCTTCTCGCCCCGGTACGGATTCGGCTCCGGCGTGGGCTCGGGCGTCGGCGTGGGTTCCGGCGTCGGTTCGGGCGTCGGTTCCCGGGTCGGCTCCGGCGTCGGCACGGGCGCAGGCGTCACGGGCGCGTCCGTTTCCGGCGCTGAAACCACGTCGGCTTCGACCGCGGGCTCCGGCGTAAGCGCTTCGGCCGCAGGCGGTTCCGTGACCGCCGCAGCGGGATTCGATTGTACGGCGCAGCCGAGCATCAGCAGCGCGCAGACAAGCGGCAGAAATCGTCTCATAAAGGTGAATATACCGCAATTTCGCCCGGTTGTAAAGGGCTTTCTGCGGTTTTTCCGCAAAAAGAACAGCCGTGCGGGCTGCGCGGCTGTCCGTAGGATCGTTTCGCTATTTCAGTTCGAGTTTTTTGAGCTGCTGCTTTGCGATGCGCTCTCTTCTGCGCTGTCCGCTGACGACGACGTAGACCATCATGATGATCGTGATGACGTACGGGATCGCCGAGGTCAGGTCGGGATCGACGAGCTTGGAGCTTTGCAGCTGCAGACCGATCGCGTCGAAGAAGCCGAACATCAGCGCGGCGGCAAAGACCTTGACCGGGTTCGCGCCGCCGAAGATGACGCAGGCGAACGCGATGTAGCCGCGTCCGGCGACCATGCGCTGTCCGAACTGTCCGTTCAGATTGCCGAGCGACAGGTGCGCGCCCGCAAGTCCGCAGAACACGCCGCACAGGATGGATGCGATCCACTTCATCCGTTCCGGATTCTTGCCCGCGGTGCGCAGCGTTTCGGGCGATTCGCCGGACGCGCGGATCCAGAAGCCGACCGGCGTGCGGTACACGAACAGCCACATAAGGATCACGAACGCCCAGGTCAGATAGACGAACAGACTGTGTCCGCTGATGACGCTGCCCAGGAACGGAATATTGCGGATCAGCGGGATCGAGATGTTGTGAAGATGCGGGGCGTTCGAGATGCCTGCGGAATCGAACAGCGAGCGCGAGAGGTATACCGTGATGCCCATCGCGAACGTGTTCAGCGCGCAGCCGATGATGAACTCGTCGCTGCGGAGTTTTACCGTGAACAGGGCAAAGAACAGACCGACCAGGATGCCGAAGATCACCGACGCAACAATGCCGAGCGCAGCGCTTGCGAGCGCGGTGGAAACCGCCGCCGCGGTGAACGCGCCCATCAGGATCATGCCGTCCATACCGATATTCATGATGCCCGCATGCTCGGTCATAAGACCGCCCAAAGCGGCAAGCGCAACCGGCGTGGCGCTTCGCAGCATCTGGTTCAGGGTGCTCGAGGCGACCGTCAGAATGTTCGACCAGGAATTGTCATTCACGGACCGCACCCCCTTCCCTGCGTTTCTCGATCTCGCGTTTGGCGGCGCGCGTCTCCCTTGCCTTGTGGATTGCGGCACGGATGCCCTTTTCGCCCGCCATGCAGAAGATGACCGCCGTCTGGATGATCCAGTAGATCTGGATCGGCACGCCGACGGTGTCCTCCATGAAGATCGCGCCCCAGCGGAGGATCGCAAAGATCAGCGAGATGATGACGGTCGGGATCGGCTGATACTGCGCGATCATCGCGACCATCAGTCCTTCAAAGTAGTATTCGTTCGAAATCGACGACTGGTACTTGCCCGCCGCGCCGTATACGCGGAACATACCGACAAGACCGCACATCATGCCGGAGATCACCATGGCGATGATCACGATCCGGTCCGCCTTGAGCCCCGCAAACCGCGCAAACCGCGGATTGTCGCCGACCAGACGCATTTCATAGCCCTTGGTCGTCTTCTGCAGAATGTACCACACAAGGAACGTGAGCACCGCCGAGACGATGATCGCCGTGGACAGGTTCGAGCTCTGGATGAGCTTTCCGAACATGAACGAGCGGTTCAGCGGGCTCGTGTCGCTGACGACGCGCGGGCTCGGATTCTTCCACGGACCCTTGGAGAAGTAGCCGCAGATAAACACCGCGACGGAGTTCAGCATGATTGTGGTGATGACCTCGTTGACCTTCAGCTTGACCTTCAATACGCCCGGAATGAACGCATAGAATCCGCCGACGAGAATTGCGCCGAGCGCCGCGCACGGGATCGCGATCCATGGGGAGGCATCCTTGAGCCAGACGCCGATCTGCGCGGCAAACAGCGCGCCCAGGATGAGCTGACCTTCGCCGCCGACGTTGAAGATGCCGGCGCGGCTGCCGACGTCGCAGGCGAGGCCGCACAGGCACAGCACCATTGCGTATTCGAGCATGTTGCCGAAATACTGCTTGGACGAGAATGAACCGCCGATCAGCGCGCCGAGCGCTTTTCCGGTGTCGAAGCCGGTGATCGTAAGGATCACCGTTCCGATCAGAAGCGCCACGCCGAGACTGATCAGGAGCGCAACGAGATAACCGAAGTCAAACTTCTGCTTCAGCCGCAGGAAAAATGCCTTCATGCCTTCGCCCCCTCTCCGGTTCCGGTCATATAGAGACCGATCTCCTCTTTTGTGATCTTATCCGCTTCAAATTCGCCGGTAATTTTGCCCTCATAGAGCGTGATGATGCGATCCGAAAGGCGGAAGACCTCGTCGAGGTCCGCGGAACTCAGAAGGATCGCCGCGCCTGCGTTGCGCTGCTCGATGATGCGCGTATGAAAGAACTCCATCGCGCCGATGTCCACGCCGCGCGTCGGCTGGGAAATGACCAGCACCGGCGTGTCGAAGCTGAATTCGCGCGCGACGACGACCTTCTGCATGTTGCCGCCGGACATTGATCCGACCTCGGTATGGATGCCCGCGCCGCGAATGTCGAATTTCTGATAAAGCTCCTCGGCGTAGCGTTCGACGGTGCTGCGCCGCTGATGGAAGCCGAACAGATTGAAACGCTTTTCCTTTTGCTTGCCGACCAGCAGGTTATCCGTGACCGAAGCAAACTTGTCGACGCCGGTGGAAAGCCGGTCCTCCGGCACATGCGAAAGCCCGAGCGCGCGGATCTCGCCGGGCGTCTTGCCCGTGGCGTCCTGCCCGCAGACCGTCACATGACCGCGGTTGATCTTCCGCATGCCCGTGATCGCCTCTAAAAGTTCGCTCTGTCCGTTGCCCTCGATCGCCGCGATGCCCAGGACCTCGCCTTTTTTCACGGAGAGCGACACGCCGCGCACCGCGGGCAGTCCGCGGTTGTCCGCAACGTAAAGATCGTCGACCTCGATCGCGACTTCGCCCGGTCCGCCGGTCTTGTCGAGCTGATCGAAGAGGACCGGACGCCCGACCATCATGGACGCGAGCTTCTTTTCGTCGACGTCCTTTGTGTTTTCGACGCCGATGAGCTTGCCCTGCCGCATGACGCCGACGCGGTCGGAGATCGCCATGACCTCGTAGAGCTTGTGCGTGATGATGATGACCGTCATTTCCTTTTCGCGCACGATGCGCCGGATGACGTCGAAGAGCTCGTCCGTCTCCTGCGGCGTCAGAACCGCCGTCGGCTCGTCGAGGATCAGAATGTCCGCCCCGCGATAGAGCGTTTTCAGGATCTCAACACGCTGCTGCAGCCCCACGGAAATGTCGCGTACCTCGGCGGACGGATCGACCTCGAGCCCGTATTCTTTGACCAGCTCGCGCGTGAGCTTTTCCGCTTTTCGATTGTCGAACATGACCCCCGCGTTCTTCGGCTCGCGGCCGAGAACGATGTTCTGCGCGACCGTGAACGACGGAACGAGCATGAAGTGCTGATGCACCATGCCGATGCCGCGGTCGATCGCCGCTTTCGGGCTGAAGTCCGTGATCTTTTCGCCGCGCACATATAAGTTCCCCGCCGTCGGCGTATTGATGCCGTACAGGATGTTCATCAGCGTCGACTTGCCCGCGCCGTTTTCGCCGACCAGCGCGAATACCTCGCCGTTTTTGATCGACAGCGAGATGTCGTCGTTTGCGAGCACCCCCGGGAACTCCATGGAAATGTGTTCAAACCGGATCTCGTCCGTCAAAACCTTTGTCCCTCCCTTTTCGCCATGTAAAAAAGGCGGAAGCCGCCCGAAAAGACAGCTTCCGCGTTACGGATCCTTATCTGGTGGTGTCGACCTTGATCTCGCCGGAGACGATCTTCGCCTGCAGCTGTTCGACCTGCGCCTTCACATCGTCCGGGACCTGCTGGGTCGAGCCCTCTTCGCCGTAGCCGATGCCGACGTAGCCGTTCGACATATCCGCAACCCAGGTCGTGCCGAGCTTGGAGTTGTCGCCCGAAACGATCTCCGCGATCGCGTCGTAGATCGAATTGCCGACTTCCTTCTTCATCGAGCAGATGATGACGGCGTCGTTGATGTACTTCTGATCGGAGTCGACGCCGATTGCGTAGAAGCCGCCCTCCTGCGCCGCTTCAAACACGCCGTCGCCCGCCTTTGAGGCGATCTGGAAGATGACGTCCGCGCCGCGGTCGTGGAGGACCTTTGCGCAGTCCTTGCCCTTCGCCGGGTCGTCATAATCGTTGGTGTAGTTGACCTCGACCTTGATCGCGTCGCTGAAGTACGCAGCACCCTGCTTGTAGCCCACGATAAAGTCGTTGATCGTGATGCTGTCCTCGCCGCCGACCGCGCCGACCGTACCGGTCTTGCTCATCGCCGCCGCGATGTAACCCGCCAGGAACGAGCCCTCGTTCTGTGCATAGACGATGTTCAGAACGTTCGGAACGGGCGCGCCCGTCTCATTGTCGATCCAAATGAACTTGACGTCCGGGAACTCCGGAGCGACGGTCTCGATGTCATAGAACTCCCAGCCGACGCACACGACGATGTCCGCCTGCGCCGCCGCATTCTGCATGCGGACGGTGTGGTTTTCGTTGTTGCACTCCACAAACTTCACGTCGAGCGTGTCGAAATCCTTCGCAAGGCGTTCGCCGCCCTCCTTCGAAGAATCATAGAATGAACGGTCGCCGAACGTTCCGGCAACGACGATCGCGACTCTGGTCTTGTCCGGCTCAGTGGACGGCGGTTCGGGCGTCGCTTCCGTTCCGGGATTCTCAGGCGCGGGCGTTGCGTCCGCCGGTTTATCTTTGTTGCAGGCGGCAAAGCAGCCGAGCGTAAGCATGAGTACCAGCACCAATGCCAAAACTTTTTTCATTTCTTTTCCCTCCTGAAAGATGCCCTTTTCGGGTACGGTATCAGTATAATACGAATCTTCGCCTTTTTCAACCCGCATTTTTATGAAAACGCACATAGAACGAGCGGTTCATGCGCAGACTAAACGAAACGAAAGGAGGTCATTCCATGGAACACAACGATCAGCAGATCGGCTGCGAAGTAATGAGCTGCCGGTATAACGAGCAGGGAAAGCACTGCGCGCTGAAAAGCATCTGCGTGCGCCCCTCTCCCGGCTGCACGTCCGGCCGCGAAAACGAAACGCTCTGCGGCTCCTACGAGCATCGGAACTGACAAAAAAGGACTGCCTGCATTTTGCAGACAGTCCCGTTTCGTTCTGCGATTATTTCTTCTCGAAAATCAGCTTTGTGCCGTCCTGTTCCAGGGTCAGCGTGTCGCCGTCAAACGCGAAATCGTACAGATCGACGCCGCTGACGCCGAGCTTCACCACGTTGCCCGAGAGCTTCCAGGTCAGTCCGTCGGTCGTTTCGCCGTTATAGATCATGGACGCTTTCCCGTTCGAATCAAACACGAACGCCATCTCCATATCAAGTCTGCTTGCATCGATCGTAATGCCGGACGAAACGCCCTTCGTCAGGTTCCACGTTCCGACGATCCGATTGTCCCCCGCGCTGCCGGATTTCGTGCATGCGATCAGACCGCCGCACAGCAGAACAGCCGCCAGCACCAATGCCAAAACCTTCTTCATTCCATCTTCCTCCTCATTGAATACCCATACGGGCTTGGTATCAGTATACAGGATTTTCCCGTCCGTTTCAACCCGTTTTTTGAAAAAGCAAAAAGAGGCTGTTTTTACCAGCCCCTCTGTGTTTGATCGGTTTATTTCTTTTCGAAAACCATCGTGACGCCGGATTCCTCCACCGTAAGCGTATTGCCGTCAAACGTGAAGTCATAAAGCTCGGTGCCGTATACGCTGAGCTTGACGATATCGCCGTTCCGTACCCAGCTCAGTCCTTCGGTCGTCTCGCCGTTATAGATCATCGCCGCTTTCCCGTCCGCGTCGAAACGGAACGCAATATCCAGACCCAGCGAATCCGCCGGAATGGTCATGCCGCCGCTGATGCCCTTTGTCATAACCCACGTGCCGGTCAGCTCGTCCGTACTCTGCACAGCGGGCGCTTCGGTTACGGCTGCGGCCGGTTCGTCGCCGTCCGGGATCTTCGCATCCGGGGTACGTTCAAGATACATCTCCACGCCATCCGACTCGAGCTTGATCATATCCGTTTCGGGATCGTACGTCGCATACTCGTCGGAAACACGGTCATGCAGCGTGATCTCATAGCCGGAAACCTCATACGCCATGGTATATTCGTCGGTCTTGTCGGAAGAGCGGCTCCAGCAGCGGACGTTTTTGCCGTCCTCAAGGAAATGGAAATACGCCTCGACGCCGAGATTCGCGGCCTTCAGGGTCATCCCTTCCACGTGTGCCGTCGTCAGCGTCCACATGCCGATCAGGTTTTTCGGTCCGAATTCTTCGGACACGGGTTCCGGTTCCGGCTCTGGTTCCGCCGTAGGTTCCGGCTCGGGTTCCGCCGTAGGTTCGGGCTCGGGTTCCGCTGTGGGTTCGGGCTCGGGTTCCGCTGTGGGTTCCTCCTTCTCACCGAATACATCGGTCAGAGCGGGTTCCAGAACCTCCTCCGCCTTTTTGCGAAGGAAGCTGCAGCCGAACATGGAAAGCACAAGCACAAGCGCGAGCACAAGGATCAGAAATCGCTTCATGGTCTGTATTTCTCCTTTTTTCGATTGAACGCAGAATATCATATACGACCGGATCTGTCAAGAAAATCGCTTTATTTTACCGGTCTTCCGGCAAACACACGGAAAAGGCGGTCGGGATCGACCGGCTGCCGTCGGACCGGATGAAGGATGCCGTTCCCTCCCCCGCGACGTCGGCGGCGTACACACGCATATGCCACTCGATATGCGTGAACACATGCTTTGCGGAATAGCTCAGAAGATTGCCGATGGGATGCAGATTCCGCTCCGTCATCCATTGCATCGCTTCGGCGGTCGAAAGAATCCCTGATGTATTCGGAAGCTCGTAAAGCCCCGCCAGAAGTCCCCTGTTCGGACGTTTCAAAAGCAGCGGCGCACCGTGATCGTAAAGTGCGAATACCGTGCGGTTCTCGACCGTGCGCGGCTTTTTCGCGCGCTTATTGGGCAAAAGCCCCGCCGTGCCCGCTTCCTTTGCTTTGCACACGTTTTTCAGCGGACACTCGCCGCAAAGCGGCTGCCCGTTCGGCACGCAAACCGTTGCGCCGAGCTCCATCATCGCCTGATTGAACGTGCCCGCGTCAACAGGCATGATCGCTTTCAGTTCGTCGAACACGCGCGTTTTCACCGCGGGGTCGGCAATGTCCGAAGGATCGTCAAAAAGCCGCGCATACACGCGCAGCACGTTTCCGTCGACGGCGGGAACGCGCTCGGAAAACGCGATCGAGGCGATCGCGCCCGCGGTATAGCTGCCGATCCCGGGCAGTTTCAAAAGCGTGTCGTACCGGTCCGGCATGCGTCCGCCGTATTCGGAGCAGATCATCTCCGCCGCGCGTTTCAGATTTTTGGCGCGCGAATAGTACCCGAGCCCCTGCCAGAGCAGATTCAGCCGGTCGTCGGAGACGGCGGCGAGCGCCGCGGCGTCCGGAAGCTCGCGCATGAACCGCTCGTAATACGGGATCACGGCGGCGACGCGCGTCTGCTGCAGCATGATTTCGGAGACCCAGATCGCGTACGGATCGCGCGTTCTGCGCCACGGCAGATCGCGGTGATGCCCCGGATACCAGTTCATAAGAAGATCGACAAATTCCATACCCGCAGTATACCACAGCGGCGCGGCGTTTGCAAAGGGTTCCTCCCTTGACTTTGCTCCGGAGAGGGACTATACTTAAAAAGAAGTGCCGAAGGCATATCGCGTCCCGCAGGGACATATCGCGCCGAAGGCATATCGCGTCCCGCAGGGACATATCGCCGCCTTTCTTTGACGATATGCGGCATTCTGCCGCACGATATGTTTGTCTGCACAAACACGATATACGCCTTGCGGCGCACGATATGTTTACCGCGGTAAACACGAAAAGGATCTTCATTCGAGGTGAACGACATGAACGAAACGGAAATCAGAGAACAGGTCAAAGAAGCGTTCGGGATTCTGATGAACGCGGCAAAGCCGGAACCCGGCTCGCTCCTCGTGCTCGGCTGCTCGACCAGCGAGATCGTGGGCAAGCGCATCGGCTCCGGCTCCAGCGAAGAAGCGGCGAAAGCCGTGCTCGACGCGCTGCTGCCGCTGGTGAACGAAGCCGGACTCGACCTTGCGGTGCAGGGCTGTGAGCACATCAACCGCTCGCTGTGCTGTTCGCGCGCAACGATGAAGAAATACGGGCTCCAGCAGGTCTGGGTGAAGCCGTGGCTGCACGCGGGCGGCGCCTGCGTGACCGGCGCCTATGAACGGATCGAAGATGCGGTGATGGTCGAAAGCGTGAACGGGCAGGCAACGCTCGGCATCGATATCGGCGACACGCTGATCGGCATGCATCTGCATTGCGTGGCGGTGCCGGTGCACAGTCCGCTCCGTCACATTGGCGAAGCGAATCTCGTGATGGCGTTTTCGCGCCCGAAGTATGTGGGCGGTCCCAGAGCGCAGTATGATAACGTCCCCGTCGGAAGCGACGCGCATACACAAAAAATAATTACGAAATAATCAAAAAAACCTTTGCTATTTGCGGCGGGATGGTTTATACTTGGAACGATGTCCGAATTCGGGTCTGTGGTTGCAAGTCGAAGCCAGTCGCAGGCAAAACGATCCACGTAAGCGGACCAAAGCGTCCGTGAGCACGGTGCGGCTTAGGAGTAAGTCCGGCCGGCGGTATTCCGTCGAGAGGGGCAGTAGTGGGGAGCAATGCTTATGAGCGAACCCTCCTGCCGGCGAGTGTGGGGTCAAAGACCAGGTCAGCCGAAAACGGAGATCAAATTATCCAAAACGCGAAGGGAATCAAAACATCATGTACGAAGACAAGACACTGGTTTGCAGAGACTGCGGCAAGGAATTCGTTTTCAGCGCGGGCGAACAGGAATTCTACGAAAAGAACGGCTTTAAAAACGAGCCCGTCCGCTGCCCGGAATGCCGGAGAGCACGCAAGAACGCGGCGCGCACGCAGAGCCGTGAAATGTTCGACGCCGTCTGCGCATCCTGCGGCAAACCCACCAAGGTACCGTTCCAGCCGAGAAACGACAAACCGATCTATTGCTCCGAGTGCTTTGCACAGCGCCGCGGCAGATAAAACGCAACCGACACAAAAAGGGACAGCTTCGGCTGTCCTTTTTTCTCCGAAAGCGATCCCGTTTGCTTTGTCCGTGCGTCTTTACGGGTGAACGGCCGTACAAAGCAAGGAGTAAAACCATGAATGATGTAACCGATACATTCAACACCGTATACGACGCGACGTTTCGCGAGCTGATGCGCTACTGCCTTCTGAAAGCGACGATCGAGGACGCGCACGATCTTCTGCAGAACACCTATGCAAAGTTCTACCGCACCCTCGCACGAAAAGGCACAAGCGCGATCCGCGATCCGAAGGCGTATCTTTTTATGACCTTAAAGCATGAGATCAGCAGCTTTTACCGGTTCCGCGCAAAGCGGAAGGAACTTCCCATCGAAGCCGTTTCGGACGAGCCGGACGACGTTTCGGTGGAGGAGCTCTCCCTCGATCACGCGGCGATCGACGATATTCTCGAACGCCTCAGGGAGGAACCGGAAAGCACGCAGCGCATGTTCATTCTGTACTACGGATACGGCATGAAGCTCGGCGACATTGCAAAGGAAACGGGCACGACGGCGACAGGCGTCAAAAGCCGGCTCGCCCGCGTGCGAAAGAAACTCAGAACGACCTTCGGAGAGGAGAACGCATTATGAAAAACACACCCGAACAGCTCCTGTCCTTTGCGGAAAACGAGCTGATGAAAAAAGAATCCATCCGCCGCGCAGTATTGAGAGAAGCGGCGCAGAAGCAGAAACAGCCGATCGTGTGGACAAAGATCCTGCTGCCGATCGCAGCGTGCTTCGTACTTGCACTCGGCACGGTCTTCTTAATTCCGTCGGCGAGAGCCGAGGTCCTGCGCTGGCTGCGCATCGAGCGCCCCGAGCAGTATCTGACCGAAGACCCCGAAGAACGGACCCCGGTGGAAGCGCTCGACGAGCTGATCATCCCTGCCGAAACGGAGACGCCGAATCGGAACCGGATCACTTTCGTCAGCGATGAACCGATCTGGCAGCAGATCGCAAGCGATTTTCGTATCGACATCGGCGACACGATGTTCGACGGCAGCGATCTTTACATAACGGTCACGCTGCACGGACTGACCGCACTTCCCGAGCTGGACGCATACACCGGCGGCAGCATCACGCAGACCGCTTACCCGGCCGACGCCATAGCCGAATACTTTGAGGACGGCAAGGTCCCGGAAGAATACACCAGCGGCAAAATGACCTTTATGGAACCGTCGTGGGGACACTACTATTTGAAGTTTGCGGACGGCTCTCTTGCAAGCTGCGGTCAGGTCGGTACGCTGGAAGCAAACCCCGAAATCGTTGCTCTGTTTGACAAGAATTACGACGAGTACGGCGAGGACCCGCTTTCCGACGCGGATCGTGAAGCGATCAGCCGCGAATCGATCGAATGGCTGAAGAACAAGTCGCTGGTCGGCGTCGTGCGCTGCTGGGCACAGGATGAAGGACTGATCGACCGTGAAGGCAGCCATCTCGATATGACTTGCTTCGAATATTTCAAATCGCAGGCGAATGAAAACGGAATTGTGACGGCAGAGCTGATCTATGTTGCCAAAGCCCTTGATCCCGATCAATCACGAACCTTGCTTGAAGCCGACCTCGGAACCGTGCGCTTCAACATCGACGCCGTCAACCGTCTCAAGCAGGATGCGCTGACTGCGAAAACGCCGTCCGTCGCATTCGGTCCGCAGCAAGTGAAGCTGAGCTATACGGAATGGATCAAGACCGACTATGACGATTCGACCTTCGCCGTGACCAATCTGCCCGCCGACCTGAACGGGCTGATGATGGAGGTCGAAAACGGCGGCTTTCTCGACGCGCTCGGCGTACACGGCATTTGCATTCGCGCCGCGCTGCCGGAAAGCTGGTCGGACGAAATGTGCAAGGCGTTCAAGGAAAATACCCGTTTCATCTGCGAGATCGACGGAAAAAGGTATTCCGTCTCCACAAAATTCGACTCGACCGACGCGCATACGCTCCGGTATACAATTGACACGACGGAGTTTCCGTACGATCGCTTCGATTCAATCAAGGAGATCCGCGTCATTCCGGAACTGGATTGGCACGTCGCCATGCTCGTCGGCGAGCAGCCGCCCGTCGAGCTGCAGGACAATGCGCGCTGTCTGCAGCCGGACACGAACGAAAACATATCCTTCCGGGCAGATATGATGATTCTGACCGACGGAATCTTCGTCTTCACCAGAAGCAAATAACCCCGTAAATGAGAAAAGCGCTTCCCCGCACGGGAAGCGCTTTTTTGCTTTGCTCAATAGAACGTTGCAACCGGCTGTTCGGGTTCGGTGGCGGGTTCAAAAGAATGAATCGTTAAAACCGGTCCCTTCTTGCCGTAGATGTTTGAGAACTTCTCGTGGATCGTGCCCTCGACGATCCCCCAGCTCTTGTGCTTCACGGATTTTGCCATGTCCCACTTGCACACGAGCGGGCAGTAGGCGATGTCCGCCTCGCAGCAGGTCATGATGTGCCGCCCGGCAAGGAACGTATCCTTCGGCATGCGCATGTTGTTCGCGCAAAGCCCCTTATAGCGGACGGTCTTGCCCTCGTATTTTGCGGGCTCGTCGACGAGGTCGCGATAGAACAGCGCGTAGTCGCGGTCCGCGATCTCGACGATATCCGCGTTCAGGTCGAACGGCAGCGGATCCTCAATGTCGTCCTCCACGCTCGTGCCGTCGGTGAGATCATAGACGATCTGCGCCCCGCGGGAGATGCCGCGCACGAGCTTGTGCAGTTCCATCTTGTCCTGCTCCGGTTCGACGCGCGTGAAGATGACGAGCTCGGCAGTGTTCAGCTTGTCCACGACAAGCTGCCGCATGTTCTGGTTGAACGCGCCGATCGTCGACGCGTCGACCAGCATCGTTTCCTGCGCGATGCCCCAGTTTCCTTGCGCCCCCACAGGATCATGTTTCCCTGGGTCAGCTCGGACTGGTCCGCAACCGTGTGGATCGTGACGTTGTTGATCGAGAAGCGTGAAGGATCAAGCTCCTCCTCACCCTCTTCGCAAAGGATGACGAGCGTGCGCTGTCCCTCGTTGAAGCCGGGATCCTCGAGCATCGACTGAATGAACGTCGTTTTGCCCGAATCGAGGAAGCCCGTGAATAAGAAGACCGGAAGCATCATGGCGGCTTACTCCGTAAACAGCGCCTTCAAAGCGTCTTCGTTCATCTTCGAGCCGATCACGCACAGCCGTCCGATCACGCCCGCAGCGCCTCTCCTGACTTCGACCTCGCCGGGAACGTGGTCAAAGTGGATCCACTTTTCGCCGTCCGCCGCCGGGACCACGCCCTTTGCGCGAAGCACGGTGCCGTAGGTTTCGGCATCGTCGAGCTTTGCGATCTTGCTGCGGATCTCGTCTTCGGTGAAGGGATGCATCGTCTCGATGCCCCAGCTAGAAAACACCTCGTCCGCGTCGTGTCCGTGATGGTGATGATGATGGTGTTCATGCTCATCCTCGTCATCATCATGATGATGGTGGTGATGACAGCATTCGTCGTCGTCATCATCATCGTCGTCGTGATGGTGGTGGTGATGGCAGCATTCGTCGTCGTCATCATCGTCATCATCGTCGTGATGGTGGTGGTGATGGCAGCATTCATCGTCGTCATCGTCGTCGTGATGGTGGTGGTGATGGCACTCGCATTCCGGATCGTCGCACTCCTCGCCGTGATGGTGATGATGCTCCTTTTTGAGCGCCTCCATCGACGCCTTCAGCGTGTCGCGGTTTTCGATCGCGGATAGAAGATCCTTTCCGGTCAGCTTGTCCCACGGCGCGGCGACGACCGTCGCTTCCGCGTTCAGCTCGCGCACCATGTCGAGCACTTCCTTCAGGCGCTCCTCGCTCACGTCCTGCGAACGGCTCAGAACGACGCAGTCCGCGGACTCGATCTGGTTCACGTAGAACTCGCCGAAATTCTTGCGGTAGACGCGCGCCTTCTTGGCGTCGACGACCGCGATGCAGCTGTTGATGACGACGTCGTCGGTCAGAACGCCGCTGACCGCGCGCTTGACGTCGGAAAGTTTTCCGACGCCGGACGGCTCGATGAGAATGCGGTCCGGATGAAACTCGTCAAGAACCTTTTTCAATGCTTTCGAGAAATCGCCGACCAGCGAGCAGCAGATGCAGCCGGAGTTCATCTCGGTGATCTCGATGCCCGCTTCCTGCAGAAACGCGCCGTCGATGCCGATCTCGCCGAATTCGTTTTCAATCAGAACGAGCTTTTCGCCGACGTACGCCTCGGCGATCAGTTTTTTGATGAGCGTCGTTTTGCCGGCGCCCAAGAAACCGCTGAAAATATCGATCTTTGTCATGGTTATCCTTCTTTCCCTGCGGGGATCCCCCGTCTTTTCTTCGCTTGATATCCTATCACACTTCTCGGAATTTGCAAGCATTATATTGTGGATTTTTTGTGAGATTCCGCCCGTTTCCGAAGCCCGAACCGCACCGTGAGCGCGTCGGTCGGGCACGCCCGCGCGCAGCGTCCGCAGCGAATGCACTCGGCGGAATCGAACTGTTTTTTCGGATCGATCCCCATCGGACAGACCGAAACGCACTTTCCGCAGTCGACGCACGTTTCATTTTCATAGCTGAGATGCACCAGCGCAATGCGGTTGAACAGTCCGTAGATCGCGCCGAGCGGGCAGAGATACCGGCAGAACGGACGCGAAACAAGCAGCGACAGCAGAAGAAGCGCCGAGAGTACGCCGACCTTCCACCAGAAGAGGAAGCCGATCTGGTTTCTGAGCGCGGCGTTCGCCGCGACCAGCGGGATCCCGCCGAACAGCGTGCCGGACGGGCAAAGCACCTTGCAGAACCACGGCACGAGTACGCCTTTGAACGCAGACAGAAGCGGCAGCCCGATCACGAGCACCGCGAGCACGGCGTATTTGAGCCAACGGAAATACCGTTCGAAGCGGAACGTACGGAGCTTTTTGAAAAACGGAATGCGGTAAACGAGGTCCTGCACCCACCCGAACGGGCAGAGCCAGCCGCAGATCCAGCGTCCGAGCGTCAATCCGAACAGGAGCAGAAACCCGAGCACATAGAACGGAAACGCCGGCTTTTTATAGCCGCCGCTCATGGAATTCTGCAGCGAACCGATCGGACAGCCGCCGGACACGAATAGCAGTTCAGCCCCGGCACGCAGACAGACTTTGTTTTGCTCTGTTCGATCGTGCCGAGGAAGAAATGATGCAGTTTCGGATTCTGGAGAAGAAACGCCGCCGCCTGCACGACGAGCCGCTTCCATTCGCCCCTTACACGCGCCGCCTTAGCCAATGCCGATACACTCCAAACAAATATGCGTCGCCTTTGCGATCACGCCCGCGACCTGACCCGAAAAGATTCCGTACAGCAGAAAAGCCGTGCCCAGAAGAATGAGCACGGTGCATATTCCGATGCGGACCCGCCGCGTCACGGCAGAAGGTCCTCCACGATTTCCTTCCATTGGTCATAGTTCTGGCCGCCGACCACTTCGCCGCGGATCTCATCGCCGTTTTTGTCGAAGAAGTACGTTGCGGGAATGTACATCGAGCGCATAGACAGCTCCACCAGTCCGCCGGCAGGTTCCAGCGTCGGATAGGTCACGCCGCAGTCGGAAAGCGTCGCCTTTGCCGCTTCAATCGAATTCGTCCCGATCAGCACGCCGAGAATCAGCACGTTCGGATAGTTCTGATGCAGCTTTTCCAGCTCCGGCATCTCCGCGACGCACGGACCGCACCATTCCGCCCAACAGTTGACGATGATAAGATCGTAGCTTTCAAAAATAGTCTGATCGATTGGATCGCCGTCAAGCGTCGTGCCGGAAAAGATCATTTCCGTATTGAACGCGCCATTCGGCGCAGTCTGTTCTGCAGGCGCTCCTGTTTCGGCAGGCGCCGCCGGTTCCTTCTTTGCCGTACATCCGAACGGTAATATAAGCAGGAAACAAAGCCCTAAAATCAAGATGCGTCTCATGCAAATTTCTCCTTATTTTTTTATTAGTGTATCACAACCACGCGTGTTTGAAAACTTTTTTTCATAAATTTGCGATTTTCCTCTTGACAACCGCGCTTGAATCGTTATAATTGTGTATGCACAGTAAGCACAATTATGAAGGAGGGACTTATGAAGATCCTTGAGATTCAAAATCTCCGCAAAACATATCCGGGCTTTCTTCTGAACGACGTCAGCTTCGACGTCGAAGAGGGCTGCATCATGGGTTTCATCGGCCGCAACGGCGCGGGCAAGACGACGACGATCAAGTGC
>CADAZC010000039.1 GCA_902792295.1 uncultured Eubacteriales bacterium
TTCCGGTTTTCCGCGATCTGCGCGCGGTCGCTCTGTCTGCGATCCGATCCCGAACGGATACTGTTTCTGTTACTCATTGACAATTTCCTCCCGAAGCGAGACTTCCCATGTGTCCGTTTCTTCATTGCCGACGACGATCATCGGAACCGTTCCGATCACCGGACAGCGGCTGACCTTCTGCACCTCCTCCGACGTATAGATCGTCGTGTCGAGAAACGCCTGCAGCAGGAAATAGACTGCGGCAAGGACAAAGCCCGCCAGGAATCCGATAATGATATTCCGGGTGAGATTCGGACTGGACGGGCTCTTCGGAACCGTCGCATAATCGACGATCTCTACGCCGCCCGCCTTGGTGATGCGGACGATCTGATCCGGAACGTATTTTGCAAACGTATTGGCGATATTTGCGGAAAGAAGCGGATCTTCGGTTGCGACGCTGATCCGGATCAGCTTGGTTCCTTCCGGAACGGAAACCGAAACGGCTTTCGACAACGTGCCCGGGCTGACATTCCATGCCGCATGTTCGGGATGTTCCGCGTTAAAGCGCTCCGAAACCACATCCAGCACGGAATTGCTCTTGACGATGACCTGATATGTTTTGATCAGGTTGTCCGCCGCGGCAAGCTCACTGCTGCTGATCGAGCCCTTTTGACCCTGTTCTGCGTTGGTGTAAATATACATGGACGTGTACGCCGTGTATTTCTTGCTGATAAAGAAATGCGTGACAAGCCCCGTGAGCACCGCCACCAGAATACCGGCAATCAGAATGTAGACCCACTTTGAAATCAAAATCTGGAATACGTCTCCGAGATTGATTTCAACTTCGTTTTTCTCTCTTCTTACCTGTTCCAAAGCTGTTGTCCTTTCCTTCGAAAATACGATGTTTCTGTTCTCTTTCAATCATATGATCGAAATTTCGTGATTGTTAATCGATCTCGATCAATATCATGCATTTTTACACAATACGCACATAATATCGCATAATATTAGACTTTAATATTATACATGAATAACCCCGGTGCGTCAATATGCAGGCTGTATATAAAGATATGTCAAAAAAAAGGACGGCGGATCATTCCCGCCGTCTTCTGCTTTATCCTGTTTTCGTCAGATCTTTTCCGACGTCTGATGCAGCATATCGAGGTCCGCATTCCCCTCAATGTATTCGATGGAGCACCAGATGTTCCGGAACATTGCCTCTCCGTCGCCGAGCGCGATCTGTACAAGTTTCCGTCCCTTGTTGACTTTCATGACCTTCGCCTCCATGCCGACAAGCGGTCCGCCGACGAAAGCGATCTTTGTGCCGACCTTGACGACCTGCGACACATCGACCAACCCCTCATAACGCTTCAGCCATTCGACGAACGCAAGGTCTTCTCCGCGAAGCGCACCGGTGCCGTCCTCGTACCGCAGCGTTTTCAAAACGCCGGAACAGCGCCGGATCGTATCCCAGTCCGGCACCGCTTCCGCATCGAAAAAAACATACCCCGGCAGCAGCCGCGCCTTTGTTTTCCTGACACCGCCCGCATCCGGCTTGCTGCGAACCGCAAGCGGGGAGAACGCCGCATATCCGCGGCGCGCGAGATAATCGATTACAAATCCTTCCTGTCCGCTTTTGCAGAACAGACAGTAACTCTCCACAGTTCCCTCTCCTGTTGCATGGATTCCGGTGTTTCCATTATAGAGACCGGCATGCCGGATTGTCAAGAATCTGCGCTTTTTCTCTTGAAGCCGGTTGCCGTTTGCTATATACTGTAAAAAAGCGCCGAACGCTGCGCCTTTCGGAAAGGAACCGATCAAATGATTTATGTAAAGAAAATACAGATCCCCGACCTGCCGACCGAAAAGCCGCGCCGGCTGTATATCGATCTGCCGCGCGGATATCATTCCGGCGAGCAAAGATATCCCGTCCTTTACATGTTCGACGGGCACAACGTGTTTTACGACAGCCACGCGACCTACGGAAAAAGCTGGGGCATGAAGGAATACCTGGAAAAGCAGAAGCCGCAGCTGATCCTTGTTGCGGTCGAATGCAATCCCGAAGGGTTCCGTCGGCTGTTCGAATACAGTCCGTGGGACTTTTCGGCGCCGCATCCGATCGGCAATGTGCAGGGGCTCGGCAAGGTCACGATGGACTGGTTTACAACCGTTCTGAAGCCGGAAATCGATGCGGCGTACCGCACGCTGCCCGACCGCGAGCACACCATGATCGGCGGGAGCTCCATGGGCGGATTGATGTCGCTTTACGCCGCGGTGGAATACAATCACGTCTACTCCCGTGCGGCGGTCCTGTCCCCCAGTCTCTGGGTATCGCCGAAAAAGCTCAGGGAGCTGATCCGTTCGCATCCGCTTGCGTCTCCGACGCGAATCTATATGGACATGGGAACCGGCGAGATCGACAAAAGGCGCCGCGCGCTTGCGGGCATGTTCGAAACCGCGAAGGAATTGAGCAAGGCGGGCGCGGACGTCTCCGCAAACGTCATTCCCGGCGCGATCCACAACGAAGCCGCCTGGGAGAAGCGCATTCCCGACGTTTTCAAGTACCTGTTCAACGAACCGTCTTAAGGAGCGATTATGGACATTTTCGAACGCAATTACCGCATTGCCTATTCCGATACCGATCTGAAACAGCGGCTTCGTCTGTCGCGGCTGTTCACGCTTCTGCAGGAGGCGGCGACTGACCATGCCGCCCTGCTCGGCGCAGGCAGCGACAAAACGCTCGACCGCGGACTTTTGTGGATCGTGACGCTGCAGGAAGCGATCGTTCACCGCATGCCCGCCTACGGCGAATCCGTGCGCATCGTCACCTGGCCGGGAAAGATCCGGCATTTGCTGTTTCCGCGTTTCTACCGCATCGAGGACGAGACCGGCGGCGCGCTCATCGAAGCCAGCTCTTTATGGGCGCTGATGGATCGCGAAACGCGCAAGGCGGCGTTTCCCGAACGGCACGGGATCAACGTTCCGCCCGTCGTGACCGGAAACGAGATTTCTCTGCCGTCCGTTCCGCGGACGCAGCCCGCGGAGAGTACGGGCACGTTCACCGTGCCGTACAGCTATATCGATCAGAACGGACATATGAACAACACCCGCTACTTCGACCTTGCGGAGGATGTGATGCCCGCAGAGCTGCGTGCGCGCCCGCTGTGCCGCGTGCAGACCGAGTATTCCCGCGAGGCGATCCTCGGCACGGAGATCACGCTGAAAAGCGAGCGGGATGCCGACTCGTTCCTGCTCGTCGGCGAAAGCGAAGGGCTGAAACTCTTCAAGCTCGCCTTCACCTATGCATCCGAACAAAACTGATCCGTTTTCGGGAGGGACTTCCATGCAGCTTCGCAACATGACGCTTTATTCGATCTTCATCCGCAACTTCGGCGGAACGTTCGCCGCTGTCGAAGCCGATCTTCCGCGCATACGCGCGCTCGGCGTCGACGCGATCTGGCTTCTGCCCATCCATCCGATCGGCACGGAAAAGCGCAAGGGTTCCCTCGGGTCTCCGTACGCGATCGACGATTACCGTGCAATCAATCCGGAGTTTGGTACAATGGACGATTTTGTGCGTTTTTGCGGCACGGCGCATGCGCTCGGTCTGAAGGTGCTGATCGATGTGGTATACCATCACACCTCCCCGGATTCCGTCCTCGTCAAAAGGCATCCCGAATACTTCTACCGGAAACCGGACGGCTCGTTCGGCAATCATGTCGGCGAATGGACCGACATCATTGATCTTGATTTCTCCGCCCGTCCGCTTTGGGACGAGCTTATCGACACGCTGTGCTTCTGGGCGAAATACGTCGACGGTTTCCGCTGCGACGTCGCGTCGCTGGTTCCGCTCGATTTCTGGCTCGAAGCGAGAGAACGCGTGGAAACCGTCCGTCCCGGCTGCATCTGGCTCGCGGAATCGGTCGAACACGATTTCATCCGCTATAACCGTGCGCAGGGACTGGATGCGCTGTCCGATTCCGAGCTGTACCGCGCGTTCGATATCTGCTATGACTACGACGTCTATCCGGAATATGTCGCCTATGCCGAAGGCAGAATCCCGCTTGCCGAATACATTGCGGCGCTCGTCCGGCAGGAAAGCACCTACCCCGCCGATTACGTGAAGCTGCGCTTCACCGAAAACCACGACCGCCCGCGCACCGCCGCGCTTTTTTCGGATCGCGTCACACGGGAGAATTGGATCGCGTGGACCTTCTTCCAGAAGGGCATGCCGCTGCTCTATTGCGGGCAGGAATGGGCGGACGATCATCTGCCGACGCTGTTCGATCCCGATCCGATCGCGCGCGAAGGCGAGCCGGTGCACGCGCCGCTTCTCAAAAAGCTCATTGCCATGAGGAAGGATCCGCTGTTTTCGGACGGCGTCTATGCGATCGAAGCACGTCCGGATGACACCGTCTTTTCGACGTGGACGCTCGGCGATCGAAAGGCGGTCGGCATCTTCCGTCTGCGCGGAACGCCCGGCTCCGTCGAGGTCCCGCTGCCGGACGGGACCCATTGCGATCTTCTTTCTGGGCGCGGCTGCCGCGTGCAGGACGGCGTTCTGTTCTCCCCCGGCGATCCGCTGATTTTTGTCGAATAAGCGATAAAAAACCGGTCAGGGCATTGCGAACCGGCGCTGAAACTGATATACTGTAAAGGATACATAAGCGAACCGGCACGTTTGCCGGAAATAAAAAAGGAGGAAGCTATGGAATTCAAAGAGAAACAGGCAATCGAAGCGTTCGCACTGCGCATCCGCATGGCGGCGCTCGAAGCGATCCACTCGATCGGTTCCGGTCACGTCGGCGGCGTTATGAGCATTTCCGACGCGCTGGCGGTGCTGTACGGACGGGAAATGAAGGTCCGTCCCGAGGATCCGAAATGGCCGGACCGCGACTATCTTGTGATGTCGAAAGGTCACGCGGGACCGGCGGTGTACGCCACGCTCGCGCTGAAGGGTTTCTTCCCGTATGAAGAATTGAAAACGCTGAACCGCGGCGGCACACGGCTTCCGAGCCATTGCGACCGCAACAAGACGCCCGGCGTGGATATGACGACCGGATCCTTGGGACAGGGCACCTCGCAGGCGGCGGGACTTGCGCTCGGCAACAAGCTCAGAGGACGCAACAACCGCGTGTTCCTGATCGTCGGCGACGGCGAGATGGACGAAGGTCAGTGCTGGGAATCCTTCCTGTTCGCAAGCGCGAAAAAGCTCGGCAACCTCGTCGTTCTGATCGACTGGAACAAGCGTCAGCTCGACGGTTATCTCGACGAGGTCCTGCCGATGGGCGATTTTGTCGCCAAGATGGAGGCGTTCGGTTTTGACACGGTCAAGGTCGACGGCGGCGACGTGGAAGCGATCGCAGCCGCGCTGGAGCGCACGAGAAACGGCGGGGACAAGCCGTACGCGATCGTGCTCGATACGATCAAGGGTCACGGTATCGACGAAGTGGAAGCCATTGCGATGAACCACAGCTTGCCGGTAACCGACGAACGGTTTGCAAATTGGACCGCGGAGCTCAAAGCAAAGCTCGATGCATTGGAGGGTTGAGAAAATGACGAAGATCGTTTATAACGGGGAAACGGATCCCCGCCTCTGCAAGGACGTCATCGGCGCAACGGTCGCTTCGCTCGCCGACGGCGATCCGGACGTGATCTTTCTGGACGCCGACCTGATGAGCTGCTCCGGCACGCTGAAATGGTCCAAGACGCACGCTGACCGCGCGATCGACTGCGGTATCGCGGAAGCGAACATGGCGGGCGTTGCGGCAGGTCTCGCCGCCGCCGGCTTCAAGCCGATCATCCACAGCTTCGGCACGTTCGCCTCGCGCCGCATTTACGACCAGATCTTCCTGTCCGGCGGCTATGCGAAAAACGACATCACGGTCATCGGCACCGACCCCGGCGTCACCGCCACGATGAACGGCGGTACGCATATGCCGTTTGAGGACGTCGCGCTCTACAATGCGCTGCCCCATGCGACCGTGATCGACGCGTCCGATCCGACCTGTCTCGAAAGCGTACTGCGTCAGTGCGTGAACCGTCCCGGCATCAAATACATTCGCGTCGGCAGAAAGCAGTACGCAAAGATCTATGAAGACGGCAGTGAGCTTCCGATCGGCAAGGCCGTCACGCTCCGCGAGGGCAAAGACGTTGTGATCTTTGCCGCGGGCATCATGCTGCACGAAGCCATGAAGGCAGCGGCTTCCCTTGAAGCGCAGGGCGTTTCCGCCGCGGTCGTCGACTGCTTCACGATCAAGCCGATCGACGCCGACGCCGTTGAAGCGTGGGCGAAGAAGTGCGGCGCGGTCGTCGTCGCGGAAAACGCGAACCGTCACGGCGGTCTCTACGACACGATCCTCGAAGTGCTTGCGGAGCGCTGCCCCGTCCCCGCCGCCGTCGTCGCGGTCGAGGATGAGTTCGGCGAGGTCGGCACGCAGGGATATCTGCAGGAGCGCTTCGGTCTGACCGCCGCGCACATCGAAGAACAGGTCAAATCCGTACTTGCAAGAAAATAACGAGAAGGAGATAGCAAATGGATTACGCAAAAGAATCGCTCCGTCTGCACGGAGAATGGAAGGGCAAGATCGAAGTCATCGCAACGGTTCCGGTCGCCACGAAGGAAGATCTGAGTCTTGCTTACACCCCCGGCGTGGCGCAGCCGTGTCTGGAGATCCAGAAGGACATCAACAAGAGCTATGAGCTGACCCGCCGTCATAATCTCTGCGCCGTCATCACCGACGGCAGCGCGGTCCTCGGTCTCGGCGACATCGGTCCCGAAGCCGGTATGCCCGTTATGGAAGGCAAGTGCGTGCTCTTCAAGTCGTTCGGCAACGTCGACGCGTTCCCGCTGTGCATCAAGACGCATGACGTGGACGAGTTCGTCAACGCGGTATATCTGCTCTCCGGCAGCTTCGGCGGCATCAACCTCGAGGACATTTCGGCGCCCCGCTGCTTCGAGATCGAGCGCAAGCTCAAGGAAAAATGCGACATCCCGATCTTCCATGACGATCAGCACGGCACCGCGGTCATCACGCTCGCGGGGCTCACGAACGCTTTGAAGGTCGTCGGCAAGAAGAAAGAAGACGTCAAGGTCGTAACAAGCGGCGCAGGCGCGGCGGCGGTCTCGATCGTGAAGCTGTTTCTCTCCGCGGGCTTCAAAAACATCACCATGTGCGACCGCAAGGGCGCGATCTATAAGGGACGCGAAGGTCTGAACTGGATCAAGGAAGAGATGGCGGAAGTCACGAACCTCGCGCATAAGGCGGGCAGTCTCGCGGATATGCTCAAAGGCGCAGACGTGTTCATCGGCGTTTCCGCGCCCGGCACGGTCACGACCGAGATGGTAAAGACCATGAACCGCGACGCGATCGTCTTTGCCTGCGCGAACCCGACGCCCGAGATCTTCCCGGACGACGCAAAAACAACGTCCTGGCGTTCCCGGGCATCTTCCGCGGCACGTTCGACGTCCGCGCAAGCGACATCAACGAGGAGATGAAGATGGCGGCGGCGAAGGCGCTTGCCGACCTGATCTCCGACGAAGAGCTCTCCCCGGACTACATCATTCCGAAGGCGTTCGACCCGCGCGTGGGCAAAGCTGTTGCTGCGGCGGTTGCGGAAGCGGCAAGACGCAGCGGCGTCGCCAGGATCTGATCACACAGGCATACAAAAAAAGCAGGCGGTCACCGCCTGCTTTTTTCGTGTTTATTCAAATCTTCAGCGTCAGATTTTCGCCCGTGATGCCGACGAACGCGCCCTTCTCCGCCTGCGGGGAATCCGGATGGCACAGAAGCCACTTGTTTTGCATCCAGAGCAGTCCCGCTTCGCCCGGCGCGGACGTGTCGACCGCGGGAAGAGGCGCATTTGTGCCGCGTTCGAGCACGACGAGGCAGTTGAAGCCGGATTCATTGATGCGGCACGGCGCAAAGTGCAGCACGCGCGGGAAGATCTCGACAAGCGTTTCGGGCGGCAGATAAAAGCCCTTGACGTCGCGCGAATCGAGCGTGCGGTCATGCACGTCCGAGGGCAGCGCAAGCAGCAGCACCAGCCCGGTCGTCGAGTAGTTGACCTCGCTGCACTTGTGGTACTCCTCCGCGTTCAGCGTGAACCCTCTGCCGTTGCAGAAGCCCGCCTGCACCGGCATGCCGCCGAAAACGGTCCTTTCGATCGCCTGCACGGCGTCGAGCGCTTCGAGCGCCGGTTCCGATGCGACGTAACGGTTCCCTCTTTCGGGAATGCCGGTCCCTTCCATCGCGTGGGAAAGCGCGCCCGCCCCCTCGCACGCAAGCACCTGTCCGTAGGGCGCAAACGCCGGATCCGTCACGCAGTACAGCGGAAGGTCCGGGTTCTTCCCGCGAAGCCGATCGAGCGTAGTCATTCGGTCATTCCTCCGTTTTTGTAAAAATGTATCGTATACAGGAGCGCCGCCGCTTTCTCCTCGAGCCGACCGTTGAAACGGCTCTTCTCCATGGGGACCGTATGCGCCGCGTCGACGCCGACGTCCGTTTCCGCGGACAGGCGGGACAGGAAATACGGATGTTCGAAAATGTTCCCGTACAGAACGATCTTGCCCGGGTCGAACAGATACACGACGCTCTTCAGCGCGTCCGCCAGCGCCTCCGCCGCACGGTCCGCGATCTTCGCCGCGCCCGCGTCGCCGCCGCGCGCTGCATCCAGAACGAGCGCAGTCGTGACTGCGCCGCAGTTTCCGTTCGCCATCTGATAAAGCAGCGGCGTTTCCGTTTCGGAAAAGACCGCCTGCGCGTCCTCACGGATCGCCGCGGGCGATGCGATCGTTTCGAGACAGCCGGACTTGCCGCAATGGCACGGCTTCCCGCCGCGCCGGATCACCGGGATATGCCCGATCTCGGCGCACTGTCTGCGGTCGCCCTCCAGGACTTCGCCGTTGACGGAGAACGCCGCACCGATGCCCGTTCCGCAGCGCAGAAAGAACCGGCTCTCCCCCTTGTCGTCGCGCGAGAGAAACATCTGCGCCAACAGCAGCGCGCGAACATTGTTGGACAGCACCGAGAAAAATCCCGTATACGCTTCGAACCGGTCGCAAACCGGAAAATCGGGCGTGTCCAGCGCGTCGAAACTGGTCTTTACGGAGCGTCCGTCCGCGCCGATCACGCCGCGCATCGCAATGCCGAGCCCGAGGATCGTTTTTCGATCGATCCTTTGAAGTTCCAATACTGCGAGCAGGCGCTCGGAAAGCATCCGGACCGTTTGTTCCGCCGGCGCGCACACCGGAAGCGGCACCGGTTCATAAAAAAGTGTTTCGCCGTCGAGCCGGACGCCCGACAGAATCGCCTGACCGAGCCCAATCCAAACGCCGAGCGTGCAGAATGCGTCCGCATTGAGCCGCAGACGGATCTCCCGCCGTCCCGCGCCGCCCGAAGCAAGCGGACCGTCCTCAAAGACGAGCCCTTCACGGATCAGCTCCGCGGCGATCTTCGTCATTGCAGCGGGCGTCAGTCCGAGCATCGATGCAAGGCGCTTTCTCGAAAGACCGCCGTACCGGTGCAGGCACCGCAAAACCGCGGCGCGGTTCTGCCGCTTCAGCCCGATCATGTTGTCGCCCTCGGTTCGCATTTACGCGTCCTCCTTTTTCGGTTTCTCCTCCGGATGCAGTTTCCCGCGCAAAAGGATGATCCCCGCGCCGATCAGCACCACGCCGATGCCGACGAGTTTCCATACCGTCGGCTCCTCATTGAGAAAGAGTACGCCGACGATGCAGCTCAGAACCGGCATCAAAAGAAGCCAGAGCTTGACGACCCAGACCTCATGACGTTTGAGATTCCGGTAGTAGAAAAAGTAGATCCCGGTCTGCGCAAGTCCGCCCAAAGCCGCCAGCCACCAGAAGCCGGGCGTTTCGGAGGGCTTCAACGCGGCAAGGTCGCCGCGCGATACCGCAAACAGCGCGAACAGCAGCAGAACGACGAAGTTGTTGTAATACGAGATCGTGTCCGCCTTCTGACTGTGTTTGTCCTGCGCCGTTTTGATGATGAATGCGTTTGCCGTGACGCACGCCGCGCTTGCAAGAAAGAACAGATCCGTCGGACGGAAGGTCAGCGCGGAAAAGTCCAGTCCGAGCACGAGCAGCACGCCGAACAGCATCAGGATGCTGCCGATCCAGTCCGTCGCGTACAGACGCTTGCGGTAAATTGCCACCGTCAGCAGGTTTACCATCAGCACGTCGGTTTTCAGAAGCGCCGTTCCGGTGCCGAGCGAGCCGCCCGCGGCGTAGCCGAGGTTTGCGAACAGGTCCAGGAGGAAGCCGAACACGCCGATGATCACAAGGATCACCGTCGCTCTCCCCTGCCGGAGAAGGTCTTTGAAACCGCCGGTCACGGCAAGCTGTACGGTAAGGAAGACGAGCGCCGCCGTGCGCAGCAGAAAGCCCGCCGCGTACGGGGAGTTCGTCGCGTCCACCATGTATTTGCTGACCGCGTAGTAGATCGTCCACGCGATCACCATGCCGGCGATCATGCCGATGTCCTTCAAACGACCTTTCATTTCAGCGCTTCAAACAGATTCCGCAGTTCGGCCTCATCCATCGCCACGGGATTGTTTCGCATCAGCGGGTGCTTCGCCGCGTCGCGGCAGAGCTTGTCCATATCCACCTCGCCGAGATCGGCAAGCGTCATTCGGAGTCCGGCGAGCTTTTTCAGCGCCTTGATGCGTTCGGCAAGCTCTTCCGTGCCGGACAGCCCCGCCTTTTTGCAGAGCGTTTCCAGCCGCTCGTCGGCGTTGATGCGCACGAAGCTGTCGAGCGTGAACGCGCACGCCTCGCCGTGCGGCAGATGATAATCCTCGGACAGCGGATAGCTGCACGCATGACTGCCCGCGGTCTTGGGAAGCGCAAAGCTCATGCCGCCGAGCAGCGCCGCAAGCGACATGTTTTCGCGCGCCGCAAGGTTCGTTCCGTCGCGGTACGCCGTTTCGAGGTTTTCGAGCACGAGACGGACCGCTTCGATCGCGCAGAGGTCGGAGATCGGCTGATGGTTTTTGCTCCAGTACCCTTCGAGCGCATGCGCCATCGCGTCGAGACCGGTGTTCATCGTCGTGCGCGGCGGCACGGTCAGCGTCAGCCCGGGATCGACGATCGCCAGCGTCGGCATAAAGACCGGATTGTTGATCGTCTTTTTCTCCCTGCCGTGACTGATGACCGAGACCTGCGTGACCTCACTGCCGGTACCTGCGGTGGTCGGCACCGCGATCATCGGAAAACGCGTTTCGGGGAACGGAATCCCGCCCTGAAAACACGCAAGCGCGTCGGCGTTTTCCCGCGCGATCGCCGCCGTGAACTTCGCCGTATCCATTGTGCTGCCGCCGCCGATACCGACGACCGCGTCCGCATGCGTTTCGCGGACGAGCTTCGCGGCTTCGATCACGCCGCGAAGCTGCGGGTTCTCTTCCACATCGGAAAAGACCGCGGCGATTTCCGGAATCTCCTTCTGCATCGCTTCAACGGTCGGGCGCAAAAACCGGTCGCACACGACCAGGCAGCGCGTCGCGCCGATCGAACGGATCTCCTCGCCGAGCGCACGGATGCTGCCCGTGCCGAAACGGATCCGAACCGGCTGCCGGTATAAAAACTCAAGCGCCATAGATCCCGTCCTCGATCTTTTTGACCTCGGCGGCAAACTTATGCATGTTCACCGCGCGCCAGTCCTCCAGGTCCTGACACCATTCGGTAGCAAGGAACGTCTTGACCATCTCGATCGCCATTTCGGGACCGACGATCCAGCCGCCCATGCACAGCACGTTCGCGTTGTTGATCGCGCGCGCCATCTTGGCGGAATAGACGCCCTCGCACGCCACGGCGTGGACGCCCTTATACTTGTTCGACACCACGCACATGCCCGCGCCGGTGCCGCAGATGAGGATCGCCTTTTCATAGGTCCCGTTCTGCACGAGCGGCGCGACGTCGCCCGCGACGCGGTAGTAGGGATGCACGTCGTTCAGATCGACGGTGCCGAGATCGTCGAATTCGACGCCCGCTTCGCAAAGATACGCTTTGACCGCTTCCTTGACGGCAAAGCCGGATTTGTCGCTTCCGATTGCAAGTTTCATGGTTTGTTCCTCCCTTATTTGAGCGTGACCGCATGCTTTGCGGTTTTGATGATATTTTCAACGGTCAGTCCCGTAACTTCGCGAAGATACGGGAGCTTGCCGACCTCGCCGAACCGGTCCTGAATGCCGACGGCGCAGACCGGGATCTTTTCCTCTGCAAGCGCCTCGAGCACCGCGGAATGCAGTCCGCCGATGACGTTGTGGTTCTCGACCGTCAGCACGGCGCCGGTCTTTTTCGCCGACGCGAGCACCGCTTCGCGGTCGATCGGCTTGATCGTGTGCACGTTCAGCACGTCGCAGGAGACACCCTCCGCTTTCAGCGCGTCCGCCGCGTCCAGCACGTCTTTGGTCAGCATGCCGGAAACGAAGATCGAAAGGTCCGTTCCTTCGCGCAAAACGTCCGCCTTGAACAGATCGAATTTGTAGTTCTCGGGGAACACCGTCGGCAGTTCCTTCCGGAACAGACGCACGTAAACCGCACCGTAATAATCGTTCAGCACCGGCATTGCCGCTTTCAGCTGCACACCGTCGACCGGCTCGAAAATGACCATCCCCGGAATCGAGCGCAGAACGCCGATGTCCTCCATGCTCATGTGCGTTCCGCCGTTGAGCTCTGCGGAGATGCCCGGGTCGGTGCCGACGATCTTTACGTTCTGCTTTGCATACGCGATCGAAATTGCGATCTGGTCGCAGATGCGGCGGGACGCAAACGGCGTAAAGCTCTCGATCCACGGCTTGAACCCGTAACTAGAAAGCCCCGCCGCGATCGACGCCATGTTCTGTTCGGCGACGCCGCAGTCAAAGATCCGATCCGAAAAGCGCTCGCGCAGCTTGATCGTGCCGCTCGCCTTCGCAAGGTCCGCGTCCAACAGTACGACGTGCCGGTCGGCTTCCATCAGTTTTGCGAGACATTCCGCATAAATCGCTCTCATTTCCATGTTCATGCCTCCCCTCTGATTGCGCGAATCGCGGCTTCCGCCTGCTCCATCGTGACGTTCGTATTGTGGTTGCCGGTGCCGAGATCCTCGATCCACTTGACGCCACAGCCCTTCCTGGTGTTCAGGATCACCATCGTGGGCTTTCCGGAACCGATCCCGAGCTTCGCGTGCCCGACCGCCGCCTGCACCTGTTCGATATCGTTGCCGTCCTCGACGTCGATCACGTTCCAGCCGAACGCCGCCCATTTTTCGCCGAGCGGCGCGATGTCGTTGACTTCCGCGACCGTGCCGTCGATCTGCAGTTTGTTGTAATCGGTAAACGCGATCAGGTTGTCGAGCTTCTTTGCCGCCGCGAACATCGCCGCTTCCCAGATCTGTCCCTCCTGGCTTTCGCCGTCGCCGATCAGCGTATAGATCGTCGCGCCGTCGTTTTCGAGCTTGCTGCCCAGCGCCGCGCCGACCGCGCACGAAAAGCCCTGACCCAAAGATCCCGTCGTCATGTCGACGCCGATCGTGCGATTCATGTCGCAATGGCTCGGCAGGTTCGTGCCGCCGCGGTTCAGCGTCAGAAGCTCCTTTTTGTCGAAATAGCCGCGGTTTGCGAGCGCTGCGTAAACCGCCGGACCTGCGTGTCCCTTGGAGCAGATAAAGCGGTCGCGTCCCGCCTTTTTCGGCTCCTTCGGGTCGATGTTCATTTCCTCAAAATACAGAACCGTCAGCAGCTCAACGACCGACAGACAGCCGCCGATGTGCCCGACGCCGAGGTTTCCGATGCTCATCAGTACGTCGCACCGAATATCCTTTGCAATTTCCTTCAAATCCGTTTTCAAGTCTCTGTTCTCCTCTGTTTGATTAAATTTGTTAACCAATTTCATTTTATCCGCGTAAGCCGCGATTGTCAAGGGAAAAACATTGACTTTTTACGGTGTTTGGATTATGATTGATTAAAAGTATGAAATAATACGGAGGACGGTATTTCATGAAGGAATTTACCCCTGTATACGTTCCGGTCGGCGTGCCGACGTTCCATATGGAAAGCGCGCAGGACGCATTTATCCGCTCGTGCACGGTTTTGAAAGCGCTCGATCCGCGCTTCGTCTGCCCTGCCGAAAAACTGCTTTCGATCGACGCGCTCAAAGCATATCTGGAACCGCTCGATCCCGACCTGATCGTCTTTCAGAATCTGACGTTCGCGAACGCCGCCTACATGTCCGAAGTGCTGCGCAAATTCAACTGTCCCGTCGTGCTCTGGACGCTCCGCGAGCCGGTGATCGACGGCGGACGGCTGCGGCTGAACTCGCTGACCGGCGCATACTCCGCGGCAAACACGCTGCGGGCGTTCAACCGGCCTTTCTTCTATACCTTCGGCGCGCCGGAGGAAGAATCCCTGAAACATGATCTTCTCGATCTGCTCACGGCGGCAAAGCTCAGGCATGCGATGCGTTCGCTGAAGATCGCGGCGATCGGACACACGCCGCAGGGCTTCGGGTTCGGACGCGCGCTCGACGGCGAGATGATGAACACCTTCGGCGCGGAACTCGTTTCGATCGAGGCGCGCGAACTCATTGACCGCGCGAAGGGCTATACGGACGGGGAATGCGCGCCGTATCTGGAAAAAACCGCCTGCTTAACCTGCGGGTTCGACAAAACGCCCGAAAAGAACCGACTCGACCATGCGCGGCTCTATAAAGCGTACAGCGATTTCATTGCCGAAAACGGCGTCGGTGCGCTTGCGTCGCGCTGCTGGCCGGACTTCTTTACCGCATTCGGTACGCCGGTCTGCACGGTGCTGTCCATGCTGAACGACGACGGCGTCGCCGCCGCCTGCGAAGCGGATATCTACGGCGCGCTGTCCATGTGGGCAGGCATGCAGATTTCCGGCTCCCCCGTCTTTTTCGGCGATCCGGTCTCTCTGGACGAGGGGGAAAACACGATCACCTTCTGGCACTGCGGCGCGGCGGCGTGCTCGCTCGCCAGAAAGGACACCGGCGCGGTCGTCGGCGTGCACCCGAACCGCAAGATCGGTCCCGCAATGGATTTCGGCTGCGAAGCGTTCCCGGATGCAACGATCTTCCGCATCGGCAGAGAGCCGGACGGCAAGTTCCGCTTCTTCCTCTGCGAAGGCGCAGCGCTTTCAAAGCCCAAGCAGTTCACCGGCACAAGCATCGTGATCCAAACCGACAATCCTGCGAAAGAGATCGTCATGGACAGCGTGTGCAAGGGCTTCGAACCGCACTTTGTCGTGATCAAAGGACGCCATGCCGGTACGCTGGAAGCGCTTGCGGGCTTTCTCGGGCTGCCGGTCTGCCGGTATTGAGCCATGATTACGGATTCATTTGACAACAAAAGCGAACCGCTGATCACCGTCGAATCGTTTGTCGGACCGCAGAAGCATCTCTGCGACGTCTGCATCCTGACGTTCTCCGACGTGATTCTGGAAGAGATGCGGACGCGCTTTGCGCTGCGTGAAGTCGACGTTCTTCGTACCGCAAACGGCGACCGTCCGGTATATCTGTTTGCCTATGAGGACAAAACGCTCGCCGTCATGCTTTGCGGGATCGGCGCCGCGCTTACGGGCGGTCAGGTTGAAGAACTGAACTGGATCATCGGTGCAACGAAGTTCGTCATGTTCGGCTCGGCGGGATCCCTGAACCGCGAAGCGACCGCCGGCAGGTATGTGATCCCGACGGAGGCGTATCGCGACGAGGGCATGTCCTATCACTACGCCCCGCCTGCGGACTATATCGCGGTCAAAAACGCGGACCGCGTCGAGGCGATCTTCCGGGAGCTCGGTCTCCCGTACGTTTCGGGACGCGTATGGACGACCGACGCGTTCTACCGCGAAACGCGGAATCAGTTTGAAAAGCGCAAAGCGGAGGGCTGTCTTGCGGTCGAAATGGAGGTTGCGGGCGTCGAGGCGGTGTGCGATTTTTACGGCTTCGAGCTCTATGATTTCCTGGTCACCGGCGACGTGCTGGACGCGCCGGTCTACGAAAACGACGGACTGCACAGCGCAAACCATGACCCCGACAAGCTCGATATTGCGTTGGAGATCGCAAGACGGATCTGAAAAAGCACGCAAAAACGGCACGGTCGAAACCGTGCCGTTTTGTATTCCGGAAATTACGCCGCTGCGTTTTCCTCGCGCAGGACCTTCTCCTTTTCGACCTGAAGTTCTTCGATACGCTTTTTGCCGAGCGGATAGACGAACCGCAGGATGATGAACAGCAGCAGGAACAGCGCCGCGGGAATCATGACCGAGTAGTTATACATGGTCTTCAGCGCGTCCGGCGTGAGACCTTCGGTCTTCAGCTGGCTGCCGTTATAGCCGATGATCAGCAGCGGCACGTTGATCAGCACCGTTGCGACGGTCTGTCCGAGCTTGCGCATGAAGGTGAAGAACGCGTAGCTGGTCGCTTCGTCGTTTACGCCGTAGGCGACTTTGTTGTAGTCGATCGCGTCAGCGGCAAGCGCCCAGTTCAGCAGGAAGATGAACGCGGTACCGATGCCGCCCATGAGATTCGCAACCAGATACAGCCAGACGTTCGTGATGCCGAACAGCGACAGTACGAACAATGCGGCGTAGAACACCGCGGCGAGAAGAACCCCGTAGGAGCAGATCTCGCGGCGGCCGAACCGGTTGCCGAGCTTCGTTGCGAAAAACATGACGATCGCGACAGGCAGATACTGGAATACCATCGGCAGCATGGTCAGTCCCTGCGCGTTGAAGAACTTGTCGAACAGATAGGTGTTATAGCCGGTCTGGAACATCTGCGCGGCAAGGAACAGCATGGAAGCGATGGAAACCGTCATAAACGGACGGCTCTTCAAAAGCGCAAGAATGACTTTCTTGGTCGCGCCCTTTTCCCGCGGCGCGGGACGGGAAACCACGCGTTCCTTGGTCCAGCGGTAGCAGAGGAAGAAGAATACGATGGCGAGCACTGCGATCAGCGCAGCGCCGATCAGCGTGCGGGTGGGATCCATTACCTTCAGCGCCTTGCCGTCTGTGCCGAGGATCTTGTTGCCGTTGTCGTCGACCATTGCGACATAGCAGAACGAAGCGAGCAGCATGGCAGGCATTGCGCCGAACGTCGAGCCGATCGAACGGAACACGGACAGCGAGGAGCGTTCCTTGTCATCCGAGGTGATGACCTGCGCGAGCGAGCCGTACGGAATGTTGATGCAGGTGTAGACCATGCCGAACAGGATGTAGGTAAAGTAAATCCACACGGTGCGCCACGTCATCGAAAAGCCCTTGACGTTCAGGAACATCAGAATGCTTGCGATCGCCACGGGCAGCGCGAAGATCTTGAGCCAGCGGCGGTAGCGTCCGTCGGCGCGCGCAGGCGCCGCGTCGATGATGCGGCCCCAGATCGGGTCGTTGATCGCATCCCAGATGCGGGCGACGATCGTCATGATCATAACGCTCAGGACGCTGATCTCCAGAACGTCGGTGCAGAACTTGTTCAGGATGTTCGTCGTCAGACCGAACACCAGACAGCTTGCGAGGTCGCCGAACGCGTAGCCGATCTTGTCCTTCATTTTGATCCCGCTGGTACGGGAAATGTAAGACTCCTCCATTGTTTCTCCTCCGTTTTTTATTTGTTTTCATCCGCAGTTTTGCGGAACAGTTCCGAGTATTCGCTTCCCTTGCGGTAAAACACGGGCGTCTGACCGAGCGGCGCAGGCACGGTATAATCCGCGTCCCCCGCGTATTCCCTGCCGGACCAGAATCCGATCCACTCGCCCGCGGGCAGGGATACCCTGCGCGTCTTTGCGTGCAGCTTGATCACCGGGCAGACGAACAGGTCCTCGCCGAACAGGTAGCTGTACGCGTCGCGGCTCTTTTGGAAATCCATCGCTTCGTAGAAATCCGGACGCATGGCGGGAAGCCCCGCTTTTGCAAGCGCCTCGCAATGCCTGATATACGGTTTCAGCGCGGCGTGGATCTTCGTGAGCCGGACCGTATGCGCCTTGACCTCCGGCGCGTCGAACTGCGCATTCGCCCACGGGCGGATCGATTCGTGGCTGCGCATCAAAAGCGAGAATGTGCACATTTCCATCCAGCGGGTAAAGAGCTCCGGTTTACGTTTCATTTTGCCGAACGAGAAGAACCCGCCGACGTCGCAATGCACCATCGGCACACCGGAAAACCCGAGCGAGAAGCTCGCAGGCATTACGCACGGCATGCCGTAGTCCTTCGTGGTGTCGGTGTGCTGGTCGCCGTTCCACAGCACCGGCGCGTAGGTCTGGATCCCGACGTAGCCCGAGCGCATAAAGAACATGATGTCCTTTGCGCCGTACTCCTCGACCGCCTCGCGGTTCAGCTTCGCCCACAGCACCGGCCAGAGGTTATGCAGCTCCTTCGGATCGCCGTCACGGAGTACGCAGTCGACCGGCAGATATTCGCCGAAGTCCGCCATCCAGCCGGACACGCCGAGATCGAGCATGTTCTTTTTGATCAGCACGTCCTTGGTGAAACGCACCGCTTCGGGGTTCGTAAGATCGAGCATGCCCGCGTCAAACGTGGTGGACTTGATATGATAGACGCTGCCGTCCGTATGCGTGATCAGATAGCCCTTGTCCCTGCATTCATTGTAGAGCCGGCTGTCCTTCACGAGATACGGATTGATGTACGCAAGGAAACGCACGCCGCGTTCGTTGAGCTTTTGAATGGCGCTCTTCAGATCGGGATACAGCGTTTCGTCGACTTCCCAGTTCCAGTAGACCTGCTTTCCCATGACCGTGCGGTTTTCGCCGGACCAGTCCTGACTCCAAACGCCCGCGATCTTCGCGCCCGCGTCAAGCATGGCGAACGTCTTTTCGAGGATCGTCTGCGTGCCGCCCTGAATGCCGAGGATCATGCCGTCGAAGCACCAGTCTGGCAGATACTGCCGGTTTTCGACACGCGCCGCATACGCGGTCAGAAGCGCGTCGAAGCTGTCGCCGAACGTGACCGAGAGCGATTTCGGGCAGGCGTCAAAGACGAACGTATACGTGTCTTTCCCGAAGGTCGATTTGCCGTCGGATGCGGTGTCGAACCGGATCATCCGCCCGCGATCGGTCACAAAAACCGGCATCGGCGCGTAGCTGCCGATGGCGGAATGCGGCTTTTCGCGATACAGGAAACGCGGCAGAAGCGCCTTCTCGATGATCGTCGTTGCTTTGATGTGCTCCGAAACGAAGTTCACGACCGTTTCGCCGCGCAGGTTCGTCTTGCGGTACTGCTCGCCGCCGCCGAACACCGCTTCGTTTTCGATTGCCGGAAGCCGGAATTCATACGCCCAGCCGTCCTCGCCGGAAAGCGCAAGCTGCACGCCGTCCGGCAGTTCGGAAACAGCGACCGAAACGCTGTGCCCCTTTGCCGAAAACGTCAGTCCGCCGCCGGTTTCGGACACGTCGGCAAGCGGGACGCGCTCGACTTCCGTCACGCGTTCCTTCACCGTGCCGCGGTTGGCTTCATACGTTTTTTCACGGCGGATCGCCGTTATGAAAGGAAGATCGGAAGAATGGACAAAAACCTGCCGATCGCCGAAAGAAAGGATCCGGCGCCCGGATTCAACACTTGATAACAGCATAGCATCCCCTCTGAATACCCTTTTTTTCATGATACAGGAAAAGCCCGTACCGTGTCAAGCATTGACCGGACGGGCTTTTGCGAAACCGTCAGTATCCGAACGCGATGCCGAGCGCTAGGAACGCAACGACCAGCGCAAGGTTCAGCGCGAACAGCGGCACGCTCTTCTTCACCCATTTGAAGTAGTCGATCCCGATCATCGAGAGCGAGATCAGAAGAACCGGCGACGTCGGGAACAGCACGTTCGTATAGCCGTCGGCAAAGGTGTAGATCAGAACGAGCATCTGCTTACTGAGCGGAACGCTGACCACCGCGAGCATACCCATGACGAGGATCGCCTTTGCCGTCGAGGACGAAATGAAGAACTCAAGCACGAGAATGATCGCGTACAGCACGAGCGCAACGAGGAACGGGCTGTGCCCGGAAACAAGCGTGTTGATCGAATGCACGATCGTCGGCATGATCGCACCCTCGTCGAAGATGTACTTGATCGAGGACGCCAGCGCGATGAACACGATCGTCGGCAGCGCGCCCACGATCCCCTTCCAAAAGCTCAGAAACACCGGCTTTGCCGCCTTTGCGGAAAGGAAGCCCGCAAGGAGTCCGAAGATCAGGAAGTACGCGATCAGCACGACCACGGTATAATCGCGCAGCGCGGGAATCGCGGAACACGCGATGATCAGCCCGAGACAAACGAGCAGGAACACGATATACGTCAGCCGGATGCGCTTTTCGTCCTGCGGCGCGATCGCGTTCTGTTCGTCCGCCGCACCCGCCTCGCGGAGCGTTTCGTCGTGCGCGAGGGTCAAGCTCGACGCCGGGTCTTTTTTGAGCTTCCGGACGTACAGGAAGACGAAGCCGAGCAGCAGCAGGTACATCACCGATGATCTCGGACGCGAGCAAAACCGTGAACGGATTGGTGATCGCGCTTGCAAAGCCGAACCCGCAGGCGATGATGCAGACGAGAAATCCCGTGAACGAGTCGTATCCTATCAGCACGCACAGCGCGGTCACGATCGGCAGCATCGAAAGCATCTCCTCGAACAGTCCGAGGAACGCGCCGAACGCCATAAACACCAGCGCGATCATGCACAGAAGCAGCGCGCGCCGCTTCTGAAACCGTCTTGCAACGGCGCCGACCAGCGCACGGATGCCGCCGACGTCGTTCATCACCTGAAACGCCGCAAACACCATGACAAGGAACAGCGACAGCATGATCAGCGTCAGCCCGTTGTCCGAGCCGAACACGAGGAACGGCGCCAGAAGCCCCTTCCAGACCGGAATGCCCTTCGCTCCCTCGACGGGCCGATAGTCCAGATAATCTGTTTTCCCGTCCGCGGTCGTGCCGAATGCGCCCTTCGGAATCACGTATGTGAGCACGATTGCCGCGAGCATCAGCACGAACAGCAGAACGACGACCTGAATGAACGTCTTGGTCGACAGGTTGACGAGTGTTTTACCGTTTTTCTTCATCGCGCATCTCCTTGACGATGTCGACGATCAGCGCCCAGCGCACGACCTGCCGACGGTTTTCCCTCGGGTAGAAATAGTACTGATCTCCGTTGTAATAGGTCTCAAACTCCGCATCGACGGAGAACGGAAGCGCGGGCAGGGCATCAAAGCCGATCGTAAACGTCACGCTGTCCGAACGGTAGGAAAAGCCCTCCGCGGAAAGCGTGCAATGTCCTTTTTCGCGCGTTCTGTATTTCCCCGTGTCGCGGAAGATCACGGTGTCGACGTCCGCTTCGAGGCGGAGCTCCGGCAGTTCTTTCTTCTCGAGCGCCCTGATTCGCTCATAGTATTCGCCGATCGAGAACGGCTCGTCCTCGAAAAGATACCGTTCGTTGAGCCGGTGCGTCTTTCCGCACGCCGAACAGACGAGCTCGTTTCCGACGCCCCTCGTGGTATACAGCGCGCCGCAGTCCGCGCAGCGGTACAGGATATTCTGAAGCCCCTTCGCCTTGTCCGCCTGCCGGAAGACGCCGACCGGATCCTTCGATTCGTCGTAGGCGATCGACTCGTCGATCAGCCGGTTCAGCGCGTCGTCGGTCATCGCGGCGATCTCGTCCCTGGTGATTACGCGGTCCGCGGAAATAAAGATATCGGTGCGGAAGAAGCGTCTGCGCCACTTGGGCTTTGCAAAATACGCGCCGCGGATCTTCGCGATCACGATGTCCGTTTTCAGCCGGCGATAGAACGATGCGCTCCGGTCGACGATCGGATACGATCTGCCGTCGACCGAAAGCCGCGCCTCGGGGAAAATGACGACCGGATAGCCCTTTTTCAGCATGCGCATGATCTGCAGCGGGACCGCAACGTCCGGATAAAAGAGTTTTTTCGGAACGGCGCCGGATTTTGAAGCGATCTTCCGGATCAGCGGGTGCGACAGATAATGCTTGTTGACGACATAGGACGCGTTCATCGGCGCGCATGAAAGCAGCCGGTTCATATAGTACATGTCGAAGAACGACTCATGATTGCAGAGCACGATGTACGGGGTCTGGAGATCCCGGATCTTTTCATCGTCGACGTGCAGGCGCTGACGGTGACGGCAGAACCGGTGCAGCGCGCCGAAAAAGCCGGTCATGAATACCGAATCCGGCGTACACTCGTCCTGCCGGAAATAAAACCGGTTGAGGAACAGAAACAGCACGGCAAGCAAAATGCCGGCAAGAAGGACGATGATGAGGATCAGCAGCCAGAACGGAAGATCGTTCGCGATAAAATACCGCACCGCAAGCCCCATCAGGTTGGACGTCACGATCGACGGAATAACGCCGGTGGCAACGGTGAAGATGTACCGGGTGTATTTCATTTTCCGGTAGCTGCCGTAATAGCAGATCGCGCCGAACGGAATCAGCGGCATGATGAACAGCAGATACAGAAGCATCTGCGTGCCGCGGTCTTTTTTGACCTTTGCGGCAAGCTTTTCGATCTTTTTTTCGTTGCGCTCGTAAGCGTTGCTGGAAAACCGGAACAGCGTGACGAGAACATAGATGATCGTTGCGCCGACGCATACGCCGAGATCGCACAAAAGCAGCGCGATATAGAACGGATAGCTTAAACCGGATGAAATCTGAATGAACTCCGCGGGAATGAAGACGACGACCATCTGCAGCGCTTCGACCAGCACGACGGACAGGAAGCCCAGAACGCCGCGGGAAGCCAGAAGCTCCTTTGCGCCGTCGATATCGTTTGCAAGCTCCATGCGGATAAACGGTATCAGAATGTCGGAAAGGAACAGCACGAACAGCCCGACGGCTGCAATCAGTGATGCAAGAATGATGATCCTCTGCGTTGTTTTCTTCATGTCGCCCTCTGTCGTTTCCGTCTGTCGGCGGCATGCGCGGCCCGGCGGATGACAATATATTGTATAACGAAACGCCATATTTGTCAATCAAACGGACTTTCGGCTCTTCCCGCTTTGGCCCTTTTCTTTTCGATGCGGATATGATATGATAATATGGTTGAAACGATACGAAAGGACGTCCGGATGAACACAGCGCTTCTGGAAACCGTCAATCGGGCAAAAACGCTCTCCATTGTCGGAATGTGCAAAAACGCGGGCAAAACGACCGTGCTGAACTGGCTTCTCCGCCGGTCGCACGGGCGCGTTTTGGGGCTGACCTCGATCGGCCGCGACGGCGAATCCGTCGACGTCGTGACCGGCACGGAAAAGCCGGGCATCTTCGTTCCGGAAGGCACGCTGATCGCGACTGCGAAGGACATGCTTGCGCTTTCCGATATCACGCAGGAGATCGTTTACACCACCGGCATTCCCACGCCGCTCGGCGAAGTCGTGCTCGTCCGCGCAAGGAGCGCGGGCAGCGTGCAGCTTGCCGGTCCCTCCATCACCTCGCAGCTTCGCACCGTTTCGGACCTGTTCTTCTCGCTCGGCGCAGAGCAGGCGATCATCGACGGCGCGCTCGGCAGAAAATCGCTCGGCGCGCGCACGGTTGCGGAAAGCGTGATCCTGTGCACCGGCGCAAGCTACGATATGCGCATGGAAAAGGTCGTAAGGGATACCGCAAACATCTTCCGCGTCATGAATCTCAAAAAAGCGGCGACCGTGCCGGAACCGTCCGATCTGCCGCTCGCAGACGTGCTCAAAGAAACCGGCGAAGCGCTTGTTCCCGGCGCGCTCTCCGATTCCGCGGTCCTGCCGCTTCTGAAAAGCGGCGTCCTGAAAAACGTCCGGCTGGTCGTAAAGGATCCGAGCAAGGTCCTGCTTTCGCCGGACACGCTCGACAAACTCGCGATCCGCAACGTTTCGCTGGAAACGGTCGAGGCGGCAAACGTGCTCTGCGTGACGGTCAACCCCGTGTCCGCCTACGGCTGGAAGTTCGATCCCGATGCGTTCCGGCGCGCCGTGCAGGCGGCGGTGAACGTTCCGGTCATCAATGTAAAGGAGGCGCAACATGATCTCGATCGGCTTTGACGATAAAGTGAAAATCGGTCTGCAATACGTTACGGACAGTCTGCATGCGTGCAGTCCGTTCGGCATCGAACGCGTGCGGAAGCTTCGCTTCTATGCGCCGGATGAGCGGGACGAGCTGGAAATCGAGCTCGGCAACACGGAACGCGCAAAGAACGCGGCGGACGCGCTCGGTCCGCTCTATGAAAAGATCATGCTCGTGCTGTGTCAGATGAAGGATGTGCGCGGCTCGATCAAGCGGCTTTCCGAGGGCGCGTGTCTCGATCACGTGGAGCTGTTTGAGCTCAAGGGGTTTCTGCTGCGCGTGAGCGAGCTGATCCCGCTGTTTACCCGGATGAACGAGACCGCACATGCCGAAGGCATCGCTTTTTTCGATCCCGAAGGCGCGCTCGACGTGCTCGATCCGGAGCACACGCGCTCCCGCGGGTTTTATATTCCCGACGGCGCGTCGGAGCCGCTTCGCACGATCCGGAGAGAGAAAAAGCTTTTGGAGCAGCGGCTGTACGAGGCGCGGACGGACGCGGAAAAGGACGCGATCCGCGCGGAACGTTTGCGCGTGTGCGCGGACGAGGACGCCGAGGAACGGAAGATCCGCAAAGCGATGTGCGACGCGCTTCTCCCCTGCATTTCCGCCATGCGTTCGGACGCGGACGCCGCGGGACGGCTCGATGTTCTGATCCAGAAGGCGCTGTTTGCGAAGAAATACGGCGGCGTGCGCCCCGAGATTGCGGAGACCGCGCTGGAGCTCGTCGACATGGTTAACCCGGAGCTTGTCGATCTTCTGGGCGAAAAAGGGCGTGCGTTCGTGCCCGTTTCGATCGCCGCCGACCGCGGCGCAACGGTCATCACCGGCGCGAACATGGGCGGCAAGAGCGTCGCGATGAAGACCGTCGCGCTGAACGTGCTGCTGATGCACGCGGGCTTTCTGGTCTGTGCAAAAGCGGCGCGCATTCCGATGTTTCACAGTCTGCACATGCTGTTCGACGACGCGCAGTCCATGCAGTCGGGTCTTTCCGGCTTCGGTTCCGAGATCGTGCGGTTCAACGCCGCGCTGAAGGAAGTCGAACAGGGCTATTCGCTGTTTTTGATCGACGAGCTTGCGCGCGGTACGAACCCCGACGAGGGCGCGGTGATCGTACAGGCGGTGACGCGATACCTGAACGGCGCGAACGCGATCTCGATCCTTGCGACGCATTACGACGGCGTTGCCGAAAACGCCCGTACGCACTACCAGATCATCGGATTGAAGGACGTCGATCCGGATGCGATCAGGGTCGAGCTTCAGGCGGCGGGCGAAGACGGCGTCGCGGTCATCGCGCGGCACATGAACTACGGGCTGTACCGTGTGGAAGGCAAAGCGGACTGCCCGAAGGACGCGCTGAACATCTGCCGGATGCTGTCGCTGAAACCGGAAATTTTAGAGCGCATCGAGCGGGCGTACTGATATGAAATTCGGCTGGATCAACCTTTTCGGCGTGATCATCGTCATCCTGCTGATCATACCCAATATCGTTTATGCGATAAAGAACCGGAATGAAAAGAACCGCTGCACAAACCGGCTGATGGATGTATTGGAGCAGATCGGACGGTACGCCTGCATCGTTCTGATGTGGCTGCCTCTGCTCGTTTGGAAATTCGGCTTTGCAAGTGTTTTCGCTATGGTGCTTTATCTTTTCGGAAACGGTTCACTGCTCACCGCATACTGGGTTCTGTTTGCGCGGTATCTGAAAGTGAAAAATGCCGGGCTTGCGCTTTCGCTTGCCATTATTCCCGCATGCATCTTTCTGCTGAGCGGACTGCTCCTCAGGCACTGGCTGCTTGCCGGCTTTGCGATCCTGTTCGCAATCGCGCATATCTATGTTACGCGGCAGAATGCCGTTTCCCGTTGACATTTTCGCATTACTGTTTATTTCAATAGGAATATTCTTGACAACGACCGCAAAAATCGGGTATAATTTTTATGCAAAAATCCATCTGGTCTTCAATAGAGGCGCGGACAGCAGGGTACCCGTTCGATCGGCAGGGCAGCCGGAAAATCGCTCGGGAAAGGGGTTGTCCGCCGAAGGAAACGGATGCGCCCGATCCGGTTCCTGGCGTCGCCGTGTAAGCGGCGGTGCTGTCATGTTCAAAGAGCATGGAGCGCTATTGGTCGATCGTCGACCGACAGCGCCTTTTTTTATTCGAAACGCGCTTCGAAGACTTCGGAGATGCCGATCCCATTGAAAATGCAATTCACAAGAAGGAGAATGACACATGGAAAAAATCACATCCCTGATCCGACTCCGCATGAGCGCGAAGGATGCACACTACGGCGGAAACCTGGTTGACGGCGCGCACATGGTGCATCTGTTCGGCGACGTTGCGACCGAGCTTCTCATCAAGTGCGACGGGGACGAAGGTCTGTTCTGCGCGTACGACATGGTCGAGTTTCTCGCGCCGGTCTATGCGGGCGACTACATCGAAGCGTACGGCGAGATCGACCGCATCGGCAATACCTCCCGCGGCATGACGTTCGAAGCGCGCAAGATCATTCAGGCGCGCCCCGACATCAGCCCGAGCGCGGCGGAAGTTCTGCCGGAACCTATCGTGGTCTGCCGCGCGCACGGCACCTGCGTCACGCCGAAGGACTGCCAGCGCATCGATCACAGCCAGGACAAATAACGGAGGGAATTATGGAGAAACTGATCATCACCGCCGCCATCTGCGGCGCGGAAGTCACCAAGCAGAACAACCCCGCCGTCCCCTATACCGTGGAGGAAATGGTGCGCGAAGCGAAGCTCGCGTACGAAGCGGGCGCGGCGATCATCCACGTGCACGTCCGTGAGGACGACGGCACCCCCACGCAGGACCGCGAACGTTTCCGCGTGGTCATGGACGCGATCCGCAAAGAGCTTCCCGACGTCATCATGATCCCGTCGACCGGCGGTGCGACCGGCATGACGCCCGAAGAGCGTCTGCAGCCGACCGAGCTCATGCCCGAGATGGCGACGCTCGACTGCGGCACCTGCAATTTCGGCGACGAAGTGTTTGAAAACACCATGCCCACCATGCGCGCGTTCGGCAGGCGCATGATCGAGAACGGCATCAAGCCCGAGTATGAATGCTTCGAGCTCGGACATCTCGACACCGTGCTGAACATGGCGAAGAAAGGCGAAGTCCCCGGCGCGCCGATGCAGTTCAACTTCGTTCTCGGCGTGCCCGGCTGCGCGCCCGCGACCGTCGACAACCTCGCATTCATGGTTTCGAAGATCCCCGCGGGCTCGACCTGGACGGTCACCGGCGTCGGCAGATCCGCCTGGACGATGGCAGCAGCCGGCATCATTATGGGCGGCAACGTCCGCGTCGGCTTCGAGGACAACGTGTACCTCGGCAAAGGTCACAAGGCGGCTTCGAACGGCGAACTCGTCGAAAAGGTCGTCCGCCTCGCGAAGGAACTCGGCAGAGAGATCGCAACGCCCGACGAGGCGCGCGCGATCCTCGGCATGGCTCCGCGCAAATAATCGCAATCAAAACCCATTCAAAATACATTTCAGGAGGAACAACAATGGAACAGTTAAAGGGCAATAAGTACGGCACTCACCGCGTCATCGAGCCGAAGGGCGTTCTTACCCAGGCGGCATGGAAGATCGACAACGACATGACGAAGCGTTATTCGAACGAGATCATCTGCGACGTCATCTCGCTGAACATCGACTCCGCTTCCTTCACGCAGATCGAAGAAGCGTGCGGCGGCGACGAGCAGAAGATCGGCGAAATGATCCTCGGCATCGTTGCGGAACGCGGCAAGCAGCAGAACCCGGTCACCGGCTCGGGCGGCATGTTCATCGGCAAGGTCGCGTACATCGGCGAGGACCTTCTGAAGAAGCCCGACTTCGATCTCAAGGTCGGCGACAAGATCGCATCCCTCGTTTCCCTGTCCATGACGCCTTTGAAGATCGACCGCATCAAGGCGATCCACAAGGATATCGACCGCGTCGACATCGACGGTCAGGCGGTCCTGTTTGAGTCCGCGATCTACGCGAAGCTCCCCGAAGACATGTCCGAAGCGCTCGCGCTTGCGGCGCTTGACGTTGCCGGCGCACCCGCGCAGGCAAGAAAGCTCCCGAAGGAAGGCGATTCCGTGCTGATCCTCGGCGCAAACGGCAAATCCGGCGTGCTCTGCGGCTGGGAAGCACTGAAGAAGGTCGGCCCGAACGGCAAGGTCGTCGGCGTTGTCCGGAACCCGAAGCAGGTTCCCGCGCTGATCGAGCTCGGCGTTTACACCGACGTCATCGTGGCGGACTGCACGAAGCCCGTCGAAGTGCTGGAAAAGGCGCTTGAAGTCAACGGCGGCAAGGAGTACGACATCTCCATCTGCTGCGTCAACATCGAATCCTGCGAGATGAGCGCGATCCTCCCGGTCCGCGACGACGGTCTCGTATACTTCTTCTCCATGGCGACCTCCTTCACGAAGGCGGCTCTGGGCGCGGAAGGCGTCGGCAAGGACGTCACCATGATCGTCGGCAACGGCTACACCAAGAACCATGCCGAAATCACGCTGAACGTGCTCCGCGAGAACGAAAAGCTCAGAAAGCTGTTCGACGAGAAATACTGCTGAACCCCTTGCGAGAGCGGACGGAAGCGTCCCGCTCTCGCGGTTTTATTCCGAACGATCAAGGAGGAAACTCTATGAAAACCCGTAACGGTCTTTTTGCAGACGTCCCCGAAGCACAGTGGAACGACTGGCATTGGCAGGTTCAGAATCGCGCCGAAACGCTCGACGATCTCAAGAAGGTCATGACGCTGACCCCCGAAGAAGAGGAAGGCATCAAAAAGACGCTCGGCAAACTGCGCATGGCGATCACGCCGTACTATCTCTCGCTGATCGATCTCGACGATCCTTATGATCCGATCCGCAAGATGGCGATCCCGCGTGCGGAGGAGCTCGACTACGCCGATTATGAGGACGCCGATCCGCTGCACGAGGACACCGATTCCCCGACGCCCGGTCTCACCCACCGCTATCCCGACCGCGTGCTGTTCCTGATCACGGATATGTGCTCCATGTACTGCCGTCACTGTACGCGCCGCCGCTTCGCGGGGCAGAACGACTGCGGCGTTCCGATGTCGCAGATCGACAAGTGCATCGAATACGTGGCGAACCATCCCGAAGTGCGCGACGTGCTTCTTTCCGGCGGCGACGCGCTGATGGTCAGCGACACGATCCTTGAGAGCATTATTTCGCGGCTTCGCGCGATCCCGCATGTGGAGATCATCCGTCTCGGCTCGCGCACGCCGGTCGTGTGCCCGCAGCGCATCACGCCGGAGCTTTGCAATATGCTCAAAAAATACCATCCGATCTGGCTCAACACGCATTTCAACACGCCGAAGGAGTTTACGCCCGAAGCCGCAAAGGCGTGCGCCATGCTCGCCGACGCAGGCATTCCGCTGGGCAACCAGAGCGTTCTGCTCGCGGGCATCAACGACTGCAGCCACGTCATGATGGAGCTCGTGCACGGGCTCGTCAAGATGCGCGTGCGCCCGTATTACATCTACGCATGCGATCCCTCGCTCGGTCTTTCGCACTTCCGCACGCCGGTATCGAAGGGCATCGAGATCATGGAAGCGCTGCGCGGACACACCTCCGGTTACTGCGTTCCCACGTTCGTGGTCGACGCGCCGGGCGGCGGCGGCAAGACGCCCGTCATGCCGACCTACCTGATCTCGCAGACGCCGAGAAAGATCATTCTCCGCAACTTCGAGGGCGTCATCACGTCCTATACCGAGCCGGAACACTACGTGCAGAACTGCCATTGCGACGTCTGCACCGGCAAGAAAAAGATCGAAAAAACCGGCGTCGCGTACGTTGCCGAGGGCACGAAGCAGCATTACCTCGAACCGACGAAGCTTCTCCGCAACGAGCGGCACGTCAAGCACTGAGGACCGGCTATGGAAAGCAAACTCGGCTTGAATTTCGATCTGGTCAATGAAGCGCGCGCAAGCGCGGCGCACGTCGCCGCCGACGTACAGCGCTTTATCGACCTGCACACCACCGTCACGGTGGAGCGCACCGTCTGCCGTCTTTTGGGCATCGACGGCGTCAACGACATGGACGTTCCCATGCCGAACGTCGTCGTGGACTATCTGACCGAAAACGCGCTGCTTCCGCAGGGCGCCGCCTGGCATCTCGGCAACGCGATGCTGGAAACGGGGCTCGACCCGCAGGGCGTTGCGGAAGCGATCGACAGAGGCGAGATCGACCTTACGAAGCTTCCCGCGCACAAGGAAAGCGAGATCCGCAGCGCGCTGCAGCCGCACATCGACGCGGCAATGACGCGCATCAACCAAAACGTCGCGAAGCGCAACGAATACCTCGGCCGCTTCGGCGACAAGCAGGGTCCGTACCTCTACATCATCGTCGCGACCGGCAACATCTACGAGGACATCGTGCAGGCGAAGGCGGGCGCGAAGCAGGGCGCGGACATCATTGCGGTCATCCGCACGACCGGTCAGTCGCTTCTGGACTACGTTCCCTACGGCGCGACGACCGAGGGCTTCGGCGGCACCTACGCCACGCAGGAGAACTTCCGCCTGATGCGCGCGGCGCTCGACGAGGTCGGCGAGGAGCAGCACCGGTACATCCGGCTGTGCAACTACTGCTCGGGTCTGTGCATGCCCGAGATCGCGGCGATGGGCGCATTGGAACGGCTCGACGTCATGCTGAACGACGCGCTGTACGGCATTCTGTTCCGCGACATCAACATGCAGCGCACGATCGTCGACCAGTACTTTTCCCGCATCATCAACGGTTACGCGGGCGTCATCATCAACACCGGCGAGGACAACTACCTCACGACCGACGACGCGATCACCTCGGCGCACACGGTGCTTGCTTCGCAGTTTTTGAACGAAGCGTTCGCGAAGTGCGCGGGCATGCGCGAAGAGCAGATGGGACTCGGACACGCGTTCGAAATGGATCCCGCCGTGGAAAACACGTTCCTCTACGAGCTTGCGCAGGCGGAAATGGCGCGCGAGATCTTCCCGAACGCGCCGTTAAAGTACATGCCGCCGACCAAGTACATGACCGGCAACATCTTCCGCGGGCACATTCAGGATGCGCTGTTTAACATGGTTACGATCCTGACGAACCAGAAGCTGCATTTGCTCGGCATGATGACCGAGGCGATCCATACGCCGTTCATGTCGGACCGCGCGCTGTCGATCGAAAACGCGCAGTACATCTTCCGCACGATGAAGGACCTCGGAAGCGAGCTGACCTTCAAGGAGGGCGGCATCATCCGCACCCGCGCAAACGAGGTCTTAACAAAGGCGACCGAGCTTTTGAAGGAGATCGAAACGCTCGGGCTGTTCACCACGCTGGAGCGCGGCATCTTCGCGGACGTCAAGCGTCCGAAGGACGGCGGCAAGGGATTGAACGGCGTCGTCGTAAAGGATGATTCCTACTTCAACCCGTTCATCGAGGTTATGAAAGGCAAGGTGGCAAACGAATGAGCAGCGGATTATACAACACGCATAAAATCGAGTTCGACACCACGCTCGACCTCACGCGCCTGAAACCGTACGGCGACACGATGAACGACGGAAAGGTGCAGCTGAGCTTCACCCTCCCCGTCAAGGACGACGAACGCGGCGTGGAAGCGGCGCGGCAGATCGCGAAGAAAATGGGCCTGGACGAGCCGAACGTGACGTATCACGCCCCGCTCGACAAGGAGTTCACTTTCTATGTGGTCTACGGCAGCTGCGTGCACACCGTGAACTATGAGGATATCCACGTCATCACCGTCGAATCCGACGTGATGACCATGGAAGAAACGAACGACTATATCCGCGAGCACATCGGCCGCAAGGTCGTGATGGTGGGCGCAAGTACCGGCACCGACGCGCACACGGTCGGCATCGACGCGATCATGAACCGCAAGGGCTTCGCCGGGCACTACGGCGTGGAGCGCTATGAGATGATCGAGGCGTACAACCTCGGCTCGCAGGTCCCGAACGAGGACTTCATCAAAAAAGCGCTTGAGGTCCATGCGGACGCGCTGCTCGTTTCGCAGACGGTCACACAGAAGGACATCCACATTCAGAACCTCACGAACCTGATCGAGCTTCTGGAAGCCGAAGGGCTTCGCGACCGGTTCGTGGTGGTCTGCGGCGGTCCGCGCATCACACATGAGCTTGCAAAGGAGCTGGGCTTCGACGCGGGCTTCGGCGCGGGCACGTACGGCGACGACGTCGCGAGCTTCGTCGTGACGGAAATGGTCAAACGCGGCATGAAATAAACCGCTTCGATACAGAATCAACAAGGAGGAACAATCATGGCAAAGAAACCGGTCATCACTGCCGCTGAGGCAGCGAAAATGATTCCCGACGGCGCAACCGTCATGTGCGGCGGCTTTCTCGCCTGCGGACAGGCGCGCGCCATCGTCAAAGAGCTTGTGAAGCTCGGCACGAAGGACCTTACGCTGATCGCAAACGATATGGGCAGAGCCACAGGTCCCATGGGCGAAGAGTTCTTCGGTATCGCGGAGCTCATCCACAATCATCAGGTCAAGCGCGTCATCGCAACGCACGTCGGCATGACGCCCGAGGTCGGCGAACAGATGAACGCCGGCACGCTGGAAGTCAACCTGATCCCGCAGGGCTCCATGGCGGAGTGCATCCGCGCGGGCGGCGCGGGACTGGGCGGCGTTCTGACCCCCGTCGGCGTCGATACGCTGATCGAGGAAAGCCCGCTTTGCCTCGGCAAGCAGGAGATCGACGGGAAGCCGTACCTTCTGATGAAGCCGATCCACGCGGACTTCGCGCTCCTCGGCACCTATAAGTGCGACGAAGCCGGCAACTGCTGGTACAAGGGCACGATGCGCAACTTCAACACGGTCATGGCGACCGCGGCGGACGTTGTCATTGCCGAAACCGAATACCTCGTTCCCGTCGGCGAGATCGAGCCCGAGAACATCCACACCTACGGCATGTGCGTCGACTACATCGTGGAAGGAGAGAGAAAGTAATGGATAAGAACGAAATCAAAGCTTTCATCGCAAAGCGCTGCGCGAAAGAACTGAAGGACGGCGACGTCGTCAACCTCGGCATCGGCCTTCCCACCATGATTCCCGGCTTCCTTCCCGAGGGCGTTGACCTTGTGATCCATGCCGAGCTCGGCATCGTCGGCGCAGGCGCGACGCCGAAGCCCGAGGACGCGAACTATGATCCGTACCATGTCGTCGACGCGGGCGGCAACGTCGCTTCCGTGGCGTTCGGCGGCGGCTTCATCGACTCCGCAACGAACTTCGGCCTCATTCGCGGCGGTCACGTGGACGCGTGCTTCCTCGGCGCGCTCGAAGTCGACCAGGAAGGCAACCTCGCAAACTGGATCATTCCCGGCAAACGCATGCCCGGCATGGGCGGCGCGATGGACCTGTGCGTCGGCGCGCGCAACTGCATCGTCTGCATGGAGCACACCGCGAAGGGCAATCCGAAGATCCTCGAGAAGTGCCGTCTCCCCTTGACCGCTTCGCATTGCGTCAAGAAGATCATCACCGAGATGTGCGTCCTCGAAGTCACCGAGAACGGTCTTCTGATGACCGAGATCAACCCGGAATTCACCGTCGACCAGGTCAGGGCGGCAACCGCCGCTCCGATCACCGTGGCAGAGAACCTGAAATCCATGGTGGACTGAAAAACCTAAAGAAAAAAACGATCCCGGAGGCAAACTCCGGGATCGCTTGATTTTGGGAGATTATTTCGCCGCTTTGGCAGCGCGGATGGATTCGATGAGCTCGGGCACGACCTTGAAGAGGTCACCCACGATGCCGTAGTCCGCGCACTCGAAAATCGGCGCCGTTTCGTTCTTGTTGACCGCGATGATGCATTCGGATTCCTGCATGCCCGCCTTGTGCTGGATCGCGCCGGAGATGCCGAGCGCAATATATACCTTCGGGTGGACGGTCTTGCCGGTCTGTCCGACCTGATGATCCGCGCCGATCCAGCCGGCGTCGACACAGGCACGGGACGCGCCGACCACGCCGCCGAGCTCGTTTGCAAGCTCTTCGGCAAGGGCGAGACCCTTTTCGACGTCTTTGGAAATGCCGCGGCCGACCGACACGATGTAGTCCGCGCCGATCAGATGCAGGATCTCGGCGGTCCGCCTGTTCTCGCGCTTCTTCATCACGCCGGGACGCACCGTCGCCATCGCGGGACGGAAGCGCGGGCAGATGATGGACGCCATAAGGTGTCCGCCGAACGCCGGACGCGTCATCTTGAGGTCGCGCGCGACGGAATGATCCGCGCCCGCGAGCTTGACGCTCTTCGTGCGCTCGATGCGGTCCTCGGGAAGCGTGGACGCTTCTTTCAGGAACTTCTGGTAGTTATCGAGGTCGATATCCAGATGCGTGCAGTCTGCGCAGAGGCCGGTGTGCAGCCGGGCTGCGCAGCGCGGCGCGAGGTCGCGGCCGATCGTGGATGCGCCGAACAGAAGGATCTCGGGCTTGAACTCCGCGACCGCATCGGTGATGATCTTGGTATACGCGTCGGTCGTGAAGGTTTTGAGAAGCGGACTGTTGTAAACATAGACCTTGTCCGCGCCGTAAACGCCGAGCTCGGGCGCGATGCCGTCGACGTCGTCGCCGAGGAGAATGCCGCAAAGCTCCACGCCGAGCTCGTCGGCAAGCTTTCTGCCCTCGCTGATCAGTTCGAAGGTGGTGGGCATCATTTCGCCGTTGCGCTGTTCACAGAACACCCAAACGTTCTTGAAGGCCTCAATATCGCTGCTGTTAAACATGATTCCGTTCCCCCTTCCTCAGATGATGTGCTTCGCGGCAAGGATGCCCGCGAGCTTGTCGGTGGTTTCTTTTCCGTCGCCCGCAAGCATCATGCCTGCGCCCTTTTGCGGCGGTGTGAACGACGTGAGGATGTTCGTGGGAGAGCCCAGAAGGCCGATCGTACTCTTGTCGATCAGCGGATGATCCTTCAGCGTTTCGTACGTCATGGTGACGACCTGCTTATTGTAGCACTCGAAGATGCCGCCGATGTTCATGTAACGCGGATTGTTGAGTTCCTTGATGCAGGTGATCATGCAGGGCGTGTGGACCTTGACCGTCATGTAGCCGTCCTCAAGGATGCGCTTTACGGTGAGCACGTCGCCGTCCTTTTGGATCTCGCCCGCGTAGGTGACCTGCGGCAGGTGCAGTTTTTCCGCGATCTGCGGACCGACCTGCGCGGTGTCGCCGTCGATCGCCTGACGTCCCGCGAGGATGATATCCTCGGGCTCGACGCCGTAGGTGTCGATCGCCGCCGCAATGATCTGGCTCGTCGCATAGGTGTCGGAACCGCCGAATTCGCGCGCGGTGATGAGAACGCCCTCGTCCACGCCCATTGCCATGAGCTCGCGGAGCATGCCCTCGGCGGGCGGCGGTCCCATCGTGAACGCAACGACCTTGCAGCCGAGCTCGTCCTTTAAGGTCAGCGCGGCCTCGACCGCGTTCATGTCGTCAGGGTTGATGATGGTCTGCATGGACGCGCGGTCCAGCGTGCCGTCCGGATTGACGGCGACCGTACCGGAGGTATCGGGAACCTGCTTTACCGTGACAAAAATCTTCATGTTCTCTGCCCTCCTTCTTACTTCACACCGAGGTTCGCGGCGATGACCATGCGCTGGACCTCGCTGGTGCCCTCGTAGATCTCGGTGATCTTCGCGTCGCGCATCATGCGCTCGACGGGATATTCACGCGTATAGCCGTAACCGCCGAACAGCTGCACCGCACGGCGCGTCACGTCGGACGCGGCTTCCGCGGCAAACAGCTTTGCCATCGCGGCTTCCATGCTGCAGCGCTCGTGCGCCTGCTTTTTCAGCGCGGCATTGTAGACCAAAAACTGCGCCGCCTGCATACGGGTATGCATATCCGCAAGCTGGAACTGCGTGTTTTGGAACGAGCTGATGCGCTTCTTGAACTGAACGCGCTCGCTCGTGTACTTGATCGCCTCGTTGATCGCGCCTTCGCCGATGCCCAGCGCCTGCGCCGCGATGCCGATGCGGCCGCCGTCCAGCGTCTGCATCGCGATCTTGAAGCCCGCGCCCTCTTTGCCGAGCAGGTTCTCCTTCGGAACGATGCAGTCCTCGAAGATCAGATCGCAGGTCGAGCTGCCGCGGATACCCATTTTCTTTTCATGCTTGCCCTGGGAGAAGCCCTTGAAGCCCTTTTCCACGATGAACGCGGAGATGCCGCGGTTGCCCATCTTCGGATCGGTCATGGCGAACACCACGAACACGTCCGCAACGCTGCCGTTGGTGATAAAGCACTTCGAACCGTTCAGCACGTAATGATCGCCGTCCAGCACCGCGGTCGTCTGCTGACCGGACGCGTCGGTACCGGCGTTCGGCTCGGTAAGACCGAACGCGCCGAGCTTTCTGCCGGAGCACAGGTCGGGCAGGTATTTTCTCTTTTGTTCTTCGGTGCCGTTCTCAAAGATCGGCGCGCAGCACAGCGAGGTGTGCGCCGATACGATGACCGCGGTGGTGCCGCAGACCTTCGCGAGCTCTTCGACCGTGATCGCATAGCTTAATACGTCGCCGCCCGCTCCGCCGTATTCCTTCGGGAAGTAGATGCCCATCATGCCGAGCTTCGCCATCTTTTCGACGGTCTCCGCCGGGAATCGCCATCTTTTCGACGGTCTCCGCCGGGAAACGCTCTTCCTCGTCGATCTCGGAAGCGATCGGCTTCACTTCGTTTTCTGCGAATTCGCGGACCATCTTGCGAACAAGCAGCTGTTCCTTCGTCAGACGAAAATCCATTCTGTTTCTCCTTTACCCCTTACTTGTTGTACTTGAAGAAGCCCTCGCCGGTCTTGATGCCCAGCTTGCCCGCGCGGACCATCTTACGGATCAGCACGTTGGCGCGGTACTTCGAATCATGCGTTTCGTTGTAGAGCACGTCCATGATGTTCAGAACGACGTCCCAGCCAATGAGATCGCCGAGGTGCAGCGGTCCCATCGGATGATTGCAGCCGAGCTGCATCGCGATGTCGATGTCTTCCGCGGATGCAACGCCTTCCTGCAGCACGCAGACGCCCTCGTTGCAGTACGGGATCAGGATCTTGTTGACCACGAAGCCCGGCGCCTCGTTGACGACGACCGGCGTCTTGCCGATTTCGACGCAGAGGTTCTTCGCCCATTCGACGAGCTCGGTCGGCGTGTTCGCGCCCGCGATGACCTCGACGAGCTTCATCACCGGAACCGGATTGAAGAAGTGGAGACCGACCATCGGATGCATGAGCCCTTTGCCCATCTCGGTGATCGACAGCGAGGAGGTGTTGGTTGCAAAAACGGCCTCTTCCTTGCAGAGCGTGTCGAGACGCTGCAGAAGCTCCTTCTTTACCGCCATGTTCTCCGCCACGCACTCGATGATGAGATCGGCGTCCGCCGCCGCGGCAACTTCGTCCACGACGATACGGCTCATGAGATCGTCTGCCGCTTCCTGCGTCATCTTGCCCTTCAGAACGCGCTTGTTCAAAGACGCCGCGAGCTTGTCCTTATGCCGCTGCGCGCTCTCCACGCTCGTCGCGTACAGAAGCGCCGTGTGTCCGCTTGCCGAGAAGACCTGTGCGATACCGCTGCCCATGGTTCCTGCGCCGAAAATTGCAACTTTCATGTTCGTTCCTCCTGATTGTTTTTTAGATGATTCGGACGATCCCGTCCGTTGTTTACCGGTTCTGATACGGGTCATGTCTGCGCTTTTCGAGAAACGCCTGCATGCCCTCTTTCTGATCCGCGGTCTCGAAGCAGCTGCCGAACAGCTTTTCTTCCAGCGCGACCGCCTCGTCCATCGGCATTTCCAGCCCTTCGTTGATCGCCTTCTTGCAGGCGCGCACCGCGATCGGCGCGTTCTTTGCGATCGTTTCCGCGAGCTTTTCCGCCGCAGGCATCAATTCCTCCGCGGGGTACACCGCGTTGCAGAGCCCGATGCGCAGCGCTTCGTCCGCCTTGATGTTCCGCGCGGAATAGATGAGCTGCTTTGCCATGCCCGGCCCCACGAGCCGCGCAAGCCGCTGCGTGCCACCGAAGCCCGGCGTGATGCCGAGCCCGGTCTCGGGCTGACCGAACACCGCCGTATCCGAGCAAAGACGGATATCGCATGCCATCGCAAGCTCGCATCCGCCGCCCAGAGCATAGCCGTTGACCGCGGCGATCGCCGGGATCGGGAGCGTTTCAAGCTTACGGAACACATCGTTGCCCTTCTTGCCGAACGCCTCGCCCTCCGTCCTCGTCAGCGTCGACATCTCGCCGATGTCCGCGCCCGCGACGAACGCTTTTTCGCCGCTGCCGGTCAGAACAAGCACGCGGATCTCCGGATCGGCGGCGATCTCGTCAAGCAGCGTATTCAGATCGTTGAGAACTTCGGAATTGAGAGCGTTCAGCGCCTTGGGACGGTTGACCGTCGCGATCGCGACGTGATCCTTTTTTTCGAGTAAAATATGCGTCATAATGATCCTCCGCAGAAGCGATCGGGCAGTGCGCCCATAACATGATTATTATAGTACATTTATGAAGTTTTATCAAGTCCGATTCCGGTTTTCGGCATATCGTATATGAAACTTTCGATTGCCTAAAACCGAACGCTGTGCTATAATTTCGTGCGGAAAAGAGCTATGGAAATCAAAAATCGCAGTTCCAACAAAATACTCGGGCATGTCTTCGCGCTGTTCTCCGTCATCGTATGGGGCAGCTGCTATGTGCTGACGAAAAACCTCTTAAACGCCGGCTTCACCGCCCTGCAGATCACGCCGATCCGCATGGCGCTTGCCTACGTCGTGCTGCTTTGCATGCGTCCGAAGTTTCAGCGGCTTTCGTGGAAGGACGAAGGCATCTTTCTATTGATCGGGCTGTTCGGCGGCAGCGTATACTTCTTTCTGCAAAACACCGCTCTGACCTATACATACGCCGCGAACGTCAGCATCATTGTCTGCCTCTCCCCCATCTTCACGGCGATCCTCGCGGCGATCTTCAGCCGCGGCAACGAACGGCTCGGCAAGTTCCTGCTGTTCGGCTCCGTCCTTGCGATCGCGGGCGTGGTGCTGGTGGTTTTGAACGGCAGTCTGAACTTCCATTTAAGCCCGGTCGGCGATCTTCTGGCGCTGCTCGCGGGCATTTCGTGGGCGGTGTATTCGGTGCTCATCAAGCGATACACCGAGACCATGGACGGCTTCCTCGTTACGCGGCGCGTGATGTTCTGGGCGTTTCTGACCTCGATCCCGCTGATGCTCGCCTTCGACGGCATGCCGGACCTTGCGCCGCTGTTCACGGTGCCGAAGGTGCTTCTGAGCTGGCTGTTTCTCGGCATTCTCGGCAACGCGGTCTGTTTTGCGCTCTGGAACATCGCATTTCGGGAGCTCGGCGTGGTAGTCACAAACAACTACCTGTACGCTTCGCCGTTCGTGACGCTGATCGTGGGCTGGCTTCTTCTTTCCGAACCGATCTCGTGGATGGGTGTGCTCGGCGCGATGCTGATCACCGCGGGCGTCATTCTTGCCCAGAGGGACAAACGCAACGCATAAAAAAAGCTGTGATCGCTCACAGCTTTTTCTTTTTGTGTTTATTTATCCAGCACTTCCACCTGGATCGGCTTTGCGGCTTCTTCCATGGAAGCAAGTTCGTCCGGCGTGAGAACGATGTCGAGACACCTCGCCGTGTCCGCGACGTTTTCGGGCTTGCGCATGCCGACGAGCAAGCTCATGTTCCCGTACTGCGCGAGCGCCCACGCTTCAAAGAGCTGCGAAAAGCTGCAGTTATGCGCGGCGCGGACCGGTTCCCAAGCGTCGAACGCACGGCGAAGTCCCGCCTTGACCTCCGGCTGCACCCACGGGATGCGGGAGCGGATGTCCGTTTTTACGAACGTGCGTTCCATGAACGCGGGCGAGGTCAGAAAGCCCTCCTCGAGCACGCCGTAGGTCTGAAACGTCGTGCCGTGCGGTTTGCACGCCTTGAAATACTCCCGCCCGTGGAACGGGCTCAGAATGCTGAAAAACTCCTGCACGAGATCGACGTGTCCGCCAGCGCCCTGATATTCTTCGAGGTCCGCGGGTTGGCTGTTGCTTAACCCGTACGCGCGGATCTTGCCCTGCTCCTTGAGCCGTTCGAGCGCTTCGACCGTGTCGGAAACCGGAAAGCTCCCGCACACATAATGCACGATCACGGAATCGAGATAATCCGTCTTCATACGTCTGAGCGAGTCCTCGACGTCGCGGACGATCGCGGTCGGGCGCGTGTCGTTGTTGACCGTGTAGCCGTCGCGCGAGTAGTGGAAGTTGCCGCCCTCGTTCCGCCAGTTCAAAGAGCACTTCGTCTGCAGGATGAAATCATGCCGGCGGCCTTTCAGCGCTTCGCCCAAAAGCCGTTCGCTTTCGCCCGTGCCGTAGACCGGCGCGGTGTCGATGTAATTGATGCCGAACTCCTTGCAGGCGGAAAGAAGATTTTTCGCTTCCGCTTCGGTCGAATCATGGTCCGACCACACGCTGCCGCCGCCGAGCCCCCATGTGCCGAGCGCGATCGCGGAGACGGACAGATCGCTGTTTCCGAGTTTCCGGTACTGCATATCGCCTCCGGTCAGTCGAGATTGAAGTCGTTGACGTCGTCGATGCTTTCGCCGCCGATGCCCGGACCGACGCGGCCGGCGATCAGGTAGCAGCGCTCGATCGGATCGTACACGATGCGGTGCAGCAGGCGGAACTCCTCCACCTTGCCCGTGCTCGAAACGTGTGTGCGCGGACCGGTGCAGGGGTGAACGATGTCGCCGATGCGCACGTGGCTTTCGTCGACGTACGAGATCGGCAGGTCGGACGCGATCGCTGTGCTGACCTTCAGCTCAAGCTCGTCGAGGTCCACGTCCGGCTCCTTCCCGTCAAACGCAAGCAGGAAGCCGTGCTTGATGTCGCGATGGCGCGCGCGCTTATATTCCTCTTCCGGCAGGAAGATCTCGCAGAGGTCCTCCGCGGTGTGCGCCATGCGGCGGTAGACGATCGACTTTGCAACCTTGTCGTGCAGCTCGCTCGGAAGCGGTCCGAAGAGCGTGGGACGGGATACGATGATCTCGTCGCCGACGCCGATCATCAGATCCGCGTTGCGCTCGTTCATGAACGGATAGATCATGTCGAAATGCTCGACGACCACGCGTTTGCCGTTGTCGATCGCCTCAAGGATCGCCTTTGCAAGCACGCCCATCTGCGTGAACGCCGCTTCGAACCGGATATCGACGTGATAGGTATGCGCGGTGAAGAACCCACCGCTGCATTGGTCGAGCAGCGGAAGCGGACGCATGTTTACGCCGTTGTCGTCGTTGGTCAGTTCCAGTCCCGGGAACATGCCCTTGATCAGCATGCTCTTGCCGGAACCGGCTTCGCCGATGATGCCGATCAGCTTATCGAACGGAGACAGATAAAGCTGCGCGATCTGCATGCCGAGATCGTAAATGCGATCACGTCCTCTCGGTGCGAAAAAGACACTGTATGAATGGTTTTGCTGCATTCTTCCGGAATACGACATAAACGTTCCTCCTGCTCATGATTGCGCACTTATTATAATACACCTTTTCGGTTTTCTCAACGGGAAAGAACATTATATTATTCGAAACCGCCCGGTTTTGCTTGCTTTTTCACTGCAAAACGCTATTGAATGTTCGTCCGTTCGGCGTTATAATAACATTATCTGCGGGAGTTTTTCCGAAAGATCAATCACGGAGGGGAATTATGCGAAGAAGCATGCTCTTTTTGCCGGGCAACACGCCGAACATGATCATCAACGGCGACGCGCTCGGCGCGGACAGCATCATACTTGACCTCGAGGACGCCGTTTCGCCGGACGAAAAGGACGCGGCGCGGCTTCTCGTTCGCAGCGCGATCGAGGAAATGGGGTTTGCGGGCGTGGAGATCACCGTGCGCATCAACGCGATCGACACCGCCTACTGGAAGGACGATCTCGAGGCGATCGTGCCCTTGAAGCCCGATCTCATCATGCCGCCGAAGGCGTCGAGCGCCGAGGACATGCGAACGCTGGATGCGTACATCGCTGCCGTCGAAGAAAAATCGGGCATTCCGGTCGGCACGGTCAAGCTGATTCCGCTGATCGAAACGGCTTTGGGCGTGGAGCGCGCGTTTGAGATCGCCTCCGCCTGTCCGCGGGTCACCGCGCTCTTTTTAGGCGGCGAGGACCTCACGGCGGACCTTCGCTGCAAACGCACGAAGGCAGGCAACGAGATCGACTACGCCAGAAAACGCCTCGTCTGCGCGGCGCGCGCGGCGGGCGTCGACGTATACGACACGCCGTTTACCGATGTGAACGACGACGAAGGCATCGTCATCGACGCGGAATACGCAAAGTCCCTCGGCTTCACCGGAAAATCCGCGATCGCGCCGCGGCACGTGCGCGTGATCAACGAGGTGTTCAGTCCCTCGCTTGCGGACATTGAGTATGCAAAACTCGTATTTGAGGCGATCCGCATCGGAAAGCTGCAGGGCAAGGGCGCGGTATCTCTGCGCGGGAAGATGATCGACAAACCGATCGTCGAACGTGCGCGGCAGACGCTGGAAGCCGCAAAACAGCTCGGGATCGGAGGACTTACCGATGAATAAGATCAGAAAAACCATTCGCGAAGCGATCGTCGACAGCGGTCTGAAAAGCGGCATGACCGTTTCGTTCCACCACCACCTCAGAAACGGCGACTACGTTCTGAACATGGTGATGGACGAGATCGCGCGCTTAGGCATCCGCGATCTTACCGTCAACGCAAGCTCGCTGTTCGACGCGCATGCGCCTTTGAAAGAACATATCCAAAACGGCGTTGTCACGAAACTCCTGACGGACTATATGTCCGCGGGGCTCGGCAGCTTTATCTCCGCGGGCGGCATGGAAACGCCCGTGCAGTTCCGCACGCACGGCGGTCGTCCCGCCGCCATTGAAAACGGCACGACGCCGATCGACGTGGCATTCATCGCCGCGCCCGCCTGCGATCCGATGGGCAACTGCACCGGAAAGATCGGAAAATCCGCCTGCGGTTCTCTCGGCTATGCGATCCCCGACGCAAAGAACGCGAAGTTCGTCGTGGCGATCACCGACGAGCTGCACCCCTATCCGCTGACCGAGCGGTCGATCCCCGAAACCGATGTGGACGCCGTGGTCGTCGTCGATTCGATCGGCGATCCGAAGGGCATCGTGTCCGGCACGACGAAGATCACCCGCGATCCCGTGGGACTTCTGATGGCGCAGACAGCCGTCGACGTCATCAAAGCGTCCGGACTTTTGAAAGAGGGCTTCAGCTTCCAGACCGGTGCGGGCGGCGCGTCGCTCGCCGCGGCGAAATATCTGAAGGACGTCATGCTGAAAGAAAAGATCCGCGGCAGCTTCGGTCTCGGCGGCATCACGGGATACCTCGTCGATATGCTGAACGAGGGCTGTTTCGACGCGCTGATGGACGTGCAGTGCTTTGATCTCAAAGCAGTCGAGTCCATCCGCAGCAACCCGAAGCATTGCGAGATCTCGGCAACGCAGTACGCCTCGCCGTTTGCGAAGAGCGCCGTCGTCGATTCGCTCGACGTCGTCATCTTAGGCGCAACGCAGATCGATACCGATTTCAACATCAACGTGCATACCGACTCGAACGGCAGCATCATGGGCGGTTCCGGCGGACACAGCGACACCGCGGCGGGCGCAAAGCTCTCCATGATCATTGCGCCGCTGTCGCGCGCGCGGCTGCCGATCGTCACCGACCGCGTGACCTGCATCTCTACCCCGGGAAGCACGATCGACGTGCTGGTGACGCAGAAGGGCGTCGCGGTCAATCCGAAGGACCGGGAGCTGGCGCAGCGGCTGAAGGACGCGGGGATCCGCGTGGTCGATATTCACGCGCTCAAAGAGATCGCGGAGCGTACGAGCGGCGTGCCCGAAAAGCCGCGGCTCGGTGAAAAGATCGTCGCCGACGTCATCTATCGCGACGGCACGGTGATCGACCGCATCCGTGCGGTTCGGAAGTGAGGAACAATCCATGAGAGAGATTCAGGCAAGCGTTTTGACCGACGCCGTTGCAAAGCTCTGCATCGAAGCGAACTGCGTCCTTCCCTGCGACGTGAAGCGACGCATCGAGGATGCGCGCAAAAACGAGCCGTGGGAGACCGCGCAGGGCATCTTGGACAAAATCATCGAGAACTACGGCATTGCGGAAGCGAACACCGTTCCGATCTGCCAGGACACCGGCGTGTGCTGCGTGTTCCTGAAGATCGGGCAGGACGTGCATATCTGCGGCGATCTGCGTTCCGCGGTCGACGAGGGCGTGCGCAGGGGCTATGCCGAAGGGTATCTGCGCAAGTCCGTGGTAAAGGATCCGCTGCGCCGGCAAAACACCGGCGACAACACGCCCGCCATGCTCTACACCGAGATCGTGCCGGGCGACGCGCTGACCGTGACCGTCGCGCCCAAGGGCTTCGGCAGCGAGAACATGAGCCGCCTCGCGATGCTGAAACCGTCCGACGGCGTGGAAGGCGTGAAGGCGTTTATCCTGAAAACCGTTGAGGAAGCGGGTCCGAACCCCTGCCCGCCGGTTATCGTCGGCGTCGGCATCGGCGGCACGTTCGACAAGGCGGCGTATCTTGCGAAGAAAGCGCTGATGCGCAGCACGGACGAGCGCAATGCCGATCCGTACTATGCCGGGCTCGAAGCGGAACTGCTCGAAAAAATCAACGCGCTCGGCGTCGGACCGCAGGGATTCGGCGGACGCACCACCGCGCTTGCAGTCAATATCGAATGGATGCCCACGCATATCGCGGGGCTGCCGGTGGCGGTCAATATCAACTGCCACGTGACGCGTCACAAGACGGTCGAGCTGTGAGGTGAACGGTATGGAAAGACACATTCAACTGCCTATCACGCGGGAAACGGCAAGAACGATCAAAAGCGGCGAAAGCTGTCTTTTGTCCGGCGTGATCTACACCGCGCGCGACGCGGCGCACAAGCGGCTCTGCGAGCTTCTGGAAGCGGGCAGGCCCTTGCCCTTTGATGTGAAGGACGCAACGATCTATTATGTGGGACCGACGCCAGCAAAGCCCGGTCAGGTGATCGGCTCGGCAGGTCCGACGACCAGCTACCGCATGGACGCGTACTCGCCTATGATGATCGCCGCCGGCGAAACCGGCATGATCGGCAAGGGCAAGCGCAGCGCGGAGGTCGTTGCCGCAATGAAGGAGCACGGCGCGGTGTATTTCGCCGCGATCGGCGGCGCGGGGGCGCTTCTTTCCAGCTGCATCAAAAAAGCCGAGATCGTCTGCTACGAAGATCTCGGCGCGGAAGCGGTGCGGCGTCTTACGGTTGAAAACCTTCCCGTCGTCTGCGTCATCGACAGCGAAGGCAACAACCTCTACGAAACGGGACGAAGCGCGTACCTTGCAACCCTGTAAACGGTATTTGCTGCGCCGGCGGATCTGCCGGCGCTTTTTTATTCTCCGATCGAATGCATCGTGAGCTCGTGATAGTCCGATTCGGAAAGATCGCAGTGATAAAACAGTTTGAAGTATTCCGCGACCTCGGTATAGAGATCATAATCCGCGGCTTCGGGATACAGCAG
>CADAZC010000040.1 GCA_902792295.1 uncultured Eubacteriales bacterium
GTTCGGCGCAGGCGTCGGCACGCTCGTTTACCTGCTCTTCACGAAGTTCAGAAGCCCGGTCTTCCTCGGAAGCTCGTTCGCGTTCCTCGGCTCGATGTTCGCCGCGTTCGCGGGCGCCGTTTCCTCCGTGGAACTCGGTTACCTCGGCTTGATCATCGGCGCATGCTTCGCCGGTCTCGTCTATGTCGTCATCGCGATCGTCGTGAAGTTCGCGGGCGTCAAATGGATCAACAAGATCATGCCGGCAGTCGTCATCGGACCGACCGTCGCGATCATCGGACTTTCTCTCGCGGGCAACGCGGTCGGCGATCTCGTCGGATCGAGCTCCACGGCTTCTCCGTACGTCTGCCTCGTTTGCGGTCTCATCACGCTCGCCGTCACCATGCTCTGCTCGGTCTACGGCAAGAAGATGCTTAAAATGATCCCGTTCGTCATCGGTATCCTCGCGGGCTATGCGGCTGCGGCGATCTTCACCGGCATCGGCATTGCGACGAACAACGAAGCGCTCAAGGTCATCAACTTCTCGCTCTTCCAGAACATCTCCTGGGTTCCGGATTTCACCTTCCTGAAGGCATTCAAGGGCTTCGGCGAAATCACCCCGGCATACATCGCGACCATCGCGGTTGCATACGTTCCGGTCGCGTTTGTTGTGTTCGCGGAGCACATTGCGGACCATAAGAACCTGTCCTCGATCGTCGGCGTCGACCTGACCAAGGATCCGGGTCTGCACCGCACGCTGCTCGGCGACGGCATCGGCTCCTTCGCGGGTGCGATCTTCGGCGGCTGCCCGAACACCACCTACGGCGAGTCCATCGGCTGCGTCGCGATCTCCGGCAACGCTTCCGTCGTGACGATCCTCTGCACGGCGATCATGGCGATCGTCATCAGCTTCATCGGACCGTTCGCAACGTTCCTTGCCACGATCCCGGCCTGCGTCATGGGCGGCGTCTGCATCGCGCTGTACGGCTTCATCGCGGTCAGCGGTCTCAAGATGATCCAGAAGGTCGATCTGAACAACAACCGCAACCTGTTCGTCGTCTCCGTCATCCTGATCGCGGGCGTCGGCGGTCTGGCGGTCAAGTTCGGTGCGATCGAGCTTACCGAGGTCGCCTGCGCGCTGATCCTCGGCATCCTCACGAACCTTATTCTCGGCGGCATGAGCAAGAAGAACGAGAAAGAAGTCGAAGAGATCGAAGAAGAAAAGAAAGTCGAAGAATAACGCTTTCCGAATCAAAGCCCGCTCAATCTGAGCGGGCTTTTTTCGTCCCTTCATGCATAGAATGGCTAAAAACGGAGGGACAAAGGATGCAAACGCTGCGTTTCGGGGACAAGGGGTTATTCGTTCAATACCTGCAGACCGCGCTTTTGCGCGCGGGGGAAGAGCCGGGAGAGATTGACGGGATCTTCGGGCGAAGGACGGAAAATGCGCTCATGCGGTTTCAGGATGCGCGCGGGATCCGTGCGGACGGGATCGCGGACCGGCTTACCTGGGCGTCGCTCTATCCGTATTTCGTCGGATCGACGTTTCGTGCAAACGGCGCGGGCGAACCGGTCGCCGTGCCGCTCGATCCCGGCGTCGTGTTCACCGATCTTCCGTACTCGTCGTTTCTGACCGCCTGCGTACTGGAGGGGCTGACCCTGCGCTATCCGTTTCTGGCAAAGTTTCCGATCGGCAGAAGCGTTTCGGGACGCCGGATCGAGGCGATCCGCATCGGTGCGGGCGCGCTGCGCGTCGGGATCAACGCGGCGCATCACGCCAACGAATGGATCACGACGCCATTAACGCTGCTGTTTCTCGAACGCTACGCAAAGGCGCTGTCCGAAAACGGCGCGATCGGCGGCGTGTCTGCGCGAACGCTGTACGAACGCTCCACGTTGACGCTCGTGCCGCTCGTCAACCCGGACGGCGTCGATCTGGTCACCGGCGCGCTTTCGGAAGGCGACAGCTTTTATGAAAGCGCACGCGCGCTGTCCGCGTTCTATCCCGGGATCCCGTTTCCGTCCGGCTGGAAGGCGAACATCTCCGGCGTCGATCTGAACCTCGGCTACCCCGCAGGGTGGGAGAACGCAAGGGCGATCAAGTTTGCACAGGGGTTCACACGCCCCGGACCGCGCGATTACGTCGGCACGCGCCCTCTGGAGGCGCCGGAGGACCGCGCCGTGTACGATCTCACAAATCGCGAGCGGTTTGACCGCGCGCTCGCGTATCACACGCAGGGCGGGGAGATCTATTGGGAATACCGCGGTTACGCGCCGCAGGGCTCCTATGCGCTTGCGCAGCGGTTTGCCGCCGCCTCCGGCTATGCTGTCGCGAACGTGCCGTATGACAGCGGCTTCGCGGGCTATAAGGACTGGGTGATCGACGCGCTGCGGGCAAACGCGTTTACCGTCGAAGCGGGCAGGGGGACAAACCCGCTGCCGCTCTCCGATCTTGAATCGCTGTATGCGGAGAACGAAGGGATTTTCGCGGCAGCCCTGACCCCTTGAAAAAACTGTCCGGGTCTGCTATACTGTGCGCATGGAAGTCAATCGGAAAACATCATTTGTCAAGGGCGCCGCGATCCTTGCGGTCGCCGGGCTCATCTGCAAGTTCATCGGCGTGTTCTTCCGCGTCTTTGCCGTTCGCATCGTCGGGGAAAAGGGCATGTTCTTCTATGAGCTTGTCTATCCGATGTACTCCTGGCTTCTCATTATTTCGAGCTCCGGCATTCCGACGGCGATCTCCCGCATGGTTGCGGAGCGCGCCGCGATCGGCAATCACGACGGCGCAAGGCGCGTGTTCCGGCGTTCGCTTCTGCTGCTCTTTCTGATCGGCGCTGTCACGTCCGCACTGATGTTTTTCGGCGCCGAATGGCTCGGCGAATCCGTACTGAACGGCGGACCGGGCGCGAAGTATTCCATGATGGCGCTTGCACCGGCGCTGTTGTTTGTCTCCATGATTTGCGCCTACCGCGGATATCTGCAGGGGCTGCAGCGCATGACGGGCACGAGCATTTCACAGTTCGCGGAGCAGGTATTCAAGCTCCTTTCCGGACTGCTTCTTGCGGCGTATCTCACCAAACGGTACGCCGGAACGGATCTTCAGTACGCCGCAGGCGCCGCAGGTCTGCTGCTCGGCGTCACCATTTCCGAGATCCTCGCCCTGTTTGTAATGATCGGATTCTATCTGCGCACAAAGGGGCAGTATCCTGCTTTGCTCGCGGACCCGAACCCGAATGAACGCGTGCTCGGTCCGATGCTGGTGATCGCGATTCCGATCACGCTCGGCGCATCGATCCTGCCGATCGCGAACTTCCTCGATTCGGTCATGATCAAGCGGCTTTTGGAGGGGATCGGCTTCACGTCCGAGTATGCCGAGCTGAACTATACCGCGCTTTGTACCTATGTGCGGTCCATCATCAACCTGCCCGCAACGCTCACCGTCGGCATCTCCATGTCGGTCGTTCCGGCGATCTCCGCCGCGCGTGCGCGAAGCGACCGGCAGGGCGTAAAGAACCTTTCGCTTCTGAGCTTGAAGATCGCCATGGCGATCGGACTTCCGTGCGCGGTCGGTCTTTCCGTGCTTGCGGGACCGATCATCAAGCTTTTGTATTCGCGCGTGACGCCCGAAGCGCTCGCGATCGCGGAACCGCTGATGCATGTCGCGGCGTTTACTGTCATCTTTATCTCGCTGGTGCAGACCGCAACCGGCGCATTGCAGGGCGCGGGCAGACATTGGCTGCCGATGCTGTTCCTGCTGATCGGCGGAATCACCAAGATCGCCGTCAATTTGATTTTCATCCCGATGCCTGAGATCAACATCCTCGGCGCGGTGCTTTCGAATCTCGCGTGCTACGGCGTCGCGGGGATCCTCGACACGATCGCGCTTCTGCATGTCACCAAGGCGAAGCTCAGCGTTGTAAACACGTTTTTGAAACCCGCGTTTGCCGCTGCGGTGATGGGCGCCGCCGCGTGGGGCGTACGGTATCTGCTTTCCTGCGTCGGCTTCTTAAAGACCGGTCTGCCGTCCCGGATCGTAACGATCATTGCGATTCTCGTCGCGGTCGCCGTGTACGCGGTGCTGACGCTGCTGCTCGGCATGTTTACGAAGGAAGAACTCGCCTATATTCCGGGCGGAAGAAAGCTCGCCCGCTTTGCAAGGAGATAATATGAAAACCATTACGATCGCTCCGCTTTCCACGCCGAAAACGCTGACGCGCGACGCGTGGGACGCTGTTTCGCATGCAGGAAAGCTGTATCTGCAGACCGCCGAGCATCCCTCGGCAAGACCGGTTCTCGAATCCGGGCTTTCGTTCGTTTCGATGGACGATCTCTATGAGTCGGCGGAGGACTTCGACGCGCTGAACGAAGCGATCGCCGCGCGGCTTACGTCCGGTGAAGACTGCGTTTATGCGGTGCCGGGCGACGGCTGCTTTGCACAGCTTCCTGCGATCGAAACCGCCGCGAAAAAGCACGGCTTCCGCGTGGACGTGCTCCCGGGCGTGTCCTATGCGAAAGCGGCGTTTCCGGCGGTACAGGACGCCGCGGTGTTCACGGCGCGCACGCTGCCGAAGCGCGTCGATCCGAACGTGCCGCTTTGTGTGCAGGAGCTTGACAGCCCGATCATTGCAGGCGAAGTGAAGCTCGCGCTTTCCGAACTCTATCCGGAGGATTGGCCGGTGACGCTCGCCACGCTCCAGCCGGACGGGCACTATGCGTTCCGCACGTTCCCGCTTACGGATCTCGACCGCCGCCGCACGCTGTTTGCCGGCTCGGTTCTGTACGTGAAGCCCGCGTCGTTCGACGAGCGTACGCGCTACGGCTATTACGATCTTGTCGCGGTCATGCGGCGGCTTCGCGCGCCGGGCGGATGTCCGTGGGACCGCGAACAGACGCATGAGAGCTTAAAGGGCGATCTCATTGAGGAATGCTACGAGCTGAACGATGCGATCGACGAGCAGGACGACGCGCATATCGTCGAGGAGCTCGGCGACGTGCTGATGGACGTCGTGTTCCATTCGACGATCGCGGACGAGCAGGGGCGTTTCAACGAAAACGACGTGGCGGACGGCATCGTGAAAAAGATGATCTATCGTCATCCGCATGTGTTCGGCACGGAAAAGGCGGAAACGACCGAAGAAGTGCTTGTAAAATGGGACGAGCTCAAGCAGAAGGAAAAGAACCAGAAAACGCAGAAGGAAGTCCTGTGCGCCGTGCCGAAGCGCTTTCCAGCGCTGATGCGTTCCGCAAAGGTCCAGAAGCGCGCAAGGAAGGTCGGCTTCGACTGGAACGACGTTTCGGAGGCGATGCCGAAGGTCTATGAAGAACTGGACGAGCTGAAAGCCGCGATGGACGGCAAGGGCTCCGTTTCCGAGGAAGCGGGCGATCTGCTCTTTGCGATCGTGAACGTGGTCCGGCTTCTGGGGCTCGACGGCGAACAGCTTCTGCACGATGCGACGGACAAGTTCATCGCACGGTTCGGCAGGATGGAGGAACTTGCCGCGGCGGACGGAAAGGATCTTTCGAAGCTCCCGCTTTCCGAACAGGACAAGTATTGGGAAAAGGCGAAAAAATCCCTGTTGTCCGAGGAAAAAACGCAAATAGGGCTTGACGAATAAGGTTTTGTTTGATACAATACGCTCTGCTCGTTAAGAGCGCTTTACCTTTTGAAAACTATTTACGGAGGAATAATCATGAACAAGACTGAACTCATTGCAGCAGTTGCAGAGAAGAGTGATCTGTCCAAGAAGGACGCAGAGAAGGCCGTCAACGCGGTTGTCAACACCATCGTTGATGCGCTGAAGGCAAACGAAAAAGTTTCCGTCGTCGGTTTCGGTTCCTTTGAGGCGAAGACCCGTCCGGCACGCAAGGGCCACAACCCGGCAACCGGCAAGGAGATCGAGATTGCGGCAACGAAGGCTGCGGCGTTCAAGCCCGGCAAGGCTCTGAAGGACGCTCTCAACTAATCTGAGAACCATACACGAAAAGGAACCGCTTGCGGTTCTTTTTTGTTTTCGGATTGTCGTTTTATGCGGTTTGTGCTATAATACGGTCGATTGATGAAGAAACGAGGAAACCCGATGAAAAAAACGATTGCGCTGCTGTTGACGCTGTTGCTGCTCGGAATGGCGTTTCCGGTTCCGGAAACGGTCGATCCGGCGGTCGGCATCGGCGCGCGCGAAGATCTTTTGAAGATTGCGGAAAATCCCGGCGGCAGCTACGTTCTGACGGCGGACATCGACCTCGGCGGAGAAGAATGGACGCCGATTCCGTTCTCCGGCACGTTTGACGGCGCGGGACACACGATCGGCAACCTGACCGTCACGGAACCCGGCGCGGATCTTGCCGTCACCTATGACGGCAACCGCAAGCAGTACGATACCGCCTGCGCCGGACTGTTCTCCGTTGCAAACGGCGCGACGGTCAAGGACCTGAATCTGCTGAACGTCGAGATCGCGATCGAAACCGACCGACATTGCTTTGTCGGCGCGATTGCGGGCTATGCGAAGGAAACGACCGTTTCGGGCTGCACGGTCACCGTGCGTGAAACGCTGAAGCTGACCTCCGTCAACGCCGGCGTCGGCGGCGTCATCGGCTTTTCCGAGGACTGCACCGTCGAGAATTGCAGCGTCGAGGCAGAGCTGCAGTTCATCGACACCAATCAGGACGTGCTTTGCGAGGAGTTTCTCGGCGGAGTCTTCGCCTGCGGATACGGCACCGTGTCCGGGTGCACCGTGTTTCTGCGCGGCTATGCGGATATCTACGGCTATGCGCACAACGGCGGCGTGATCGGCATGTTCAAGATTCCGCGCGGCGTGAAAAAGAAGAGCTTTTCCGTCCACGATTCGACCGTCGACGTCGAAATCCGATTCTTCGAGGTCACGCCTTCCAAACGCGCCTACTGCAAGGCGATCATCGGCGAGGACAATATGAAGGCGTGCAACCTTGTCCGCAACAAGGAACTGCACTTCGAGCATGAGTATTCCCGTACGCCGGTTTCAAAGCGTCCCGAGATGTGTCCGGATCCCGATTACGCTTCGGTCGTCACGGAGGCGACCTGCTCCTCGTGGGGGTATACGACCTACACCTGCACGCATTGCGGTTATTCGTATCGCGACGACTATACGCTGCCTGCGCATGCCTACACGGCGCAGACGTTCCCTGCGACATGCCTTGCCGAGGGGCGAACGGTGTATACCTGCAAGTACTGCGGCGATTCGTATGAGGAAACGCTTCCGATCGCCGACCACACGCCGGGAAGCTGGACGGTCACCAAGCCCGCCGCGCTCGGCGAGGAAGGGGAGGAGGAGCTTCGCTGCGCCGTCTGCGGCGAGCTTCTCGAAACGCGTGCGATTCCGGCGCTCGAACCGGTCCTTGTCGATCGCATTCTGATCGACGATACCGTGCTGGAACTGCACATCGGCGAGACCTTCGCGCTCGACGTTTCGGTCGAACCGTTCAATGCCGCGAACAACGCGGTCCGCTTCGAAAGCTCCGATCCGAACGTCGTCGCGGTCGACGGCGCGGGTTATATCAGCGCGATCGGCGTCGGCACGGCAAAGGTTACGGTCACAAGCGCCGACGGCAACGCCAGCGCGTCGCGCACCGTTCTGGTAACCGAAACGAAGCAGCAGGAACCGGAACGGGAAAAACGGTTCTTCCTGTTTTCGTGGCTTCGCTGCGGTTGATCAAAAGGGAATAAGAAACAGGCACGATTTCGTGCCTGTTTTTTATGAAATCAAATTTATGCCTTTTCGACCGGTTTCGTCATTGCCTTTTTTAAACGGAGCAGCTCACAGACGATCACGGCGGCGATGGGCAGCAGCACGATGCCCGCCCAGAGAAAGATGTTTTCGTTCGGAATGAACGAGAACGTTCCGTCGTCGTTCGCTACTGTTTCTGCGCCTTTGAGCACGAGCTTGGCGATTTCCGGTCCGACGACGCCGGGGATCAGCACCTGTCCGATGATGCGCAGTCCCTGGAACCGTCCTGCCATGCCGGCTGGCGTGCAGTCGCGGACGCGCGCGCCGAACACCGCCATGCCGCCGAGATATCCGCACATCATGAGAAGCGAGCCGAGGAATACGAGCGCCGTATTCCTGAACAGATACAGCACGGCGTAGCCGAGCATCAGGACGAGCAGCGCGGGTACAAGCGTTTTGCGGTAGCCGATCCGGTCATAGATGCGTCCGTACAGCGCCGTCGCGACCGCCGCGAGCACGATGGCGGGCGCCATGATCAGCACATAGTTGTCGAGGTGCAGCGCTTCGGTGTAGTAGAGGATCAGGTACGGCATAAAGACCTGAATGGAGATCCCGAAGATCGTAAACGACAGCAGCGCAAGATAGAGATCCGCATTTTCGCGGATCACGCGCGGACGGAAGCCGTAGAACAGCGTGGAGAAGTACCCGTCCGTCTGCCGTTCGATTTTCTTTTCATCGATCAGGAAGAACCCGAGCACGCCCGAAACGAGCACGATGCCGCCGATGATCAGGAACAGGATCGTCCAGTGCGCCGCGTTGCTCTTCTGCGTCCACATCGTCCCGCCGAACACGACAAGGATCGCGACGAGCGGCATCATGGCGTTGATTCCCTCCGCCTTGCCGCGGTTCGTTTCGTCGGTGCTGTCGGTCAGCCACGCGTTGAAGCAGGCGTCGTTTGCCGACGAGCCGAAAAACGTCATAATGCAGTCAAAGATGATGACGAGCGCAACGCCGATCGACGCCGCTTTCGCCGTGTTTTCCGCGGCGGCGGGGAAGAGCTTTGCGATCCAGTCGACGCGCAGCGCCGCAAACACGAGGATCGAGACGCCCCAGAGGATGTAACCGACCGTGATGAACGCCTTGCGCTTTCCGAGCCGGTCGGAGAGCGCGCCGATGAGAAGCGTCGTGACGGTCGCGGCAACCGCGCTCGCCTGCACCATCAGCGCGATGTCGTTCTGCGATGCGTTGAACATGTGATAGATAAAGACGTTGAAATACATGTTTTCAACGACCCACGCGATCTGCCCGATCAGACTGAAAACGAACAGCGCAATCCAAAAACGTTTGCGGTTCATGGCTCAATCCTCCAAATGCAGTTCATAGACGCCGCGTTTGCGCACCGAAAGCGGACGGCACGCGCCGGGCGCAAGCACGCGGTCCATGCCGGCGCAGAATTCGTCAAGCAGTTCGTTCGGCACCACGGCAAGCACGGTTCCGGCAAAGCCGCCGCCGTGCACGCGCACCGCGCCTCTGCCGTTCAGCAGCTTTTTCGCGTAGGAGATCGTGAACGCGACCGCCTGCGCGTTGTCGTGCCCCTCGGCGATCACGTTCTGCAGCAGCATATACGATGAATCGCCGGACGCGTTGAGCTCCTTTAAGAACGCGTCGAAATCGTTTCCGAGAAGCGCGTCCTTTGCTTTGAGAACGCGCTTGTTCTCATCAAAGACGTGCATGGCGCGCAGCACCGCACGGTCGCCGAACAGACGGCGCAGCACCGGCAGAGCGGCGTAGAAATCGTCCTCGGATACGTCCCGCAGGGCGGTTTCGCCGAAAAACGCGTCGATCGCGGCAAGCTCGCGCGGGATGGCGGCGTAGCAGTCGGTCAGGTTCGCGTGGTCCGCGCCGGTATCGATGATGACGAGCGTATGCCCGCTTGCGGCAAAATCATAGTTCACGCGTTCTGCAACGGGGCATGCGGGATCGGAAAAGTCGAAGAACTGAATGCCGCCGAGCGCGCACGCCATCTGATCGAGAAGCCCGGACGGCTTGCCGAAATACACGTTTTCGGCGTGCTGTCCGATCACGGCGAGCGAGGTCTCGTCAAGCTCGCCGTCCAGGAAATACCCGTTCATCACACCGCCGAGCAGCACTTCGATCGCCGCGGACGAGCTTAACCCGCTTCCCGAAAGCACGTTTGAAACCACGTAGATATCCAGCCCGAACGGGTTGGCGCCGCGATCGGCGATCCCCTTCAGGACCCCGCGCAAAAGCGCCGTCGTCGTGCCGTATTCGCCGGGATCGGGATCGAGCCGGTCGAGCGAAACGCTGCATTCGGAAAAGCCCTTCGAAACAAGCCGGATCTCATCTTTGTCGTTCGGCGCGGCAAGCGCGAGCGCGGACAGGGTCACGCCGCACGCAAGCACCAGACCGTGCTGATGATCGGTGTGGTTGCCGATCAGCTCCGACCGTCCGCATGCGGAAAACACGCGTTCCGACGGACGCCCGAACAGGGATTCATATTCTTTTCGCAGGTTTTCGATGGATTCCATACTGCCTCCTATTCAAACAAAAACCGTATCTTCGTCGTATGCGCTTTCGGTTCGTTCGCATACAGGATATTTTCTTCACAAACGGATTCGTTCCGCTGCGTCTGCCGTCCTTCGGTTTCGAGACAGACCGCGCCGAACGGACGATAGACCGCGCCGCACTTGCCCTTGCGTTCGCTCAGATACTTCGCATTGTAAAACTGTACTGCTTTGCAGTCGGTTTCGATCTCCACGCCGATGCCGATGGTTCCCCGAAGCCGGATCGGTCCGCCGGACAGCACAAAGCTGTGATCGTAGGTCTCTTTGATTTCGCGCATCGTGCGAAAATCGAATTTCGTGCCGGAAACGTCCGCTTCGCCCTTCGATGCGATCATATCGGGACCGACCGGTACATAGCGATCGGCGGGGATCAAAAGCGTGTGCGTCCGCGTGTCGCCTGCGTCGTGCCCGTTCAGGTTCCAGTACGCGTGATTCGTCGGATTCCATGCGGTCGTGCGGTCGCTTTCGCCGCTGTAAACGACCGTCAGCACATCGCCTTCCAGCGTGTACGCTGCGGTGCAGCGAAGATTGCCCGGATAGCCCTCTTCGCCGTCACGGGAGGTGAGGGAGAACGTCACGGAATTGTCGCCCGCTTCGGCGTGCCAGATGCGTTTGTCAAACCCGACGATTCCGCCGTGAAGCTGGTTTTTGCCCTCGTTTGCGGTGACGGGGAAGACGTCGCTTCCGATTTTCAGCAGAGAATCCGGAATGCGTCCCGCAAACCGGCCGACCGAAACGCCGAGATATACGTCGTTCTCCTCGTATTCTCTGACCGTGTCATAGCCGAGCAGAACATCGACGCTGCCGCCTCTGTGCGGCAGCACGACCGACTGCAGCGTCGCGCCGAAATCGAGCACGGTCACGGCGATCCCGCGATCGCTGCCGATCGTATAAGCGAAGACGTCGGCTCCGTCCTTTGTCTTGCCGAACGGCTGTTTTGTGACCATATGCATTCCTCCTGTAACTTGACAGGTTTATTATACAAAAACCGGGGACAAAACGCAACGCTTGCGGCATAAAAAAGAAAACGCGTTATGCGTTCTCGGTTTCGTTGTCTTCTACCTTGATGTAGTCGAAATACTTGTAAACGGAATAGGTCTCGAGCTTTTCCTTCAGGAACGTCTCGACCTCGTCCTGCAGTTTCCGCTGCGCTTCCTTCGGGGAAAGCGTTTCGTCCGGGAAGAACGGATCGGAGATGAACACCGTGCGCTTCGGCTGCTTGATGAAGCGGAGCTTCCGCCTTTGATACGTGACTGCGACGGCAACGCTCGGCACGCCGAGGTGGATCGGGTAGCGGAACGAGCCGCTCTTCAGGGGGCGGAGGAACGTGCAGTAGTTCCAGAGATGCGCTTCCGGGAATACGCTGATGCAGCAGTTTTCCTCCGTGCGCAGACGGATCGCGTCAAGGAACGACGCCATGCCGCGAAGTCCCTGCGGGATCGGAATCGCTCCGACCATCTGCACAAAGTTCCGGAGTCCCTTGATGGAGACCGTATCGGGACCGACGATCACGTATGCGCGCTTCGGAAACGCCACGATCGGCGCAAGGAACGCGTCGGTAAAGTGCGAGTGGTTCGCGTAGAGGAAGAAGCCGGCTTTGCGAATCTTTCGGATCGCCTTCCGGTTCTTCACACGGAAGCCGCAGATCACGTAGCAGTAGAAGAACACGAGCGGGATCGCGATCACATAGTACGCGATGAACGCAAAGAACTTCCAGATCACGCCGATCGGCGCAAACGAAAAATCCGCACCGACCGCTTTTGTGTCGATATTCGTGCCCGCGTAGTCTTCGTTTTCGGCGTCACGGTAATAGATGACGCGTTTCGGCTTCGGTTCTTTAGCCATGTGCATGCTCCTTTGCTGCGTTGAGCATCATCTGCTCCATGCGGTCCATACAGTGTTCATATTCGTGCTGCTCCACAAAGCCCCGGTAGCGCTCGACAAGCACTTTGCGCTCTTCGGGATGCTCGATCCAGTAGTCGATGCGCTTTGCAAGGTCCTTCGCGTCCTTGTTGTGGAACAGGTTGCGTTCGTCGATCGCGAAGTAGCGTGTTGCGCTGCGCGGGGAGTTCGCGATCACGGGGACCAGTCCGCAGGCGATCGCTTCGAGACAGGAGATCGCTTCGATCTCGATCTCGGCGGGGTGGACGTACAGGTCCGCCATGTTGAGCTGCTTCACAAGATCCTCGCGGGAGAAGAAATGGAACTCCGGCGGATTCGGAAGCTTCCGTCCGCGTTTTTCGAGCTTGTCGTGCAGCGGACCGATGCCGGCGAATACAAGCTGGATCTGTTCGCGGTATTTCGACAGATTGACCGCATCGATCAGGACCTTGTGCGTCTTTTCCTTGCTGAGCCGTCCGGTGAACTGGATCAGATACTTCCCGTCATACTTCGGATCGCGCTCGACTTCGACCGGATGAAACGCCTTGTTGACGCCGTTGCTGATCACATAGCCCGGCGTATCCTTTCGGATCGTGTGCTCGAACGTGTCGCGGATGAACTGCGTGGGGTAGTGGATGCAGGCGCAGTTGCGATACGCAATGCCCCAGACGGTGTGATAGAACAAGCGGTTGATGATCTTCGAGTCCTTCAGAAAGAGATGTGACGTAAAGTTTTCCGCCTGGCAGTGGAACCCCGCGGTCAAGGGAATGCCCTTTTTCTTTGCAAGCTTGATCGCCTTGCGCGAAAGAGAAAACGGCGTCATGAAATGTACGACGTCCGCGCCCTCGATCGCCTCCGATACGATCTTCGAATCGGGACGGGAGAGTGCCACGCCGTTTTTTTTCAGATAACCGTTGAACGGTCCCAGATTTAAGGTCGGAACGATGTAGAAGCCCTCTTCGGCTTTTCGGTTCTGATCGGAACAGACGACGCGGACGTTGTGCCCGCGTTCCTTCATTGCCCGGATCAGGTTCAGCGCTGCGATCGTCGTGCCGTTATTTGCTTCCCCAAGCACGTCGCACACAACGGTAATGTTCATACAAATCTACCCCTCATAGCCACACAATGGCACCATTATAACATGAAAAAAAGAAAAAACAACCCGAAAACGGGTTTTGACATCGAAACGGCAGGAAATATATCTTTTTGCGAAATGAACGGTCAAACGTTGAGAATCGTGCGCCAAGCATCGACGAGCCGGTCAAAAGACCATGCCGCATTCGCAGGACTGGTAGAGGGCAGGACGGAAGCATTGCGCGAAAGAACGGGCAGAATGAAGCGGTTATAG
>CADAZC010000041.1 GCA_902792295.1 uncultured Eubacteriales bacterium
TGACCGGCGAAACCTTTTTCAAGGCGATGCAGGCATTGAAAAGCTACCGCGGCGATTGCGAAGTGCGCGTCTGGCTCTGCAGTATCGCCAAAAACAAGTACCTTTCCGAACGAAGAAAGCGGAAACCGGAACCGCTTTCGGACACGCTCGAAAGCGCCGAACCCTCGCCGGAATCGCTTGCGATCCGGACCGACGAGGCGGAACGGGTGAGCGAGGCGGTGCACCGCCTCGACGAGCCGTACAAGGAGGTATTCCTGCTGCGCGTGTACGGCGAAATGCCGTTCGAAAACATCGGAAAGCTGTTCGGGAAAACAGGGAACTGGGCGTGCGTCACCTTCCACCGCGCGAAAGCGAAAATCAAAGCCGAACTGGAGGAAAAGAAATGAAGGACTGCGGGATCGTAAAGGACCTTTTGCCGCTTGTTGCGGAACATATGGCGAGCGAGGAATCGACCGCCTTTGTAGAAGGACATCTGAAAACCTGTGCGGACTGTAAAGCCGCGTTCGACGCCATGCAAGCGCCGGTGGAAGCCGAACCCGCCGCGCCCCTGAAAACCGTGCGCAGGGGCGTCAAAAAGCGCGGACTTCTGCTCGCGGGGCTGATCGCGTGCCTCGTCGCCGCGCTGGTGATCGGCTGCGCGGCGCGCCTGCTGAAACCGTTTGCGATCAATTCGAAGGATAAAGCATTTGAATCTGTCAGGTATGTGGGTGCGATCCGGTATGAAGTGCAGGGGACCGACATCTATATGAAGAACGTCGAGTTCGATCCGCAGACCGGGGAAACGTATCTGATCACCGACGACGGCGAGCGCATCCGGTTGGATGAATCGTTCGTTTCCGACTCGGCAGGACGATTGATTCTGGTCATGAATCCCGCGTATAACGCCGTCGTCACCGTCAATGAAGGCGAGGTCAGCGTCTCGGTCTATACGACACTGTGGCGCGAATGGCTGTTCGGCGGGAAGGGCGCGCCGAACCAGTCCGCGATCCCGCTCGACGGCGTGGACGCGGTGTTCTTCGAGCCGTACAACAACACGGACCGCGAAGTGCTGTATCAGCGCGAGGGCTACACGCCGGAGGCGGGCTTTGCGCTGCCGCGGCTGGTACTGAACTATTACTTCCTGATCGCAGCGATCGGCACGGCGATCCTTGCCGTCATGTGGCTCGTGCTGCAGCTCTGCAAAAAACGGAAGGCAAGCCGCGTGCTCGGTTTGCTGCTGATTCTTACAGGCAGCTTCGTGCTTGCGTTCCTTGCGGCGGGCTTCCCGGCGACGACGATCGCGCCGGTGCGGGAGCTTGCGTTCGTGCTTTTGATCGCGCTTCTTCTGATCGGCGCGGGGCTTTGCGGCAGGGCGCTGCTTCGGAAGGATTGAACGACAAAACAGATGTGAAGAGGTTGCAAAAACTCTGCGGAGTTTTCTGCAACCTCTTTTCTTTTTGCAAAGGATATGGTATACTGTATGCTAACATAGGAGGATTGTGGGATGAAACGAGTTTTGATCAAGGTCAGCGGCGAAGCGCTTTCGAGCGCGAATCAGCCGGTCTGTTTTGAAAAGGTCGAGGAAACCGCGCGCGAGATCAAGCTTTTGTACGACGCGGGGCTCGAGATCGGCATCGTGGTCGGCGGCGGCAACATCGTCCGCGGACGCGACACCGTCATGCAGGAACGCTCGCGCATGGACAGCATGGGCATGCTCTCTACCGCAATCAACACGCTCGCGCTGCAGGACTGCCTCGAGCGGCAGGGGATCCCGACGCTTGCGATGAGCGCGGTCGCCATGCACCGCTTCATCGACGAGTACACCGCCCGCGGCGCGCGGAAAGCGCTCGACGAAGGCAAGGTCGTGCTGTTTGCCTGCGGAACCGGCTGCCCGTACTTCTCGACGGACACGGCGTCTACGCTGCGCGCGCTGGAGATCGGCGCGGACACGCTTCTGATGGCGAAGAACGTCGACGCGGTTTACAGCGCGGACCCGAAGGTCGATCCGAACGCGATCCGCTACGATCATTTGACCTATGACAAGGTGATCCGGGACAATCTGAAGGCGATCGATATGAGCGCAATCGCCATGTGCCGCGACAACAATCTGCCGATCCTCGTGTTCGCAAGGAGCGAGATCGACAAGGTCGCGAAGGGCGAAACCGTCGGCACGCGCATCGACGGAAATGATGCTTGAAACCGGCGTGCCAACCGTTGTATAATATCTATTTGAATGAAACCATAAGGAGGGATCCGATATGCCGATGGAACTGATCGATGAATACAAAGAAAGAATGACCAAAACGCTGAACGTTTTGAAGGCAGAGCTTGCGGGACTTCGCGCAGGCCGTGCGAACGCGCAGGTGCTGGACCGCATTGCCGTCGACTATTACGGCACGATGACGCCGATCAACCAGCTGGGCAACATCTCTACGCCCGAGCCGCGCATGCTGATCATTGCGCTGTGGGATACCAAGATGATCCCCGCGGTCGAGAAGGCGATCCAGAAGTCCGATCTCGGCATCAACCCGGCGAACGACGGCAAGATCATCCGTCTCGTCTTCCCGGAACTGACCGAGGAGCGCAGAAAGGACCTCGTGAAGACCGTCCGCAAAAAGGGCGAAGAGAGCAAGGTCGCGATCCGCAACATCCGCCGCGATCTGAACGATCAGATCAAGAAGCAGAAGAAGGACGGCACGCTGACCGAGGACGATCAGAAGCGTCTGGAAGAAAAAGGACAGAAGATGACCGACGAGTTCATCAAGGACATCGACGCCATCCTCGCGGCGAAGGAAAAGGAGATCCTTTCGGTTTGACGAACGTCCTGGGCTGGAAGCTGAATGCGGCAAAAGCGCAGCTGAACGCGGAAGGGAAAACCGTCCGCCTTGTCGAGGTACGCTCGAAAAAGGGCGGAAAGGGCGACGATCGGCGCGTGATCAAAACGGTTGAATCCGAGGGGGAAACGGTCGTTTACTGGTCCGCGTTTCAAACGGAGATCAGGGCGTAACGCTCTGGTCGCACAGTATAACGAAAAAAAGGGGGCGCTGCGTTTTGACGCGACAGCCCCCGCTTGTTCAATAGGAGCCATATGAGAAAGTACAGCGAACAGGAACTGATCGCGTTCGGACTCGTGCCGGACCGGATCCCGAAGCACATTGCGATCGTGATGGACGGCAACGGACGCTGGGCGACCGCGAAGGGACTTCCGCGCCCGGCGGGACACCGCGCCGGCGTGAGCGCGGTCAAGGAGATCATCCGCTTTACCTCGGACATCGGCGTGGAATCGCTGACGCTGTATGCGTTTTCCACCGAAAACCGCAAGCGCCCGAAGGAGGAAGTCGGGCTTTTGTGCGGACTGCTGATCGAGAGCGTCAATCGCGAGATCGACGAGCTGCACGCAAACAACGTCTGTATCAAGAGCATCGGCGATCTTTCCTGGTTCCCGACGGCGGTGCAGGAGACCGTGCGCGCCGCGGAGGAAAAGACGAAGAACAACACGGGACTCAAGGTCAACGTTGCGCTGAACTACGGCGGAAGGGCGGAGCTCGTGCGCGCCATGCGGCTCGCGTTTGCCGAATCGGAAGATGCGGACGAGAGCGCGATCGCAAAGCACCTTTATACGGCGCGATCCGGCGACGTGGATCTTCTGATCCGCACCGGCGGCGAGGCGCGCATCTCGAATTTCCTGCTGTGGCAGATCGCGTACGCCGAGCTGTATTTTACGGACGTGATGTGGCCGGACTTTACGCGCGAAGAACTCATCAAGGCGCTGAAGAATTTTGCCGGTCGCGATCGCCGATTCGGCGGACTGAATGCGAACGGGGCGAAATAGAATGAAAAAAGAGGTTTTGCTGCTCGGTTCAACCGGCTCGATCGGAACGCAGACGCTCGACGTGCTGAAAGCGCATGCCGACCGTTTCTCGCTGCTCGGGCTTTCGTGCAGAAGCGATGTCGAAACGCTGTACCGGCAGGCGAACGAATGGAAACCGAAGTTCGTCGCGGCGGAAGCGCCGATCGACGAAACGCGGCTGCCCGCGGGCACGGTCGCCTTTTCGGGCATGGATGCGGCGGTGAAGATCGCCGAAGCGGCGGATGCGGACGTCACCGTGCTCGCGATCTCCGGCTATGCGGCGCTTTTGCCCCTGCTTGCCGCGATCCGGCACGGCAAACGCATTGCGATCGCAAACAAGGAGAGTCTGGTGTGCGGCGGTGCGCTGGTCGACGCGGCGCTCAAAGCATACGGCGCGGCGCTTTTGCCGATCGACAGCGAACAGAGCGCGATCTTCCAATGTCTGCAAAACGGCGGGCGGGACGAGGTGAAGCGCCTGATCCTGACCGCTTCGGGCGGACCGTTCTTCCGCAAAACGCGCGAAGAATTGAAGAATGTTTCGCTCGACGACGCGCTGAACCACCCGACGTGGCGTATGGGCAGAAAGATCACGCTCGATTCCGCGACGCTCATGAACAAAGGACTGGAGATCATCGAGGCGAGCCGCCTGTTTCAATTCGATGCGGATCACATTTCGGTGCTCATCCATCCGCAGTCGATCGTGCACAGCATGGTCGAATACCGCGACGGAACGATCATGGCAAACCTCAGCAAGCCCGATATGCGGTTGCCGATCCAGTACGCGCTGACGTATCCCGCACGCGCGGAAAGCGTGTGCAGACCGCTTTCGCTCGATCTCGAGCATCCGCTGGAGTTCTATCCCGCGGACCTCGATCGGTTCCGCGCGATCCGCATGGCGTACGACGCGCTTCGTTCGGACGGCGTCATGCCGACGGTTTACAACGGCGCGAACGAGCGTGCGGCGGAGCTGTATTTTGCGGGGAACATCGGGTTTGCGGACATCGAAAACTGCGTCGAAGCGGCGCTGAATACAATCGAAAACCGTCCGGCGGACTCCGTCGAGGCGATTGCGGCTGCGGACGCGGCGGCGCGGTACGCGGTCGACCGGTTCGTGAAAATGCTGAACCGATAAAGGAACAAACATGACAGTCTGGTACATTTTACTTGCAATTCTGGGCCTTTCGGTCCTTGTCATCACGCACGAGCTCGGTCATTACCTGATGGGGAAATGGCTGGGCTTTACGATCACGGAATTTTCGGTGGGTCTCGGTCCCAAGCTCTTCGGCATCAAGGGCAAGGAGACGGAGTTCACGCTCCGCGCGCTGCCGATCGGCGGTTCCTGCCGCTTTTTCGGCGAGGACGGCAAAGAGGATGACAAAGAAAAAAAGCATCCCGAGGCGTTCGAAGACGACATCGAAAAGCCGGATGAGAAGCCGAAGGAGCCGGATCCGCGGCTGTTCTCCTCGAAACCCGCGTGGAAGCGGTTTCTGGTCGTGCTTGCGGGTCCGATCACCAACATCCTGACCTGCGTGATCCTGTGCTTTGTGATGCTGCTCGCATACGGCACGGTGAGCGAGGTCAGTGAGGAAGGACTCGTTCAGGTGCAGGAGGTCGTCGAGAACGGTCCCGCTGCGCGCGCAGGCGTCGAGGCGGGCGATATCATCGTTGCGCTGGACGGAAAGCCGATTCAAAGCAGCGCGGACCTGAACGAAGCGCTGAAAGCGGCGAACGTCGAAAGCGCATCGCTGACCGTTCTGCACGGCGCATCGGTCGAGACGAAGAAGGTCACCGAGGGGCATGTTGACACGATCACGCTTGTGCTCTCGGGCGGCGAAACGAAAACCATGACGCTGACGAATCTTCTGGATCAGGAAACCGGCAACAAAATGGTGAAAATCATGTACGTTGCGCTGCCGTACCGGCAGATCGCCGAGCATTATACCGTCTGGAAGGCGGCGTATACGGCGTTCCCAGAGACATGGAATCTCGGAAAGGCGGTCTATCAGTCGCTCGGCATGCTGCTCACCGGACAGGCGAGCTGCCGCGACGTGACCGGCGTGGTCGGGACCGTCGATTTCATGTCCGACGCGATGGCGGAAAGTCGCTCGGCGTCGGCCGCGTGGGAGATGTTTTTGTGGTTTATGGCGCTGATCGCGGTGAACCTCGGCATCATCAATCTGCTGCCGCTGCCCGCGCTGGACGGCGGACGGCTGATCTTCATCATCATCGAAATGATCCGCCGCAAGCCCGTGCCGCCCGAAAAGGAGGGTATGGTGCATCTGATCGGCATGCTTGCGCTGCTGCTTCTGATGGCGGCGCTGACGGTCAGCGATATCATTCGGTGCTTCGGAGGTTGATATGACGCATGCGGTAAAGGTTGGGAACATTCAGATCGGCGGCGGCGCGCCGGTGTCCGTGCAGTCGATGTGCAACACCGACACGCGCGACGTGAACGCGACGGTCGAACAGATCCTGCGCCTCGAACAGGCGGGCTGCGAGATCGTGCGCGTCGCGGTGTTCGACGAAGCGGCGGCGGAGGCGGTCAGGGAGATCAAAGAACAGATCCATATCCCGCTCGTCGCCGACGTGCATTTCAATTACCGGCTGGCGATCGCCGCGGTCGAAAACGGCGTGGACAAGCTGCGCATCAATCCGGGCAACATCGGTTCCGCAGAACGCGTCCGCATGGTCGCGGACTGCTGCAAAGCGCATCGCGTGCCGATCCGCATCGGCATCAACGGCGGGTCGATCGAAAAGCAGTATCTTGCAATGTACCGTGAAAACCCCGCAGAGGCGATGTGCCGGAGCGCATTGGGACATGCAAAGCTTTTGGAGGACTGCGGGTTTTCGGACATCGTGCTTTCTTTGAAGTGCACGACCGTTTCCGAAACGGTGCAGGCGTATCGCATGGCGCAGGCGCGGACGGACTATCCGCTGCACATCGGCATCACCGAGACCGGACCGATCGAAACGGGCGTGATCAAATCCGCAGCGGGGCTCGGCGCGCTCTTGCTTTCGGGCATCGGCGACACGATGCGCGTCTCGCTGACCGGCGATCCGGTCAAAGAGGTTGAAACGGCGCTCGCGATTTTAAGGGCGTGCGGACTCCGGAAGGACGACGTGGAGATCGTCTCCTGCCCGACCTGCGGACGCACGCGCTGCGACGTGGAGAAGGCGGCGGCGTATGTCAATGCGCATGTGGCGCACAACCGCGGATATCTGAAGATCGCGGTCATGGGCTGCGCGGTCAACGGTCCGGGCGAAGCGCGCGAAGCGGACATCGGCGTGGCGTTCGGCGACGGAAACGGCGTCCTGATCAAAAAGGGCGAGATCGTCGGAAGCGGAAGCTATGAGGAGATTCTGAAGCGTCTGGTTGACGAAGCCAACGCGATTTTAGGGGCATAGGATGAAGGATGAACTGAGGGCGGCATACGACGCGGCGCACGTGAAAGCCGAGTGGCTCACGATCAAAAACGTCTGCCTTTCGCGCGAAACGCAGACGCTGACGGTCACGGCGGAGCGCATCGTCAATCTGGTACCGGCGGAAGCGGTCGACGCATGGGAAGCGGCGATCCGTTCGCTGCTGCCCGCGTATACCGTGGCGTTCGTGTACCGAGACGTCGAACAGGAGCGCACGGTCGTACAAAGACCCGTTCCGAAGAAAAAGAACGAGGTCGACGTGCCGCTGCCCGAAAACGGCGTTCTGCTCGGAAAGCCGATTCCAGAGGGGGCGGAGGAGGTTTCGATCTTCGAGCTGAACGGCGAGGAGGAAACCGCCGCCGTGTTCACGGGACGGCTCGTTTCGGCGGAGATTCGCGACGACTGGTCGATGCGCGTCAAGAAGCCGAACTGCCGTGTGCTGTTCAACGTGACCGACCTCAACGATTCGGTTTACTGCACGGCGAGCTTTCCCGAGGAGTGGCAGGCGGCGCGGTTCGAACACTGGCTCTCGGAATCCGCAAAAAGCGGAAAGGATCTGAAGATCAGGGGCGTCTGCCGCATTGTAAAGAAGACGAACGAGCGCAACGTATATACGGACGCCGTGGGACTCCTCCCGCGCGCGCTGCGCACGGACGACGCGGAAGAAAAGCGTGTCGAGCTGCACCTGCACTCACGCATGTCCACGATGGACGGTATCACGAACCTCACCGAAGCGTTCCGCACCGCAAAGCGCTGGGGACACAAAGCGCTTGCGATCACCGACCACGGCGTGGTGCAGGCGTTTCCGGAGGCGGCGAAGGCGGCGAAAGCGACCGGCGTCAAGGCGATCTTCGGCGTGGAGGGATATCTGATCCCCGACTGCGAAGCGATCCCTGCGGACGGCGATTTCACGGTCTTCGATATCGAAACGACGGGACTCAAGGCGGACAAATGCGACATCATTGAGATCGGCGCGGTGCGTCTGCACGAGGGCAGGGTCGTCGACCGCTTCCAGTCCTTCATCGACGACGGCATCGTGATCCCGAAGGAGATCACGACGCTTACCGGCATCACGCAATCCATGATCGAGGGCGCGCCGGGTACGCGCGAGGTGTTGGAACGTTTCCGCGCGTTTGCGGAGGGCAGCACGCTCGTCGCGCACAACGCGGCGTTTGATACCGGCTTCATCACGCGTCACGGCGATCGCTTCGGCATCACGTTCCCGATGCCGTATGCCGATACGCTGATGCTGTCGCGCTATCTTTTGCGCGACGCGCTGGAAAACCACAAGCTCGACACGATCTCGGACTATCTGCACATCGACATGGGCAGCCATCATCGCGCGGACGACGACGCCAACACCTGCGCAATGATCCTGCTGCACTTTATCGAGCTTTTGAAGACGCGCGGCATCGACCGCATTCCGGTCGTGCCGAACACGCACGAGGCATATCTTAAACACGCATCGAAGGAAAAGCGCGGCACAAATCACATCATCCTGCTTGCGAAAACGCAGAAGGGCATGAAGGACCTGTATAAGCTCGTCAGCTGGGCGCATCTCGACTATCTGCACGTGCGTCCGCAGATCCCGAAATCGCTGCTGATGCTGTACAGGAGCGATCTGATCGTCGGCTCCGCCTGTGAAGCGGGCGAGCTGTTCCGCGCGGTTCTGAACAACGAACCGCAGGAGAAGATCGAAAAGATCGCCTCGTTCTATGATTATTTTGAAATCCAGCCGATCGGCAACAACGCGTTTTTGAAGCGCGAGGGAAAGGTCGGGGACGACGACGGACTGCGCGCGCTGAACCGCAGGATCGTCGAGCTCGGCGAACAGATGGGGAAGCCCGTCGCGGCGACCGGCGACGTCCATTTTCTGGAGCCGACCGACGCGATCTACCGCGCGATCCTGATGAGCAAGCAGGGCTTCGAGGACGCCGAGCAGCAGGCGCCGCTTTATTTCAAGCCGACGCAGGAAATGCTCGACGAGTTTGCATACCTCGGCAAGGAGAAGGCGCACGAGATCGTCATCGACGTGCCGAACCGGATCGCAGACCTCTGCGGCGACCTCGTTCCGTTTCCGGACGGCACGCATTCGCCGACGATCGAGAACGCGGAGGAGGAGCTCAAAAACACCGCGATCGACCGCGCGCACGAGATCTACGGCGATCCGCTGCCGCCGATCGTGCAGGCAAGACTCGACAAGGAACTGAATTCCATCATCGGCAATCATTACGCGTCGCTGTATCTGATGGCGCAGCGGCTCGTCAAGAAGTCGCTTTCGGACGGATACCTTGTCGGAAGCCGCGGATCCGTCGGCTCGTCGGTGGTCGCAATGCTTGCGGGCATCACGGAAGTCAATGCGCTTTCACCGCATTACGTCTGCCCGAACTGCCGGTTTTCGGATTTCGACATCGACCGGACAAAATACAGCGTCGGCGCGGACATGCCGAACCGCGCGTGTCCGAAGTGCGGCACGATGCTGAAAAAAGAGGGCTTTGAGATTCCGTTCGAGGTCTTTCTCGGCTTCAAGGGCGACAAGGTCCCCGATATCGACCTGAATTTTTCCGGGGAGTATCAGCCGGTTGCGCACAAATACGTCGAGGAAATGTTCGGCAAGGGACACGCCTTCCGTGCGGGCACGATTTCAGGCCTTGCGGAGCGAAAGGCGTTCGAGTGCGTCTATTCGTTCGCGGAGGCGACGGGGCGCACATTCTCGTCCGCCGAGGTGCAGCGGCTCGAAAAAGGGTGCGAGGGCGTGAAGGTCACGACAGGACAGCACCCGGGCGGCATCGTTATCGTGCCGCGCGACCACGACGAATACACCGAGGTCTACGACTATACGCCGATCCAGTATCCGGCGGACAAGATCGATAAGGACACGATCACCACACACTTCGACTTCCACGCGATGGACGATCGTCTCGTCAAGCTCGATATCCTCGGACACGACGATCCCACGGCGCTGCATATGCTGGAAAACCTGACCGGTCTGAATCCGCGCACGATCCCGCTCGACGATCCGGATACGCGCATGCTGTTCTCGACCGTGGAACCGCTCGGCATCGACCTGTCTGAGATCGGCTGTTCTTTGGGCACGCTCGGCGTACCGGAGTTCGGCACGGGCTTCGTGCGGCAGGTTCTGGAGAACACGCGCCCGACGACGTTCGAGGAGCTGATCCGCATTGCGGGGCTCACGCACGGTACGGACGTGTGGCTGAACAACGCCGAACCGCTTGTTACGGGCGGCATTGCAAAGCTCAGCGAGGTTCTCTGCACGCGTGACGACATCATGAACTATCTGATCGCACACGGCATGGAGGCGTCGCTGTCGTTCAAGATCATGGAACGCGTGCGCAAGGGCAAAGGGCTGACCGACGAGATGGAGCAGGCGATGACGGACGGCGCGATCCCCGCGTGGTTCATCGATTCGTGCAAGAAGATCAAGTACATGTTCCCGCGCGGGCACGCGGTGGCGTACTCGATGTCGTCCTTCCGCATCGCGTATTATAAGGTGCATCATCCGCTGGCGTTTTACGCGGTCTATTTCACGGTGCGCGCGGATACGTTTGACATCACGCGTGCGGCGGGCGGACCGGAGGCGGTGAAGCGCCAGATCGACGAGATCGAAAAGGACAGCAACCCGCAGAAAACCGACAGCGAGAAAAAGAAGGACAAGGAGCTTGTGACAATCCTCGAACTCGTCTATGAAATGAACCTTCGCGGCATCGAACTGCTGCCGGTCGACATCTACAAGTCCGATGCAACGAAGTTTTTGATCGAGGGCAACGCGTTAAGACCGCCGTTCGACGCGATCCCCGGCGTCGGAGCGGGACAGGCGATCGCGATCTGCGAACACAGAAAGCCCGGCGTTCGCTATCCGACGATCGAGGACTTTGCAAACGAGACCGGCGCAAACAGCGCGATCGTCACGATGCTTGAACAATGCGGTGCGTTCGGCGATATGCCGAAAAACAAGCAGATCTCACTGTTTGATTTCTGACGGCGGAGAACGCAGGTCCGGATTGACAGAGCGCATTTTGCATGATATAATTATTTATCAAGATAAGGCATTAATGCCGTAGAAGCGGAGGGCAAAATGGATCGGTACGAAAAACCCCGTATGGAAGTCATCGAACTGGGATGCGATGTCATCATTACCAGCTGCAGAAATGTCGACTGCCTGGACGAACTCCCAGGGTTTGATTACGAGGACGATCCGTCGGACGATTGAAAAACCTGCTGCGGTATGCGATACGTCGCATACCGCTTTTCTTTTGCCCGGAGAATGCATCGGATGATATATCATGCAAAGATGCGATTTTTATGCAATTCGGTTCTTGACTTTGCATGAAAATGCGTTTACAATATTATCGAGTAATCCTGCACTGCCAAGTGCGTTCATCATAGTTATTGATAGATAGATTTGCGGAACGCTTTGCCGCGCGGTCTTTGCGCGTGAAACCTTTTCGAAAAACTTGAAGCGATTATGTGAAATAGCCGGGCAGACTGCTCGGTTATATTTATCATAGATTGGAGTAGAATATCGTGGACTGGTTGCACTACGTATTGCTCGGCGCCGGGGCTGTCGTCGGCGCGGCGATCGGGATCGTGATCGGTTTCTTCTATCGGAAAAACGTCGCGGAAGCAAAGGTCGAGAAGGCCGAGGACACCGTGAAGCGTCTGTACGATGAAGCCCAGAAGAAGGCCGAAGAGATCCGGAAAGAAAAAGTACTGGAAGCAAAGGACGAAGCGTATAAGATTCGCAGCGAAGCCGAAAAGGAAGTCAAGGAACGCCGGAACGAGATCAAGCAGAACGAACGTCGACTGTTCCAGCGCGAGGAATCGCTGGATAAGAAACTGGAAGGCGTTGAAGCCCGTGAGCAGCAGCTGAATGATCGGACCAAAAAGCTCGACAAGCTCGAAGACGAGATCAACGCGCTGTATAAAAAGCAGGAAGAGGAGCTGGAACGCATTTCCGGCGTCACGCTCGACGAGGCAAAGACCATGGTGCTCGACCGCGCCGAACAGGAAGCGAAGCACGAAGCGGCGGTCATGCTCAGAGAGATCGAGCAGCGCACGAAGGAAGAAGCCGACAAGCGCGCAAGGAACATCGTATCGCTGGCGATTCAGCGCTGCGCCGCGGATCACGTCGCGGAAGCGACCGTATCCGTCGTGCCGCTGCCCAACGATGAAATGAAGGGCCGCATCATCGGTCGTGAGGGACGCAACATCCGCGCGCTCGAAACGGCGACCGGCGTCGATCTGATCATCGACGACACGCCGGAAGCGGTCATCCTTTCCGCGTTCGACCCGGTGCGCAGAGAGATCGCGCGCATCAGTCTGGAAAAGCTGATCATGGACGGACGCATCCATCCCGCGCGCATCGAGGAAATGGTTGAGAAAGCGCGCAAGGAAGTCGATCAGACGATCCGCGAGGCGGGCGAAGCAGCCGTTCTCGAGGTCGGCGTGCACGGTCTGCATCACGAGCTGATCCGCTACCTCGGCAGAATGAAATACCGCACCAGCTACGGTCAGAACGTGCTGCGGCACTCGATCGAGGTTGCGCACCTCGCCGGCATCATGGCGAGCGAGATCGGCGCAAACGTAGCGCTTGCGAAGCGCGCAGGTCTTCTGCACGACATCGGCAAGTCCATCGACCACGAGGTCGAGGGCAGCCATGCGCAGATCGGCGCGGACCTGGCGAAGAAGTATCGCGAGAACAACGCGGTCATCCATTGCATCATGGCGCACCACGGCGACGTCGATCCCAACTCGATCGAAGCGGTGCTCGTGCAGGCGGCGGACGCGATCTCGGCGGCAAGACCGGGCGCGCGGCGTGAAACGCTGGAAGCGTACATCAAGCGCCTCGAGAAGCTCGAAGAGATCGCAAACTCGTTCGAAGGCGTCGATTACTCCTACGCGATCCAGGCAGGCCGCGAGGTTCGCATCATCGTCAAGCCCGAGCGCGTCAGCGACACCGAGACCGTCATCATGGCGAAGGATATCGCAAAGCG
>CADAZC010000042.1 GCA_902792295.1 uncultured Eubacteriales bacterium
CTCAACGAGGACGGCACCCTGACCTTCACGATCAAGATCAAGGACGATCTGAAGTTCTCCGACGGCAGCCCGGTCACCGCGAAGGATTACCTCGCGTTCTCCATGGCGTTCGGTTCCCCGGTCGGCACCGAGGCAGCTGCTCGTGCAACCAGCTATCGTACCGTTGTCGGCTGGCAGGGCGCATATGAGAAGTACACCGGTCCGGACAGCGCAGAAGGCACCAAGGAATTCGCAGGTCTCCACCTGATCGACGACTACACCTTCTCCGTAACCGTTACCAAGGACTACGCGAACTACTTCTATAAGATCACCTACGGCGGCTTCTCCGCGAACTATGCGGCTGCATGGCTCGGCGAAGGCGTTGAAATCAAGGACGACGGCAACGGCTGCTACCTGTCTGACGAGTTCTATGCAAAGGACGAAGAAGGCAAGTACATCCAGGCTGCTGCTATCAAAAAGCTCTGCACGGATACCTCTGCTGAAAACTATGCGGCATATCCGTGGTCCGGTCCGTATTGCGTCGAATCTTTCGACAATACCGACTCTTCCGCAGTCCTCAAGAGAAACGAGTACTTCAAGGGCAACTATGAAGGTGCAACTCCGAGCATCGAAAAGGTTATCTACAAGAAGATCGTTTCCGCAACCCAGCTCGAAGACTTCAAGGCCGGCGGTCTTGACGTTATCGCGGCAATCACCGGCGGTTCCGACACCGACAACGCTCTGAAGGCGGCTGACGAATCCAACGGCGCATATGTCTACACGCACTACAGCCGTGCAGGTTACGGCAAGCTCGGCTTCCGTGCTGACTTCGGTCCTGCTCAGTTCCGCTCCGTCCGTGCGGCGATCGCTCTCTGCATGGATCGTGCACAGTTCGCGAAGGACTTCACCGGCGGTTACGGCGGTGTTGTTGACGGTCCGTACTACACCGGTTCCTGGATGTACAAAGATGCTGTCAAGCAGGGCATGCTCCTTGAATCCTATGCAACCAGCGCCGACGCGGCAATCGCAATCCTCGAAGAGGATGGCTGGGTATGGAATGCCGACGGTACTCCGTACGAAGGCACCGGCGTCCGCTATAAGGCGATCCCGGCAGATGCAATTCAGGAGAAGGATAAGACCTATCATTCTGTTGACAACGCATACAAAGTAGAAGAAGTCAACGGTGTCTACCTGATGCCGCTCGTGATCAACTGGTACGGCACCACGCCGAACGAGTTCACCGACCTTCTGCAGACCGGTTTCAAAGAGAATGCAAACGTTGAGAGAGTCGGCATGAAGGTTTACAACACCCTCGGCGACTTCGCTCCGATGCTTGACGAGCTCTATGAGCAGGCAGTTTACGGCTTCTATGCCGGCACGCCGCTGTACTGCGCGTTCAACTTCGCAACCGGCTTCAACAGCGCGGCTTACGATTACTCCTGGAATATGACGATTGATCCTACGCTCTATGATGATTATTCGTCATATTACATCAAGGACTTCGCGGATATCTGCTACCTTGGCTGATTCGCAAGCTGACTTGTAAGCTGTAACACAAACCCGCATCCGGCGGCGGTCGCCGCCGGATGCTTTTCTTTCAACCGGACTTTTTTCATTTGCATTTGTCAAGCGATTTGTCGATAATTCGTCGAAAAAAGCTTGTTTCTACAAACCCAAGAAGCAAAAGGAGCATCCCATGGGAAGATACATTGCCAAGAGATTGTTGTACATGATCTTCGTGTTCTTTCTGCTCACCTTCATTCTGTTCTTGCTGTATCAGATGATGCCGGCAAACCGCGCGTATACGGACGCCCGCAACGAGATACAAACAATGAAGAATCTGACGGAGGAGGAGAAGGCAACCAAATTTGACGAGCTCTATCTGAAGTATAAGCGTATGTATGGTACCGATACCGACAATAAGCTGGTGCTGTACTTGAGATGGCTCGGTCTTTATCCGTTCTATGACGGGCATTTTTCCGGCATCTTTGAGGGGGATTTCGGTTTTTCATACGACTATAACCTGCCGGTTGTCAAGGTCGTTCCTTCGCATATGAGGAACTCGTTCCTGATCGGCATCATCACCGAGGTTGCCGTTCTCGGCGTAACGATCCCGCTCGGCATCAAGTGCGCGGTGAAGAAAAACAGCAGGTTTGACCGCTTCATGCAGTTCTTTACGCTGATCGGTTTCTCCACACCGAGCTTCATTATTTACATTGTATTTATCGTATTTTTCTGTTCGATCCTGCACTGGTTCCCGGTCAGCGGCATGAAGACGCCGGGCAGCACGTACACGGGATGGAGAAACGCGGTCGACGTTTTGTGGCACGTCACATTGCCGACGATCTGCTTAACGTTCGGTTCACTCGCTTCCATCACGCGTATCTGCCGTGCATCCATGATCGATGCATTGAGCTTGGACTGCATTCGCACGGCGCGCGCAAAAGGTCTGACGGAAAAAACCGTTGTTTACAGCCATGCATGGCGCAACGCTTTGATTCCGATGGTTTCCATCATCGTCGGCGGCTTCTTCGGCACGATCTCCGGCGCAATGATTCTGGAAACGATGTTCGGCTTCAAAGGAATGGGCCTGCTGTTTTTGAACGCGACGAGAACCGCGGACTATGACATGATCATGTTCCTCGAGGTAATCTACACGTTCATCGGCTTGTTTGCGAACCTCGTCATCGACCTTACATACGGGATCGTTGACCCGCGCGTCCGCATCAGCAAGTAAGGAGGGAGCAGCATGGAAAAGAAAAAGAAAGAAAACATCTTCCGTAAACTCCTTCGCTGGTTCGTACGCGGCTTCTTCGGTTTGAAATACGAAGAGAAGTGGTTCGGCAAGAGGGAAAAGGTACAGAAAGAAATCGTTTATAAAAACGGCGTTCCGGACGATTCCGAACTGATCGTCAGCCCGGGCCGTCAGATCTTCAACCGCTTCATGGAACGCAAGTTCGCGGTGATTTCCGTCGTCGTCGTTCTGATCATGTTTGCGGTCGTGTTCATCATGCCGCACTTCATGACGAAATATTATGATGCGTTCACCGAGACGACGCAGAAGGACCTCCCGCCCACTCTGTCTTTGATGCGCGTTCCGAAGGAACTGAAGAACAACATCAAGATGATCGACAGCTACGGCAGCTTCTCGGTCGGTCTTTCCAAGGACGGCAAGGTCTATGTCTGGGGTATCGGCAAGATCGGCGCAACCGGTCTGAACGTCAAGGATATTCCGGAAGAAGTGCAGAATGCCAAGATCGCGTATGTCGCGGCCGGTCAGGATCACGTCATCGCAATCGGCGAGGACGGCAAGTTCTACGGCTGGGGTTCTAACCGCTTCGGTCAGTTCGCAAACGACGAGAAGACGGAAGGCAACCCGAATCTTGAGCCGGTTCCGGATGTTGTTGTCAACGGCGAACTCGATGTTGCGCACATCAAGAAGGTTGCGGCGGGCTTCCAGGCGTCCGCAATTCTGATGGACGACGGCACGCTCTATATCTGGGGCAACAAGCAGGCGTATGCCAACATGGATTCGTTTGTCGGCAGGGACAACATCCTCGACATCGACTTCACGCTGAATAACGTCGTCGGTCTCGATACGCGTCAGACGAGCGTCGTTACCGGCAAGAAGGGCCTGTATGACATGGCGCGTACGACGATCAACGGCACGAAGGCAGTCAAGATGAAGGACTTCCTGAACGGCCGCAAGATCGTTGAGATCCGTGCAACCACGATCAACGTCTGCATGCTGCTTGACGACGGTACCGTTGCGCTGACGGGCGACTTCCAGCTCGACAACGTTGAGGTCCCGACCCTTGCGGAAGGCGAATACCTCATTGATATCGAAGCGGGCGCGTACCACTACACCGCTCTTTCCAACCTCGGTCATGTTTACTCGTTCGGCGGCGACCACTACTATCAGGCGGAAGCTCCGGCTGTGAACGGCGCAAAAAAGATCTTTGCAGGCGCGTTCCAGAGCTATGCGATCGACGAGAACGGCAAGCTCCTGGACAACTGGGGTCTCAAGGGCTATCTGTTCGGCACCGATGACCGCGGCGCGAACATCGCGGAGCGCGTTGTTGCCGGCGGACGCATCACGATGACGGTCGGCGCAATCGCCGTTATCATCGAGATCATCATCGGCGTTTCGATCGGCTTGATGGCCGGCTTCCTCGGCGGTTGGGTCGACATTTTCCTCATGCGTGTTGCGGAGGTATTCAGCTCGATCCCGCTGTATCCGTTCATGTTGATCCTGAGCTCGCTCCTTGCGCAGGTTTCCATGACGACGGATCAGAGACTGTACATGATCATGGTCATCCTCGGTGTTCTCGGCTGGCCGGGCTTCGCGTACATCACGCGTGCACAGGTGCTGGTCGCCCGTGAATCCGAGTACGTCACCGCCGCGCAGGCAATGGGCGTTAAGGAAACCAGAATCGCGTTCAAGCACATTCTGCCGAACATCATCTCGGTTATCCTGGTCAACATGACGTTGAGCTTCGCGGCATCCATGCAGACGGAGACGTCGCTCTCCTTCCTCGGTTTCGGCGTCAACTACCCGCAGCCGAGCTGGGGCAACATGCTCTCCCGTGCAAGTAACGCAACCGCAGCAATCAACTTCTGGTGGCAGTGGGTATTCACCTCTGCGATCCTGATCTTCACGACGATCTGCATCAACACGATCGGCGACACGCTGCGCGACGTTATGGACCCGAAGTCCACGAACGATAAGTAAAGGAGGAACGTGCTATGCCTTTGTTGGAAGTTAAACATCTTCACACCTTCTTTACGACAAAGAAAGGTATTGTCAAAGCCGTCAACGATGTGTCCTACACGCTTGAGTCGGGCAAGACCATCGGTATCGTCGGCGAGTCCGGTTCCGGTAAATCCGTCTCCGCAATGAGCATTCTGCAGCTGCTGGACGGAAACGGCTATATCGAAAGCGGCGAGATTCTTCTGGAAGGTCAGGACCTCACAAAGTTCACCCTGAAACAGATGTATCACGTCCGCGGCAACGATATCTCCGTTATCTTCCAGGAGCCGATGACGTCCTTGAACCCGGTATTCTCCGTGGACAGACAGCTTTCCGAGCCGTTCATGATCCACCAGGGAATGAGCAAAAAAGAAGCGCACGAACACGCGCTGCAGATGCTGTACGACGTACAGATCCCGAACCCCGAGGTCGTCATCAAGCAGTATCCGCACCAGTTGTCCGGCGGTATGCGTCAGCGCGTCATGATCGCGATGGCGCTGGCCTGTAAGCCGAAAATCCTGATCGCCGACGAGCCGACGACCGCTCTGGACGTTACGATCCAGGCGCAGATTCTGAAGCTCATGAACGACCTGAAGGAATCGACGGGCACGGCCATCATCTTCATCACGCACGACCTCGGCGTTATCAACGAAATGGCGGATGACGTCGCGGTCATGTACTGCGGCCAGGTTGTTGAGCATGCGCCGGTCGACGTCATCTTCCAGGGCAGCGGCGAATTCAGCCACCCGTACACGGAAGGTCTGATGAATTCGATCCCGCGTCTCGAAAATGAAAACGATCGACTCGATCCGATTCCCGGCGTCGTACCGCATCCGCTTGCTCTGCCGAAGGGCTGCAAGTTCGGACCGCGCTGCAAGTACTGCACGCAGAAGTGCGTAGACGAAGAACCGGAACTTGTCAATGTAAAACCGAACCAGAAGATCAGATGCTTCTATCCTAACAAGGAGGAACGGAACAGTGCCGAACACCAAAAAATTACTGTCAATCACTAATCTGAAAAAGTACTTCCCGGTTGCGAAGTCCTCCATTTTCCAGAGGAAGCGTCTGTACGTTCGTGCAAACGAGGACATCACGATCGATATCTACGAAGGTGAGACCCTCGGTATCGTCGGCGAATCCGGCTGCGGAAAATCGACGCTCGGTCGTGTTCTTTTGCAGCTGTATCCGCAAACGGCAGGCTGCACGCTTTATTACGGCACCACATTGGATGAAATGACGCCGAAGTACGTCAGCGATACGATCAGAAAAGAAGGAAAGTATCGTAAGACCCTCGATAAGGCGATCGCAAAGGCTGAAGAGCTGAAAAAGAAGGTTGAGGAAGCGGGCGGCGAGGACGCCGCTGACTTCTATCTCCTCCAGGAATCCAATATTGCCAACTGCGAGGTGCAGACGCATCTGAGCAACATCGTCAAGATCCTCGGCGGTTTCTATGTGAAGGACGATCCCGAAGCGATGCGGCTGATGCTGGATATCTACGGCGAGAACAGAAAACGCAAAGCTCTCGTCGAAACCCGCAAGTCGCAGCAGGTGAATTTCGAGCACTATGCGGCGATGCTGGGTGAAGCCAAGCCGAGCAAGCAGGCATCGATCGAGGCGAAGAAGAAACGAGTCGAGGAAGCGCTGAAAAAGACCGATGCGGCGATCGCAGAACGCGACCAGAAGATCGCGGAGATCCAGGCGAAGCTCGACGCAGTCAAGGCGAAGTACGCGGGCGATCCCGAGTTTGACAAGTACGAGGCCATGCGGGACAACGGCATCGACCTCGCGCGTCTGAACTATTCCGAAATGCGTACGCTCAGAAAGGATATGCAGATCATCTTCCAGGATCCGTATTCCAGCCTGAACCCGCGTTTCACGGTCGGTCAGATCATCGAGGAAGGGCTTGTTACGCATAAGTTCTTCAAGCACGGCTCCGCAAAGCTCCGTGAGTACATCGTCGACACGATGGAAAAGAGCGGTCTGCAGGAGTACATGCTGCATCGTTATCCGCACCAGTTCTCCGGCGGCCAGCGCCAGCGTATCTGCATTGCGCGTGCGCTCGCGGTTCAGCCCAAGTTCATCGTCTGCGACGAGTGCGTTTCCGCACTGGACGTTTCGATTCAGTCGCAGATCATCAACCTGCTGCAGGAACTGAAGGAAAAACAGCACCTGACCTACATGTTCATTTCGCATGACCTGTCGGTCGTTAAGTTCATTTCCGATCGTATCGCCGTTATGTACCTCGGCAACATCGTAGAGCTCGCCGACAAGAAGACGATGTTCGACGATCCGCGCCATCCGTACACGGTTGCGCTGCTTTCCTCCATTCCGACGACGGAAGCCGGTTCGGCGGACAAGGAACGCATTATTCTCGAAGGCAACATTCCGAGCCCGGTCAACCCGCCCGCAGGATGCAAGTTCTGCACCCGCTGCTACATGGTGCAGGATAAGTGCCGCAGAGTTTCCCCGCCGCTCGTGGAGATCGAGCCGGGTCACTTCTGCGCGTGCCATTTCCCGGAGAAGAAGATCGACGAGGACAAGAACTTCATGTTCAAGGTCAAGACCACGAAGTCTGAGGCGTAACGATGCGAACTTCGGAAGAAAACCGGAAAGAAGCGCTTGACGAGGAAGAAGTACAGCTCGAAAAGCACGACATGCTCGCGCTGTGGCTGTCCGGTATCTTAACGATCGGGATTCCCTGTCTGCTGCTGATTCTGCTGATTGTCGGCGTGACGTACCTGCTTTTCGGAGGATTTCACTGACCGGCAGTCCGGATGCAATCCATCGGGAGCCAAGCAACCCTGCTTGGCTCCTTTTTTGTTCTGTTATGTATATAAGGAAGAATTGACACGAATCTTCCGGTATGCTATTCTGTTTCACGAACAAAAAGCGGAGGAGCGCGCATGAAAAAAACTCGTCCCGTCTATCTGATTCTGTCCGTTTTAGCCCTGTTTAACGTCCTGTTTCTGCCGATCTATGCCGTGCCGGAGTGGGTCATGGCGGAGACCGGCTCAAAACTCGGGTTCTATAACGCGGTGCAGATGCTTTTGTATCTTCCGAGTCCGCTGGAATACTGGACGGTTTATATGACGCTTGCGATCTTTGTGCCGTGCTTTGCATTGTTTGTTTCGGCGCTGATCGGCAGACAGATTCCGTTTCTGCTCTCGTCGCTCGCGGGCGTTACGCTTTGGGCGGTGGTCGCATGGACCTATGCGGGTCAGTTCGGTATTTCCGGGCTGTTCGTTCTGGACGGGACCGGCGTCGGGATCGGTCTCTGGATCGCGATTGCATTGTTCATGGTCGCAACGGCGGTTGCGATCGCCGGAAAGAATCGGCGCTGATTCAATCCCGGATTCCGCATGCATGGTGCATACTTATCGCAAGGGGTCCGGGACAAGGCGGTTTCGACCTGTAAAACCGCATGGCGTCGGGCTTTTTTCAAAAAAACTTTTGCGGAAATCAAACTTTTTCGTTGACAAACCGCGAGCGTTGTGGTAACGTATCAAAGGTGCCCCCGTTGGGGGCTCGTTTTTGATGGATAAATTTTAGGAGGAGCATCATAATGCGCGTTAAGATCACTTTGGCCTGCACCGAATGCAAGCAGAGAAATTACAATACGTTCAAGAACAAGAAGAACGATCCCGATCGTCTTGAGTTCAACAAGTACTGCCGTTTCTGCCGCAAGCACACGCTGCACAGAGAGTCCAAGTAACGGGAGAACACTATGGCTAATACACAGGAAATGAAGGCAGACAAGACGGTCAAGACGCTTCGCCTTTTCACGATCTTGCTGCTGGTTGTCGGGATCATCGCCCTTGCGGCTTCGGTCTACGATATGGCGACCGGTTCTTCGCTCCTCAAGCTGTTCGACGCAAAAGCGGCAGCGGAAACGACCGAAGCGACCGAGACGGCAATCGATCCGAATCACGGCGGTCAGACCGTTGCGTACGTGATGCTGATCACGGCGGGCGCGCTTTTGATCATCGGCTCGATCATGTATCTCGTAAAGGGCAGCTATCGCTCGTTCCAGGGCACCTGCATCGCGGCGATCATCTTCTCGCTGTTCCCGCTGATCTTCTTTGCGGTCACCATCGGCACGCATCTCTTTGCGCTGATCTATGCGCTGCTTGCGCTGGCGATCATCGTGCTGGCGATCATCGCAATGAAGTCGCGCTGGCAGGTCTACATCAAGGAGATGACCGGTGAAGTCAAGAAGCTCACGTGGCTCACCATGAAGGAGCTCGTCAAGGCGACGGCGGTCGTTCTGGTGTTCGTTCTTGCGTTCGCGCTGCTCATCTACGTACTTGACCTCATCTTCTACACGCCGGTCAAGGCGCTGCTCACCGGTTCCCAGACGCCCGCGTCCGAGGAACAGGCGCAGCCCGAAACGAGCGGCGAGGTCGTGGACGGCACGGAGATTATTATCGGTTAACGCTCATGAGTCAGGAAACGAAATGGTACGTGGTTCATACCTATTCCGGGTATGAAAACAAGGTCAAAGAAGACCTCATTAAGGCCGTCGAGAACGCCGGGCTTTCGGACACGATTCTGGAAGTCATGTATCCGACGGAAGAAACCATTGAAATCCTGCCGACCGGAAAGCGCAAATCTGTTACCCGTAAGGTTTATCCCGGCTACGTGATGGTCAAAATGGTCGTCGACGTCGTCGAGAAAGAGCGTCCCGCGGAGATGGGCGGCGGCGTATCGCGCGAGCTGGTGATGAACCCGCGCGCCTGGTATGTCATCCGCAACACCCGCGGCGTCACGGGCTTTGTCGGTCCGGGAAGCAAGCCGGTTCCCTTAAAGGATGAAGAAGTCGTCGCGATGGGCGTGGAGCGCATCCCGATCGTACTGAACATCGAAGTCGGCGAAACGGTGCGCGTGGTCTCCGGTCCTTTGGAGAACTTCCTCGGCCGTGTCGACAAGATCGACCCCGAACGGCAGAAGGTCAAGCTGTCTGTGTCCATGTTCGGCAGGGAAACCCCCGTCGAGCTGGATTTCATTCAGGTCCAGAAGATTTAAGGCGCAAAGCGCTTTAGATAGTGGGAGGGGAGGCACCCCATACCACAACTATACTGATTAAGAATAGGAGAAACAGCAATGGCAAAGAAGATCACAGGTTATGTGAAGCTGCAGATCCCCGCCGGTAAGGCAACGCCGGCGCCGCCCGTAGGTCCCGCACTGGGCCAGCACGGCGTGAACATCATGGGCTTCTGCAAAGAGTTCAACGAGCGCACGAACAAGCAGGCGGGTCTGATCATCCCCGTCGTGATCACGGTTTACGCGGATCACAGCTTCTCGTTCATCACCAAGACGCCTCCGGCGGCAGTCCTCATCAAGAAGGCCTGCAACCTTGAAAAGGCGTCCGGCGTTCCCAACAAGACGAAGGTCGCAAAGATCACGAAGGCACAGGTCCGCGAGATCGCGGAGCTCAAGATGCCCGACCTGAACGCGGCTTCCGTGGAAGCGGCCATGCGTATGGTCGCAGGCACCGCCCGTTCGATGGGTGTTGTCGTCGAGGACTGAGGAGGAACGAACGATGAAGCACGGTAAGAATTATCTCGAAAGCAAGAAGCTGATCGACAGCACCAAGCAGTACGACGTCCGTGAGGGCCTCGAGGCGGTGCTCGAAAGCGCAAAAGCAAAGTTTGACGAAACCATCGAGGTTTCCGTCCGTCTGGGCGTCGACTCCCGTCACGCAGACCAGCAGGTCCGCGGCGCGATCGTTCTGCCGCACGGTACGGGCAAGACCGTCCGCGTTCTCGTCTTCGCAAAGGCCGACAAGGCACGCGAAGCACAGGAGGCAGGCGCTGATTTCGTCGGCGACGAAGATATGGTCAAGAAGATCCAGACCGAGAACTGGTTTGGATTCGACGTCTGCGTCGCGACCCCGGACATGATGGGTCTCGTCGGCCGCATCGGCCGCGTGCTCGGTCCGAAGGGCTTGATGCCGAACCCCAAGAGCGGTACGGTCACCATGGACATCACCAAGGCGGTCCACGACATCAAAGCCGGTAAGGTCGAGTATCGTGTTGACAAGACCAACATCATCCACTGCCCGATCGGCAAGAAGTCCTTCGGCATCGACAAGCTCGAAGAGAACCTCAACACCCTGATGGACGCGATTGTCAAGGCGAAGCCGGCAGCGGCAAAGGGTACGTACCTGAAGAGCGTCGTGGTTTCCTCCACGATGGGCCCGGGCGTCAAGTTCAACGCGCTGAAGTTCTGAGCGTAACCAAAGAAAGAGACCGTGTAAACGGTCTCTTTTTTGCTGTTTTTGACAAAATAGAGACTTATATTATGCTCCGACTGCCGTTGAAACAGCAATAACCGTCGTGGTATAATATAATCAGAAACAAGCAGAATGGTAACAGGAGACATTCGGGGGAGTAAAGAATGAGCAAGACGGTTTTCAAAAAAGGTCTGGTTTTTCTGATTGCGGTACTGTTCCTGCTGGGATGCGCGCGCCCCGCGCAGGAACCCGCGTCCGATGAAGCGGCAGCGCCGGCGCCGTTTGCGGCGGATTATGCTTTGGTGTGGGAAATTTTGGAAAATGATTATCCTTATCTGGATTATCTTCGAGACAAAGGCATCCGGGTCGACAGCATCCGCGAGCGCTATGCGGAGCGCGTGAACAATGTGAAACAAGCCAAATCGTTTTCCGAGATTTTGAATCAGATGTTCGGCGAACTGGAATTCACTGCGCACCTGTTTGTCATTAATCCGGAATTCTTCAGGGAGTTTTATACGATCTATGTGCTGTCTCCGGATGTAAAAGAGTCGTTGTTCTTTCAGCCGTGGCGGGAAATACTGATCAAAGCGGCGGAATCGGAACGATACTCGGTGCCGAAGAATGCAGAGAATGGGGAGCCGGTCCAGCCCAAAGACCGCCCAAAGGTAAAGGTTACATATTTCGAGGATTGCAAGACGCTTTGTCTGAAAATTCCGACCTTCCTTTTTGATACCGTTGAACGGGACCGCGATCTTCTGCAGACGTCATTGGAACAGTATCCCGAAACGGAGAATATCATTTTCGATCTCACGGGAAACAGCGGCGGCAGTACCGAGTACTGGTATGAGAATCTTGTCGCCCCGTTCGGGGAAGACCATACCTTCCGTTGGCGTAATTTTTATAAGGATACACCGGAAAACAATCGAATCGTCGAAAACATGTTTGATCTGTGCAATACGTCCGAAGCGGCGGATGCGCCCGAATGGGCAATCAGGTATGGCTTGAACAGATACATCTGCGTGGAGCAATTCGTTCAGGGACGTGAGGCGGTCCACAGTGACGCCAAGCGTTGGGTTCTGGTAAACAGCGACGTGTACTCCTCATCGGAAGCGTTTGTCGTCTTCTGCAAACTAACCGGCTGGGCGACCGTTGTCGGCGCGCAGACCTGGGGAGACGGCATGGGGTTCAGTCCGGTTCTGCGGTATCTGCCGGATTCCGGATTGCTGTTTGAATTCGACATGACTGCCGGTGAAAATCCGGACGGAACCATGAACATCGAGGGAACGACGCCCGATATCGTTCTGGATACGGTCGACGTCGATCATCTTCTGGAGCTGATCCGGCAGGAGCAGACAGATTGATGCTTTGAAAAATGCCGAAAAGAGACGGTCTCGACCGCCTCTTTTTTGTTGCGCGGAGACGGCCGGATATGGTATACTGGTTCCATTGAAAACAGGAGGACAACGGCATGTGGAAATTTTCGGAACTACCCTATGAGCGTGTGGACGTCGACAAGTTTATCGAGGACGGCTTGAAACGGATCGACGCGTTCGAGCATGCGCCGACGGCGCAGGAAGCGATCGATGCGTATTACGCGATGGACGAGGCGATGCAGAAGGTCGCGACGATGTTCACGATCTCGCATATCCGCCACGACGTGAACACCAAGGACGAATTCTACGACGCGGAGCAGACCTATTACGATCAGAACCTCAGTAAGACGATGGTGCTGAACGTGCGGCAGCTCAACGTCATGGTCCATCATCCGTTCCGCAAGGAACTGGAAGCGGCGATCGGCAAGATCGTCTTCACGCAGGCGGACGCGCAGGTGAAGCTTGCCGACGAACGCCTGATCCCGGGCATGACGCAGGAGCAGATGCTGAAAAGCCGGTATTCGAAGATCACCGCGGGCTGCACGACCGAGTACATGGGCGAGACCTGCAACTTCTACGGGCTTCTGAAGTTCATGCAGAACCCGGACAGAAGCGTGCGCGAAGGCGCGTTCCGCAAGTGGGCGGAGATGTACGCCGGTATCGCGGACGAACTCGACGATATCTACGACGAGATGGTCAAGGTCCGCACCGAACAGGCGAAGCTGATCGGCTATGAAAACTACATTCCCTTCGCATACCTTTCCCGCGGTCCCTTCGCATACCTTTCCCGCGGGCGCTACGACTACACGAAGGACGACGTCGAGCGCTTCCGCGAGGGCGTGAAAAAATACGTCGTGCCCGCCGTCGCCCGCATCCACGAGCGTCAGGCAAAGCGCATCGGCGTCGACAAGCTGCGCTATTACGACGAGTCCTTCTGCTATCCCGAAGGCAATCCGATGCCGCACGGCACCGAGGAGGAGATGGTCAAAGCCGCGCAGGAGATGTACCGCGAGCTGAGCCCGGAGACCGGCGAATTCTTCGACTTCATGGTCGAACATCAGCTCTTTGATCTTACGTCGCGGCCCGGAAAGCATATGGGCGGCTACTGCACCACGCTGACCGCGCTGAAAGCGCCGTTCATCTTCTCGAACTTCAACGGCACGTCCGCCGACGTCGATGTTCTGACGCATGAAGCGGGGCACGCGTTCCAGGCATACGTTGCAGCACATTCGATCCGTCTTGCCGAGGTCTGGCAGGCGCCGATCGAAATCTGCGAGGTGCACTCGATGTCCATGGAGCATTTCACATATCCGTGGATGGAAAAGTTCTTCGGCGACGATGCGCCGCGCTATCGCGAAGCGCACCTTTCCGCCGCGCTGGAAACGATTCCGTATCTCACGATGGTCGACGAGTTCCAGCACCGCGTCTATGCAAAGCCGGAAATGACCCGCGACGAGCGCTATGCCGTGTGGCACGAGCTTGAGGCCGTCTATCTCCCGTGGCGTGACTATGACGGCGATCCGTTCCTCGAGAAGGGCGGGTTCTGGATGCAGAAACAGCACATCTTCCTGTATCCGTTCTACTACATCGATTACGCGCTGGCGCAGATGGGCGCGTTCGACTTCTTCCTC
>CADAZC010000043.1 GCA_902792295.1 uncultured Eubacteriales bacterium
CGGTCCGATCGGCGCGTCAATAAGAAATTGCCTGCGCTCCGGCACGCCCGAAACGACGGCAAGATACGTCTTTTGAAACGTTCCCTGCTGCTGCACCGTTTTCATTCTTGCGTGGACGTATCCGCTCTTTGCCACGGTCATCAGCCCCGTCGTGCCCTTGTCGAGGCGGCTGACCGGATGCGGGTTGTCCCTGCCGGTAAAGTATGCCGCAAGCGCGTTTTCGACGGTTGCTTCAAATGGATCGCGCGCCGGATGCACGCTCATGTTTTTGGGCTTGTCGAGCACGATCAGCCATTCGTCCTCGTACACGATCGAAAGCGGGCTCGGGATGGGTTTTATTTCGAGCTTCCGTTCATCTGCAGGATCAAACGCGACCGTGTCGCCCGCATGCACCTTCGCCGTCGTATATGCCGGTTCTCCGTTCAGAAGCAGCGCGCCCTTTCTGCGCTTTAAGCGGCGCAGATACGATTCCGAAACGCCGAATGCCTCTTTCAAAACGGCTTCGACGGTGCGGTCTTCCTCCTGTTCGGTTGCAAAAACGGTCAGCATGTTCATGCGTTTATTATAGCCGATATTTGCCGTTCTGACAATCCTTGCTTTCCCGCGCGATCACAGCATATCTTTTCCAAGTCCCGAGTTGTTTCACCGGATTCAAAAGCAGTTCCGTCGTCATGTAAATAAACACGACGGCGGTTTTGTTTTACCGGAACAAAACGGACTTTTTTCCGGGAAACAGGTCCGGATTCGGGTGCTATGATGAAGGTGTCGGGATGGAAAGGAGTGAAACATGAACGACACAAGGAAAGGACCGGCGCTGAGGGCCGCGCTGGTCGAGACCGTTTCCGGCGAGGTCGGAACGGGCATTTACGTGTGGGGCGGCAACGGCGAGCTGCTCTCCGGAATGTCCGATCCGTATGACTGGATCGAACGGAAAGAAACGAGCGCGGAGAACGCAAAGCGGGCACAGCGTCTTTTTGATCGGCGCAAAAAGGACGACGTAAAGGATATCCGCGCGTTTGACTGCTCGGGACTTGTCTACTGGGCGCTGAAAAAGCTCGGCGTGCTGAAAACGGACGTTTCGAGCCGCGGGCTCTACGCCCTGTGCACACCGATCGCGGAGAATGCGCTTCAACCGGGCGATCTCGTTTTTCACCACGACGGAAAGCGGATCGTGCACGTCGGCGTCTGCGCGGGCGCCGATCAGATCGAATGCCGAGGACGTGACGTCGGCGTCGTCAAAAACCGGCGCAGGAACGGCTATTGGAACCGCTTCGGTCGGCTGAAGTGTATGGAGGACGAAGCATGTGAGCGGTTCGTATATGTGCGCGGCGGATCGGTCCGCATTCGCGAAGGCGGCGGCATTCTAACGCGCTGCATCGGAATTGCGCGCAGGGGCGAACGCTATCCCCTGCTCGGCACGGCGGCGTCCGGGTGGTACCGCATCGCATGGCGCGGCGCGGAGGCGTACATCACCGACAAGCCGCAGTATACGGAGGTGCGCAATGGCTGAACGGACGGTATCGGAAATCCTCGAATCCCTTGCTCGGATCGAGACGAATGTGAAAACGATCGCGGAAAACGGCGCAGATCACGAAGCGCGGATCCGGGAACTCGAACAGAAAAGCGGCAAGCGCATGGAAGCGCTGACGCTTTCGATCCTCTCGGCGATCGCGGTCGGCGTGATCGGATATGTGATCGGCAAACTGTTTTGAGAAAGGAGAACGGAATGGAACTGCAGCATCGAAACAAGAGCATTCTCTTCTGGATCGGACTTGCCGCGGCGGTCTATGAAGCGGTCGTGAACAGTCTTGTAAGCGCGGGCGTGTCCATGCACCCCGTCGTCGGGGCGATCGGCGTCGCGCTGGCGACCGTACTGATCTACTGCAACGGCAACAATCCGAGTCTGAAGCAGTACTGAAAAAAAGCTCCCCGAACGATCGGGGAGCTCTTTTTCTCACAGATACGTTTTAAGAAACGGCAGAACCGCTTCGGCATAGCCGTCGGGGTTTGTCATTGCCGCTTCGGCGTGGAGCGCGCCGGGTGAAAGCCATCTCGCCTTTTCGGGAGCGGTGCAGGCGTCAAAGAGCGTCTCCATCATGGATACGGGAACAAAATTGTCCGCCGCACCGTGAACGAACAGCGTCGGCGTTTTCGAACGTTTCACCGCATCGATCGGAGACGCGTCGGAATACCGGATGTGCACAAACCGGTGAACAAGCGGCGATGCAAGCGTCTGCAGGAACGAAAATCTGCCGTTCGTCGCCGCACGGAACTGGTCCATTGCGGAGGTAAACGCGCAGTCGGAAACCGCGCATTTCACCGCATCCGGAAGGTCCTTTCCCGTGGCGCACAGCACCGTTGCTCCGCCCATCGAAACGCCCATGATCGCAATGTGCACGTCGTTGCGGAACCGGTCGCAGAGCCGGTCGATCCAGCCCAGAAGATCCTCGGATTCCTTTGCGCCGTAGGTCATGTAGCGCCCTTCGCTGTCGCCCTGCGCGCGCTGATTCACCGCAAGCACCGCATACCCTGCGTTATACACGATATCAAACGCCTTGCCGAAGTCCCACCACGGCTTGCTTCGCCAGCCGTGACAAAGGACCGCGACCTTATTCGTACCGCCGTTCGGAAAGAACCACGCCGCGAGCTTCGTGCCGTCCGAAGCGGTCTGCGTCCAGTTTTCATGCTCAAGCGCGTCCATGTACGCCTTGGTCGCATAGCGCATGCGAACGAGCGGCGCGGGATCCTTTTCGCGTTCGCGAAAGACCCTGTCAATGATGCGGCGATCCGCAACAAATGCGTAACGAAACATCATATAGGACGCAACAAACGCAAGCAGCGCAAGCGCGCCGACACAGATGAGAACAATCCAATACCACTGCATACAGTTACCCGTTCATTCGTTTGATCGGCATCGGCACGATCGGGCGTCTTGCCGGAATTGCTTTTTCGAGGATGCGTACCGGTCCGCGCACAGGCGCCGCAGGCGTCGGTTCGGGTTCGGGCGTCGGCGCCGTGATTTCGGGCTGCGGGTCGCGTTCCGTCATAGGCACCGGTTCCGTGACCGGTTCGGGTCGGATCTCCGGTTCCGGCGCAGGAACGGGCGATTCCAGAGGGATCGGCTCTTCGACCGGCTCCGGCGCAGCATTCGGGATGAACGCCGGAACGATCGCGGGCGCCGCCTTCGGAAGCGGGATCGCCTTCGTCGCTTCATCCGGTCTTGCAACCGCATGCAATGCGGCGGGTTTCGAAACGACCGTTCGCTGCGTAACCGTTTTCATCGGCTGTGTCTGCTGCTTCGGCGGACGGAATTCTCCGGTCTGTGCGGTATTCTGCGGCGCATCGGCAGCACGGCGCAAAACCGTGATCTGCGTTTCGCCGTCCGGCTTCTGCTTCCGGGCAGGCGGCATCGCGGGACGCGCAGCTCCCGCGCCCTCCTTCCGGAGGTTTTCACGGAGACCCTTTGCGTAAAGCTCGCGCCGCGCCTTCGCTTCCTCCTCGGTCAGCTCGCCGTAATTGCGGAGTTTGATCGGAGCGGTATAGCCGAACTGCTCGGTCGGCGCGTCGGAAAACAGTTGTTTTTCGGTGCGGCGCTTGGTGGACCGCATGACGCGTTCCATGTCCTCCTCGAATTCGGCGGGCAGCTTGCTCTTGATGCGCATCTCCGCCGCAAACAGCACGATGCAGAATACGCCGCAGGCGGCGGCGACAACCAGCGCGATGATGACGACCACGCGCAGAACGCCGCTGAACCTGGAATCGAGGTCCTGCAAATACGGGTTGGTCGTATAGACAAGGACCGGATCGTTCTTGCGGTCGGCAAGTTCTTTCAGATTGCTTAAATCGAGCCGCACGATATCGGAGCTGCACGCCTCCCCCGCCGGATTCACGGCGTCGAGGCGGAACTTGAGCTCGTTCACGCCGTCAAGCTGATAGATCTGCGTGAAGTACGTGTCGCCGTGACGCAGCTCGGGATAGGAAACGACCTTGCCGAACAGAGTCAGTTCGGAGAGGACCGCGTTGAAAATCTTGACGTCGCCGTTGTTGCGGATGTCGAACTGGATCGATGCGCACAGCTTGCCGTTTTCGTCATAGTACGGCGACTGCAGCACGACCGAAAGCCCGAGCCGCACGGAATCGGGCGAAACATACGGAACAACGGTATAGGTGTTTGGGTCCGCAAGGGTGATCTTTTCGTTCAGATAATCGACGGCAGACAGGCGGAAACTCACGTTGCGTGCACGGTCGGACGAAACCGCCGGCTGTACCGTGTAAAGGAGCGTGCGGTATTCCTCCGCTTCAAGCGAGAATTCCTCCTCGATCAGCGTGTTGATCTCGTCATAAACGCAGATATTTGTGACGGGACGGTTGCCGTTGTTTCGCACGGTAACCGCAAAGGTCGTGCCCTTCGACGTGGCTGGACGAACCTCCGTGGAAATCGTGAGATCGACGAACACGGATTCGACGGTGATCTTCCTGTCCGCGCGGGCGGTCATCTCGCGGCGGCGCGCGACGTATTCGAGCCGGGGTTCGAACGACATATCCGTCGCGCCCATCTTATACTCGACCGGTACGGTGAGCGTGCTGCCCGCGGTGAGATCCGAATCGGGCAGCGGAATCGAAAGCATGCTCTGCTCGGGATCGTACAGCGTCATGCCGGACATGTCGAATTCCGTATCGTTTCGGATCGTGTAGACGACCGTAAATGTCTCGTCATAGCGCACGCTGACCTTGTCGCAGCTTGCGGAAACGGTAAGCTCCGGAACGAGGAACTTCTCGATCCTGAAGGACGCCGTCGTGTCGCGCTCAAGCGTAATCTGTTGTTCCTCCCCGGTTTCCGGGTCAACGGCGGTTTCGTGCTCCTCCCAGGAGAGCTTGTAGGTCACATCCCTGTCAAGCTGGTCCTCGGCGACCGGAACATCGGTCAGCTGAAACTCCTTCGTCTCGCCCGCAGGCACAGTGATCGACTCGGTGAGAATCATTTCACGGTCTTCATAGCCGCCGGTGAGCTTTGCGTTCAGGAGCGTATAATCCTCTGCGGACGTATTGCGGATCGTAAACAGAAGTTCCGGAATCGTGCCTTCGCCTTCGAGCTCCGGCACATTTTCGCAGGTGATCGTGAGCGTGATCGGATGTTCGCCGTCGGCAGATACACCCGCGGGCAGAAATGCGCCCGCGAGCAGCACGACAGCCAGAATCAGCATCCAGATACGCTTCATCAATTCCTCCAAAATATTATTCGGTCACGGGAAAGGGGTAAAACCCTTCGCCGGTCTTGATCGCGGTGACCCGCGCTTCGGTGCGATCCGAAAGCGCAGTCAAAAACGTGTCTGCGTCGGTTGTGCGGCAGCGGAACGAAACGGTGATCGCCTCGCCGTAATCCGTGTGTTCGATCGTGCCGAAGCGTTCAAACACGCTCCATGCCGCATTGCGGTACGGATACGCAACGGCGGCGGAAAACAGCATGCACGGCTCCATCGAAACGAGCCCGGCGGCTTCGACCGCGTCGTTCGCCGAACGTGTATATGCACGGACGAGCCCGCCCGTGCCGAGCAGGATCCCGCCGAAATAGCGTGTGCTCACGACCAGAAGGTCGTAAAGATCGCGCTTTTTAAGCACTTCCATCATCGGCAGTCCCGCCGTGCCCTGCGGCTCGCCGTCGTCGGAGTAGCGCGCCGCGCCGGAGCGCAGGCGGTACGCAAAGCAGTTGTGCGTCGCGTCCCAATGTTGCTTTCTGATGCGTTCGAGAATGCGCAGCGCCTCGGATTCGTCGGTTACCGGAAAACAGCGTCCGATAAAGCGCGACCGGGAGATCACGTATTCGGTTTCGGACGCGTGCTCCGCGGTCCGGTACGTTCGCTGCATCTCCACGCCGGCATTTTACCGCCTTTCTCCACATTTACTCCATTGTAGTATAGCAACCTTTTCGGCGATTTGCAAGAAACTTCCGTCATCGTTCACGGAATGGATGCATTTCTGACGAAAAAAGACCGCAGCAAAAACTGCGGTCTTCGGAATGCGTTTGATTATTCCTCGACGGGCGGAAGCTCGCTGGTGCAGTGCGGGCAGCGGGTTGCGTCGTCGGCGACTTCCTGCTTGCAGTACGGGCACAGACGCGGCTTCTTCTCGGGCGTGGGCGCTTCTTCCTTCTTCTTCGCTTCCTTCGCCTTCTCCTCCGCCTTTCTCAAAGCGCGGACAACGAGGAAAATCGCAAGCGCGATCAGAATGAAGTAAACGATCGCGGAGATGAACTTGCCGTAGTGGAAAACGGAGATCCCGGCTTCCGCCATCGCTTCCGCGGTGTGCGCGGTGCCCTCGGGCACTTCGCCGAGCGGAATGAACCACTGCGAAAAGTCCGCTTTGATAATAAGGCCCAGAAGCGGCATAAAGATGTCGTTGATGAGCGAGGTCACGATCGCGCCGAATGCGCCGCCGATGATGACGCCGACCGCCATGTCGACCACGTTGCCCTTCAGCGCGAACGCTTTGAATTCGGAAAAGAACTTCTTCATACAATGAACCCCCTTTGGTTTTTTTCATGATATATTATAACATGCCGGTTTCAAAAGTACAACAGGAAATTATCGTTCCGGACCGGTTTCCCCGACCTTGCACGGCGGCTCGACGACGATGCCGCGGCTTTTGCGCGTGCGGATGCGCGTTCTCAGAAAGCCGATCAGCGCGCAGACGAGGAACGAAAGCACATGGACGGCGATGATCGCGGGTCCGGGCTGCGCTTCGATCAGAAGCGACAGGAAAAATCCCGTAAAGAAGCACACAAGCGACAGCACGGCGGATACGATCATGACCGAGCGGAACCGCTTACAAACCCGCATCGCGGAAAGCGCCGGAAAGATGATGAGTCCCGACACCATGATTGCACCGACCATTTTCATGCCGATCACGACCGTCACGGCGGTCAGCGCCGCAAGCATCATCGTATACGCGCCGACGCGCACGCCCGTTGCCTTTGCAAAGGTCTGGTCGAACGTGACGCTGAAAATGCGCGTGTAAAACAACACAAACAGCACCAGCACCGCCGCGGAAACGCCGACGGTGATCCACATGTCCGAATCGGTCAGAAGCGCCATCGAAGCCGTGCCGAACAGCGAATTGCAGATGTCCTGATACTGATTGTCGGACAGCCGGAACAGAAGCGTACCGATCGCGATCGCGCCGGTACTGAGCACCGCGATCGCCGCATCGCCCTGCATGCGGCGTTTTTCGGTGAGCCACATGAGAACGAACGCGCTCGCCATGACGATCGGCAGGGAAACCGCCATCGAAGCGTTGCCGACATGCAGAACGGTCGCAATCGCAAGCGCGCCGAAGCCGACGTGGGAGAGACCGTCGCCGATCATGGAGTAGCGTTTCAGAACGAGCGTGACGCCCAGGAGACTCGCGCAAAGCGACACGAGCGTGCCGACGACGATCGCGCGGAGCATGATCTCCGGCATGTTTTGAAAGATTGCGGAAATTGCGCTCATACCGTCGTCTCCTTTAAGTATTTCCGTCCGACCGGACTGTTTTTGTACGCCTGCGCCGTGCCGATGAACAGCGGATGGCAGGACAGATGCAGGATCATGGAGCAGCTTCGCACCGCCTCCTCAACGTCGTGCGAGACCATGATGATCGTCATGCCGCTTTCGTTGATCGTATGCAGGAGCCGGTAAAACTCCGCCGTAACGACCGGATCGAGCCCCGTGGTCGGCTCGTCAAGCACGAGACATTTCTTGGTCGCGCAAAGCGCGCGTGCAAGAAGCACCCGCTGCTGCTGCCCGCCGGAAAGCTCCTGATAGCTGTGTTTGCGGAGCGGCAGCAGCCCGAGCATGTCCATGTTCTTTTCCGCAAGCGCGCGTTCGCGGCGTCCGTAAAACGGTTTCAGTCCGCGATAGCCGATCGTACCGGAGAGTACGACTTCTTCGACCGACGCCGGAAAATCGCGCTGGATCATGCTCTGCTGCGGCAGATAGCCGATCTCGTTCGGCTTCAGTCCCTCGCCCATCACGATCCGTCCGCTTGCGCAGGGGATCAGTCCGAGGAGCGCCTTCATCAGCGTGGATTTGCCGGAGCCGTTCTCGCCCACGATGCCCCAGAACTCGCCCGCGTTCACGGAAAAGCTCACATCGTGCGCGACGTTATCGCCGCCGTAGGACAGCCCGACGCCTTCAAACGTGATCAACGCCATTCAATTCACCGCCTTTTTCAGGGATTGGAGGTTCCGCCGCATCAGATCGAGCACGGTCACGCCCGCGTCAAGGTCCGCTTTCGATACGTTGTGACAGGAATGCAGTTCTAAAATCTCGCAGCCGGTTGCGTCCGCAATCGTCTTTGCAATACGTCCGTCCGAGAACTCGATCGTGAACACGCAGGGAAGGTTCTCCGCCTTCACGCGATCGATCAGAAACGAAACGGTCGATAAGCTGACCTCCTCGTTGCTCGAGCAGCCCGGCAGCGCGGCATAATAGCGGAGACCGAGCTCGTCGCAAAGATAGCGGAACGGGAACCGTTCCGCAAACACGACCGTTTTGCGTTTGCCGTTGTTTACCGCGTCGTGAAACGCGCCGTCGAGCTCCGTAAGCTCCGAAATGTACGCCGCCGTGTTCGTCTTCATTGCATCGGCTTCTTCCGGCAGAAGCGCGCACAGCGCGTCACAAAGCCCTTCGACGATGCGGATACAGTTTCGGGGACTTGTCCACACGTGCTCGTCCGTTTCGGGCGCTTCCTCCGCCTCTCCCTGCATGCCGGGCGCAAGCTCCTCGTCGACCGTGTCGACAAGGTCGACAAGTGCGATCGCGTTCAGGTCCTTGCCGTTCTTTTCGAGAAGGTCCTTTGCCCAGCGGTCGGTTTCGCCGCCGACGTAAACGAAGAGATCGGACGCGAGGATCAGATTCATTTCGGATAAGCTCGGATCATAGCCGTGCACCTCGCCGCCCGGCTTCGCGAGCATGATAAGGTTCACGCGGTCGCCCGCGATCGCACGGATGAAATCGTACTGCGGAAAGATCGTTGCAACGACGGTCGGCTTCGACGCATCCGTTTTCGGCGCGCCGCAGGCAAGCGTCGAACAGGCAAGCAGGACGCAAAGCGTCAGCGCAAGCGTGCGTTTCATTTCGATCTCTCCTTTCCGTGCGTCAGGATCTTTGCGACCGGCGAACGGTGCACGCGCATCGCGCCGACCGGGCAGAACTCCTGACAGCAGAAACATTTGATGCAGTTTCGGCGGTTGATGACCGCCTTTTTGTTTTTGATCGCAATCGTATGCGCCGGGCACACGTCGCGGCATCTGCCGCAGCCGATGCATGCGCTTTTCTTTACCTTCGGACGCGAAACAAGGCACAGGTTCATTGCGCCGCGGACCGTCTTGCCGAAAATGTTGTCGCCGCCCACGAACAAAAGACTGTTGCGGTTTTCGATCAGTTCGAAATCGGTCTGCACAAATTGTTTCCAGTCGCCCGCGATTTCAATCCCGTCGACCGACGTCGGCGCAAGGTTTCGCCGCGCCGCCGCCGCAAGCGTCGGGACCTCCGCGGGATCGAGCCCGATCAGCGTCGCCGCAAGCACGTCGAGCCGGTGCGGATCCTGCGAGGCGAGCAGCGCGCCGACATGTTTCGGCTTTCCCTGCGTGGGACCGTTGCCCTCCATGGCGAGCACCGCGTCGCAGATGTGCAGGACCGGCTTGAAATACTCGTCAAGATCGACGATCATGTCCGCAAACTCGTTCGGGTTTGGGAAGCGATAGTGGTACTCCGGCTTCATCGTGCCGGGGATCGTGCCGAACAGGTTTTTCGCCGCGCAGGACAGCGACATCATGCCGTGCGATTTCAGCTTGCAGAAGTTGACGATCGCGTCGCAGCCGTCGAGCCAGCCGGTATAGGTAAACTGCTTCGCCTGTACCGCGTCGGCAAAGAACGCTTCCTTTTCGGAGAAGTCGCGGTTCAGCTCCGCGCCCGCCTCCTCCGCCTCGGAAAGACCGGAGAGCGCATAGACGCGATTCAGCACCGAAGCGTTATAGAGGTTGCCGGGACTGTCGCCGATCACCACGGACGCGTCGCGCGCAATGAGAAGCCGCGTCAGCGCCGCAAGCAGCGCCGGATGCGTGGTAACCGCCTTCTCCGGCTTTGCGCCTGCAACAAGATTCGCCTTGATCCCGACGCGCATGCCGGGTCGCACCCAGTCGAGCCCGCCGAGCGGTTCCAATACGGCGATCAGCGCCTTTTCGCACGTTTCGGGCGCGTACGTTTCGCAGGGAAAAACAGATACAAGATGCGGATTCATTCCGTAAGCCCCCTGCAAAGCGTGATTTCGTCGGCGTATTCGGAAAGCCGTTCATGCGGCGTTTCGAGGCAGAACGGCAGCGCGCAAAGCGCAGGATGGTTCACGATGCGGCGCATTGCGTCGAGTCCGATGCAGCCCTTGCCGATCGGCGCGTGGCGGTCCTTATGCAGACCGAGGCCGAACATGGCGTCGTTCAGGTGGATGAACTTCAGCCGGTCGAGCCCGATCACGCGGTCGAACGCGGTAAGCACGCCATCTGGATCGTTCACGATGTCGTAGCCCGCCTGAAAGACATGACAGGTGTCAAGGCATACGCCGACGCGTTCGTTCCGTTCGACGCCGTCGATGATCGCGCGGACGGACTCGAATGTGCCGCCGATCTCGCTGCCCTGGGAGGACATCGTTTCGATCAGAACGGTCGTATCGGTCGTGTCGTCCAGAATGCGGTTCAGAAGCGCCGTCGTCTTTTCGATGCCGACCGCTTCGCCCTGTCCGACGTGCGAGCCGGGGTGGAAATTATAGAACGGCGTTTTCATCGCGGTGCAGCGGGCAAGGTCGTCGCGCATGACGAGCTCCGCAAACTCTGCGGTCTCCGGCTTTTCGGCGCACGGATTCAGCGTGTACGGCGCGTGCACAAGCACCGGCGCGAAACGGTTTTCGTTCATGTATGCAAGCATGGCGTCCGCATCGCTTTGATCGAGCGGCTTCGCCCTGCTGCCCCTCGGATTCCGCGAAAAGAACTGAAACGTGTCCGCACCGAGATCCAGCGCGGTTTTTGCCATATTGAGAAGTCCGTCGGACGGCGACAGATGACAGCCGATGTGCAGCATAATTCCCCTTTTGCCCATAAAAAGGCAGTTTATGATGCTTTATTGTAGCACAAGGTTTCCGCCGATGCAAGCGGTCGGCGGTTGACGCAGAGAGTTCGAGTTGGTATACTGAACAAAACGATTTTTCGGAGGCAATATGACGGAACTTCTGGCGCCGGTCGGATCGATGGAAGCGCTTCACGCAGCCCTGCGCTTCGGCGCGGACGCGGTGTATCTCGGCGGTCCGCTTCTTCAGCTTCGCGCAAAGAGCGCGGGGTTTACGTTTGACGGCATTGCGGACGCGGCGAACGCCGTCCATGCAAAAGGAAAGCGGCTGTATGCGACGGTCAACGCGCTCGCCTACCCGGACGAAATCGACCTTCTCCCCGCCTATGCGAATCAGTTGAAGGACTGCGGCGTCGACGCGGCGATCGTCTCCGATCTCGGCGTGCTCACCGCGATGCACAAGGCGTGCCCACGGCTCGAACTGCACGTTTCTACGCAGGCAAGCTGCACAAACCACGCGTCCGCCCTGACGTGGTACGGGCTCGGCGCAAAACGCATAGTGCTCGCGCGCGAGATGACGATCGAACAGATCAGGGACCTGAAACGGCGCATTCCCGACGATCTGGAGCTTGAGGCGTTCGTGCACGGCGCGATGTGCATGGCGTATTCGGGACGGTGCCTCCTCTCCTCCGCGATCCTCGGCAGAAGCGGCAACCGCGGCGACTGTGCGCAGCCGTGCCGCTGGAGCTATGCTCTGGTCGAGGAAACACGCCCGAATCAGAGCTTCCCCGTCATGGAGGAGGACAATCACAGCTACGTTCTTTCGAGCCGCGACCTCTGCTGCATCGGACTTCTGGACGAGCTCGTCGACGCGGGCGTGACGTCGCTGAAGATCGAGGGGCGCATGAAGACCGAATACTACGTTGCGGTGGTGACAAACGCTTACCGGCGCGTGCTCGACGGCACGATGACCGTCGAGGAAGCGCAAAAGGAGCTCCTTACCGTATCACACCGCCCGTACACGACCGGATTCTATCACGGCGAGCTGCCGAAGGATCATTCAAACGCCGGCGTCTATACGCAGACGCACCGGTTTGCGGGCGTTGTGCTCGCCTGTGAAAACGGCGTCGCAACGGTCGAGCAGCGCAACCGTTTCGCGCGCGGCGACGCGCTCGAGGTCGTCTCTCCCGTTCTTTCCCGCGCCGTGCTGCACGCGGACGAAATCGAGGACGAATCCGGCGCGCCGGTGGAGATTGCGAACAA
>CADAZC010000044.1 GCA_902792295.1 uncultured Eubacteriales bacterium
ACGGATGCCCGGACACATGAACGTGCTGCTTGCCGAAGCGGACGTCGATTACGAGCATCTCTATGAACTCGACGCGATCAACGACGATTTCAAGAGCTGCGACGCCGTTGTCGTCGTCGGCGCAAGCGACGTTATGAACCCTGCCGCGCGCGAAGCGGAAGGTACGCCGATCTACGGCATGCCGATCCTGAACGTCGACGAAGCCCCCGAGGTCATCGTGTGCAACTTCGACCTGAAACCCGGCTACGCAGGCGTCGAAAACCCGCTGTATACCCGCGGTCACGGCATTCGGCTGCTGCTCGGCGACGCAAAGGATTCGCTCGATATTCTGATCAACGAACTGTAAATCAAATGCGAAAGGACGGTCGTTTTGACCGTCCTTTCCTTTGTCTTATATTCCAACCATTGGTTGTAAATTCTCCAAATAAGTTCATATGGACTTTCCGGGCAGTTTCGGGTATGCTCATATCGAACCGGTTACAAGAACGCAAAAGGAGAACAAACATGAACATCGGAGCAAAAATCAGAGAATTGCGGAAAGAAAAGAAAGTCACGCAGGAGGAGCTGGCGGATTACCTGCACATCTCTTCGCAGGCGGTGAGCAAATGGGAAACGGGGGCTTCGAGCCCCGACATCGACATGCTGCCGAAGCTTGCGATCTACTTCGGCACATCGCTCGACAACCTGCTGGATTTTGACCAGAGCAAGCTCGACGCGGCGATCGAAGCGATCCTGATCGAGAGCGGACGCGGCGGCAAGGACCCCGCAAGATCGGAAGCGATCCTCAGAAAGGCGCTGGAAAAATACCCGAACAACGACCTGCTTTTAACCTGCATTCTGGAGGACATGGAGCAGCAGAATGCGGACGGCAGCCGCAGCGCGGAGATCATCGAGATCGGCGAACGGATCCTCGGCTGCACGAAGGACGACGCCAACCGCATCGACGTATACCGCGCCATGGCGGAAACGTACCATCAGATGGGCGAGCAGGCGATGGCGGAGCTGTATCTTGAAAAGATCCCCGGCGTACACTTCATGTACTACGAGATCGCCGCGGCGATCAAGACCGGCGCGGAACGCATCAAAAACATCGAATGCGCCGAAGACCTGTGCATCGACAAGCTCATCTGCATGCTGTGGATGCGCCGTCTGGAAGCAAAGACTGCGGATGAGATCGACGCGATCGACTGCCAGGCGCATGCCCTTTTCGACTGCTTCAAGTGTTTCCCGCCGTATCGGGAATGCACGGAGATCATGGAAGATTACTGGAACAGCGGAAGGATCATGGAAATCTATTGAAACAGGTATCAAAAAAGGCGGTCAGGCGACCGCCTTTTTTCATTCCTCCGCATCGGGTGCGGAAAGGTGTTTTCGGAAGAAATAGATCAAAAACGGAATGGAAACCACAAACGTCAGCAGGTCCGCCGCCGCCTGCACCGCTTCGATGCCGGTAAGTCCGAAAGCCGCGGGCAGCAGGAATACGAGCGGCACGAAGAAGATGCCCTGCCGACAGGAGGCAAGGAAGGTTGCTCCGACGGCGAAGCCGAGCGACTGATAGAGCTGGTTCACGTAGGTCGAAAATGCCATCAGAGGGATCGTGACGCACAGAAACCGCAGCATGGCGCTGCCCGCCTCTACGACCGCCGGGTCGTCGCGGAACCAGACCATGATCGGTCCGCGGAAGAAATAGACCGCAAGCGCAATGCTCAGACAGATCACGGTTGCCGCGCCGGTCGCGACCCAGAAGACCTTTTTCACGCGCGAATAACGCTTCGCGCCGAAGCAGTACCCCGCGATCGGCTGAAAGCCCTGCCCGATGCCGAGCACGATGTGCCTTACGAGCATATACAGCTTGTTTGCGATCGAGATCGCCGCAACTGCCGCCGCGCCGTACGGCGCCGCCATGATATTCAGAAGCGCCGAGGACAAGCTCGCCATGCCCTGCCGGAACAGCGTGGGCACGCCCATGCGGACGATATGCAGATACACGGACGGTTTTTTGCCGATGTATTTCGGGCGGAGACGCACGATGCTGCGGTCGCGCAGGAAGATGATCGCCATGATAAAGAAGCTCGTCATCTGGCTGATCATGGTCGCAAGCGCCGCGCCGGCGATGCCCATGCCGAAGCCGAAAATCAGCAGCGGATCGATAAACAGGTTCAGAATGCCGCCGGAGATCATGGCGATCATCGAATAGACCGCCTGCCCCTCGGAGCGCAGGACGCTGTTCAGGACGAACGCCGTCGTCATAAACGGCGCGCCGATCAGGATGAAGCGTGCATAATCCTCCGCATACGGGATCACCTCGCCGCGCGCGCCGATCAACGACACCAGCGGGCGAAGGAAGACCAGACCGAGCGCGCCGATCAGGGCGCCCGCGATCACGCTCATCAGCGCGGCGGACGTACCGACGGTGCTTGCGTCGTCCACGCGCTTCTGCCCGAGCATGGGGCTGATCAAGCTCGTCGCGCCCATGCCGATGCTGCCGCCGGTTGCCTGAATGATCGCCATCAGCGAAAAAACCACGCCGACAGCCGCAGACGCGCCCGTGTCGATCTTCGCCACGAAATACGTGTCTGCGGTGTTGTAGATGACGGTGATGAGCTGGATCAGCACCGTCGGCGCCGCTTTTTTGAAGAGCAGCTTCCCGATCGGCTCGGTCAGCATCTGCTGTCGCTGCGCTTCGCTGTTTACGCGCATATCTCCCCCGTGTTCTTACTCCGCCTCGACCGGTCGCCCCGCGCCGATCTCAAAATGAACTTGTACGATGCCGAGGTCGATCAGGGTATACGGTCCCGGAAGCGCCTTTACAAAGGGCTTACCGTCGCGCAGCGTGAAGCGGAACCGCTGCTGATTGATCGCAGTCGGCGCAAGCAGCGCGGCTTCCACGCCGTTTTTGAACCATTCCGGCACGTCGCCCGCCGTATCCGTGACCTGCGCAAACGTCTTGCTCTTATGCGGCTTTCCGGGCTTTGCGGCGTAGCCGATCGAAATGATCGCGGCAAGCGCTTCCCCCTCGTTCAGGTTCTTCTTCACGCGGTTCTTTTTATACGACCCCGCGATCCAGCAGGTGGAAAGCCCCAGCGTTTCGGCAAACAGCACAAGGTGCTCGCCCCAGTATCCGCACAGCCGGAACAGATCGTCCGTGTCCGGTCCCGCAAGCGCGATGTAGTTGTCTGCGTTCTCGAACGCGCCGTACGCCCAAAGTCCCTTGATCGCGCTCGGATCGTTCCGAAAGAGGCGGATCGAAAGACCGCTCTTTTTGCAGCATGCCGCAATCTCATCCTCCAGCGCCTTCAGGACCTCGCCTTCGATCGGCTGTTTCGTATACGCGCGCACCGAATGCCGCGCGTCGATTGCTTCCCGGATCGTCATGGGACCGCCCTCCTCTGTTTTCTGCATCTATTATAGTATGTCGCCGCGCACCTTGTCAAACGGCAGCCGTTGCCAAAAGCATCGTATTTCGATATAATAAAGAAAACCGGAGGCAGTTATGATCAAAAACGTGATCTTTGATATGGACGGACTGATGTTCGACACCGAGCGGCTTTACGTGCGATCCCTTGAAGAATACGTGGGACCGAAAACCGGCGTCGTGTTCCCGCGCGAAAACATCCTCAAAACGCTCGGCAGCAATCACGCCGATTTCAGGCGGATGTTCCCCGTGCTGTTCGGCACGGCGATTTCGTTCGACGCCTGCTACGCAATGATCGGGTCCTGGATGAAAAACGAGATGGAAACGAACGGCGTTCCCGTAAAGCCCGGGCTTTATGCGCTTCTGGACGCGCTGAAAGCAAGCGGGATCGGCGTCGCGCTCGCAACCGGCACCAGACGCCCGATCGCGCAGGAATACCTCCGGCGCACGGGTACGCTCAAATACTTCGACGCATTCGCCTTCGGCGATCAGGTGACGCACGGCAAGCCGGACCCAGAGATCTTTCTGCTCGCGTGCAGGGCGCTGCACGCCGAACCGGATACCACCGCCGTTTTTGAGGACTCGGTCAACGGGCTCAAGGCGGCGCATGCAGGCGGGTTCTTCTCGGTCTGCGTACCGGACCTCATCGATCCCCTGCCCCGCCTCGACTTTACGCCGGACGCGGTCTTCCGCTCGCTCGACGAAGCGATCCCGTTGATATGCGGGCATAAAAACATATGATTTCCGCTGCCTTCCGTGAGAAGGCAGTTTTTTTCCGAAACCATGTCCGATTTTTCGATCTGCGGGGCTCTTATAGGGTGAAACCGGTTTTAAGAGGAAACGATGGAACAGTACGAATCATTCAACCGCATCTATGACGCCACGCGCGACGCGCTTCTGCGCTGGCTTTTGCCGCGCATCCAGTCGAGCGCCGATATAGAGGACCTGATGCAGGAAATCTACCGGAAGCTGTACCGGAAGATGCGAAAAAGCGGTGTTCGCGAGCCGGAAAAATATGTGTTCGGCATTGCGAAAAAGGAGCTTGCAAGGTTCTACCGGCGCCGTGCCGTTGTGCAGACATACGAAGCGCCGCTTTCGGAGCAGCTTCCCGACGAGGGGTGTGAGCCCGAGGATATTGTGCTCGATCGCGAAAGCGAGCGGGAAATCTGGGACCTGATCAAATCGGAACCGCTTCCGTCGTACCAGGCGTTTGCTTTGTATTACGGGCTGTCGGTTCCGACGGATGAAATCGCGCAGGCGCTCGGCATTTCGGAGGACGCGGTTCGCAAGCGTCTGTCACGGACCAGAGCGCGGCTTCGCCGGTATCTTGAAGAGCGGCAGGCAGATGAGCAGAAAGGAGAATCCCATGAACGAACAGGAAGCATATCAAACCGTGGTTAAAAACCAAATCATAAACGACGACGACGTGAAGCGGTACGCAAAAGCCGCGGTGCCGGAACGGAAACCCGCATTGCGCGTGCTGAAGCCGGTCGCGATCGCGCTTGCCGCGCTTCTGCTTGTCTTCGGCGCAGCGATGACGATCCCCGCCGCAAGAGCCGAGGTGCTCGGCTGGTTTGCACCGAGCAGCGCAAGGGATTACATCGGGACCGATCCAAAGGACCGCGAACCCGTGCCGGAAATCGACGGTATGGTCGTCGATGCGTCGCAGAACCAGACCGAAATCAAGTTGAACTATGTCGCCGACGAGCCGTATTGGCGTGAGATCGGCGAGAACTTTTCCGCAACGCTCGGCGAAACGTTCTTCGACGGAAGGGATATCTATCTTCGGATCGACTTTGAGGGGCTGTCCGGCTATCCCGTGTTTGAAAATGCATGGTGTCCTTCGCTTCCCGCCGACGCGCTGCTGCCGACGCTTTTGGCGGCAGAGGACGGGACGGAGCCGGAAAACCAACTGACTTTGACGCTGGAAGACGGAAAAGAGCTGCCCGCATGGATCGAAGCGGTTGCCCGTCCGGTCGACGACGCCTTTATCCGGTCATTCAACGAGCGGTATGATCTTCACCGATCGTATGATGAAAAAACCGCGGCGGCATGGCGGGAAGAAAGCTTGGCGCATTGCAAAGCGAACGGCGTGCGTGCCGTTGCCGATGTCAATATCGGCCGTTTGGACGAATACCGTTTTTTCCCGGACAACGGCAAAACGCTCGATGATTATATCGACGAAAACGGTTATCTCACGCTGCACGTCCGCTATTGGGCTGCGCTTTTCAGCGTGGACCCCGAATGCAAACTTGACGTCGATCTCGGTACCGTCCAGGTCAATATGCGGGCGTACAGGGATATGAAGACGCGCGGCGCTGCAATCGAAAACGGCACGGTCGAACTCTCCGGCGATGCGGAAATCAACGATTGGCTGTTTGACTTGGATCCCGCGCGCGGCGTCCGAAGCTGCACGGTGCATCTGGACGGCGTCAGGCTGGAGGTCATCAATCCCGGAACGGTCGATATCCTCGGCATGCACGACATTCAGATCCTCGTCACGATGCCGGACGACTGGAGCGAAGAACAGAAGCGCGTGTTCGCGAGAAATCTCCTGTTCGACGTCAAAATCGACGACGATCTTGCGATCGACTGCGGCAGCGGGCTCAGGGACAACGGCGACGGAAGCTATACGATGTTCATCGATCTTTCCGGCAGCATTCCGTTCGACCGGATCGCGACCATAGAGACGGTGACGCTGACGCCGGTCCTTCATTTGACCTCCTTCCCCGAATCTGCGATCGTGCTGAAGGTGAACTGAATCCGATAACACGGGAGCGGCAAAACCGCTCCCGTTTTTTGTCGAATTTCTTGTTGTGTTCCCTTGTGTTTTGCATCTCGCTGTGGTATGATAATACAGGAATTTTGATACGGAGGAATCAGATCGAAATGAAAATCGCGATCATCGGCGGTACCAACATCGAAACGCTCCCGATCCGTTACAAGGAGCAGGCAGTCTCCACGCCTTACGGCGACGTCGTCGTCTTCAAAGGCAAGCTCAAAGAGGGCAACGAAGTCATCTTTTTAAGCCGCCACGGCATCCTGTATGCGCACGATCCGGGCGACATCAATTACCGTGCGAACGTCTATGCGCTGTATCAGATCGGCGTCACCCACGCGATCGGCGTGACCTCGGTCGGCGCCTGCGACTATTCCATGCGGCTCGGCGAATACTGCCTGATCACCGATTTTATGGACTTCACGAAGGGTCGTCCCTCCTCGTTTGAGCGCGAGCATCGCCCCGCGCTGCACACCGGCATGGAGAACGTCTTTTCCGAATCGCTGAACACCACGCTTGAGGAGCTGATCCGTCAGCACGGTTTCCCGTATTCCGGACGCGCCGTCTATGCCTGCCTCGAAGGTCCGCGTTTTGAGACCGCTGCGGAAGCGCGTGCGCTCCGTATGCTCGGCGCGCAGGTCGTGGGTCAGAGCATCGTTCCCGAAGCGCCGCTGTGCCGCGACCTCGGCATCGAATACGCCGCGCTCGGCATGATCACCAACTACAGCACCGGCATGACCGGCGTCGTCAACGACGTGGTGATCGAGCACGTGATGGACGAGAACCGTGAGGATATCTTCACGCTTTGCTTCGACCTGATCCGCCGTATGACCACCTACGCAGATGCATAATCCCACAAAAAAACAGCGCCCCGCTTTTTGCGGGGCGTTTTTCTGTTCTGTGCTTACATGATCCGCAGTTCCTTCCGTTCGCCGTCGAACGTCCAGCGCAGGACGATGCCGTTGTCCGCATCGACCGTGACGTCGGTCGCGCGCTCCAGAAGATCGCGGACGTATCTGAACTGTTCCTTCTGCGCGTCGGTATAGGTGTTCAGCGCGTCGGAGGTGAGAAGCATGCCGCCCAAAAGTGCGTTGACGGTAAAGAGCTTTTCCTTTTCCTCCGGAAGGAGCTTGCAGTTTCCTTCGCGCAGGAAGAACACGTCGGGATCGCCCATGAACGCGCGTCCGGTGAGCTGACGGCGGAAGGTCGTATCCTCGATCGACTGCTTGGTCGAAACGCGCTCGCGGTGCGTCGCCTGCATGATCTTCGTGTCGTTCCAGTCGAGCCCCACGTCGCAGCCGACGCGGCAGTATTCCACGATGCCGAACGCCGGCCACAGCGGCACGCCGCAGCCCAGGATCTGCTTCCCGCGGCACGCCTTGCGCAGGATGTTCATCGCGCGGCACATGCGCGCCGCTCTCGATTCGGTCTCGGTGCCGAACGGCGCCGCGCCGTAGAGGAAGTCGAGTTTGACGAGATCGAACCCCCATTCGTTCAGCACGCGGTCAAGGAATTTCTGCACGTAAGCGACGACCTCGGGATTGTCGATGTCGAGCGAATAGAAGCCGCCCCAGTTCGAGCCGTTCGACCACGGCTTGCCGTCGTGCAGAAGCAGCCAGTCCGGATGCTCCTCCATGATCTTCGACCCCTTCTGACAAACGAAGGGCGCGAGCCAGAGCCCCGCGCGGAAGCCCGCCTCGTGGATCGCGTCGGCGGCGTTTTTCAAACCGTTCGGGAATTTCTTTTCGTCCGGCACCAGCCAGTCGCCGACGGCGGTCTCCCAGCCGTCGTCGATCTGGAAAAGGTCTCCGGGACGGAGCAGCGACTTTGCGCCGACGAGGTCGTCCGTGATCGTCGCGTCATTGATGTCCTGATAACGGTTGTACCAGCTCGAATAGCCGAACTGCTTTTTGTCGGTCAGCGGGTGAACGCCCATCGCGGCAAACCACGCGTCGAAAACTTCGCGTTCGGTGCCTTCGGCAATAAACAGGTTAAACGCATGGAATATGCCGGTCGCCTTCATGCCTGCGCAATCACGCTCGATCGAAAGTTCGCCCTTGTTCGCGTCGTACCGGAACAGCGTGTAGCCCGGCATCTCGTCCAGCGAGCCGAACAGCAGAAACTTCTTGCCCTCGCGGAAATAGCACCAGGATTCGCCGTGCGTGATCCCCTTCTTATACGGATATTCTACAAAATGATAGTCGCCGTAGCGGTTGATCTGAAACGCTCCTCGCAGAAAACACGGCAAATGCTTTAAGCCGCGCGTGCGTCCGGTGCGATCATATTCCGGGCTGTATGTCCAGTTCTGATACCCGTTCATAAAGACGCGCATCGTGTCCGTCGCGGGAATCGCGACCTTTGCCGTGACCTTTTTGAGCCGCGCGTTCCTGAGCGACACCGATACGTTTACAACGCCGTCCGCTTTGACGCTGCCGGTGATCGGCGCGCCGTTTTCCGTTTCCACTGTGTAAAAAAGAGTCCGTTCCGCTGCCATACCGTTATTCTCCCTCCGAAATATTGAATTCGATCGAAACCGGAGCCGTCTGCTCCGCAGATACCGTCAAAATGCCTTTGCCTCCGTGTCCGACGGTCTTTACGTACGTACCGGTCATGCCGCCTTCCGCCGTCGCGACGTCCGGCCCGATGAGCGCAAGATCGCCCGAGACCGAAAACCGGACCGGAAGCTGCGCGTACGGGGCGGGATTTCCGTTGCCGTCAAGCAGCCGCACGCGAATCGCCGCCGCGTCATACCCGTCGCCCTCGAATAAATCGGTCGCGCTGACCCTGACCGAAAGATGCAGTTTTTTATTCGGGCGGCAGAGTACCGACGCCGCAACGCGATCGCCGTCCAGCGCGTCGAACCGCCATTCGGTCGCCGTGCCGCCCCAGTTGCCGACGTATTTGCCGTACAGTTCCTCGCCGTCCGCCCAGCTGAGGCGATACCGTTTCATGCAGTACAGCATGCGCAGTTTGTCCGCAAGCGGCATTTTGTCGATCCCGTACCTTGCTGCCGCCAGCAGCTCACGATGCAGCAGCTCTTCCTTTTTTCCGGTGATGCCTTCCTCGCTGATCAGAAGCTGCCCGATGAGATCGTCAATCTTTACCGGCGGATGTCTGAGTCCTTTCCACGGCTCCGGCTTGAAGATTTTGACGAGCTTGTCGTTTTTATACAGCGCGACGCGTTCGGCGTTCGTGAACGCCCAGATCTCGCCGAGCTCGCCCGCCGGATAGTCGCCGATGCACATCGGCGTGCCGAGCTCCAGCACCGGCTTTTCGTCGCCCTGGCTTGCGTACGCCGCCGCGGCGAGCTTCGGATTGCGGAATGCGTCCATCACGCCGTGATAGCATACGCGGTCGCCGGAGCCGAAGTCCTTGTGCGTGGGATAATCGAACATGCACCAGCCGAAACAGCCCGCATGCTCCCCCGACGCCATCGCCGCATCGAGCGTTCTTGCATGGCGCAGGGCATGCGTCTGCCGCTTGCTCCACGGATCGAAGGACTTGGTCGGAAACATGTGCCCCGAATGCTCGGAAATCAGGAACGCCTTTTCTGGATCGGGCGTGATATTATCCTTCCTGCGGATCGGATCGTCGAACGCGAACGGCTTGAAATCGTTGTAGGCGTAGACGTCCTCCAGAAGATTGCTTTTCACGAGATACCGTACGCCGGAGGTCGCGCGCGACGGATCGAGAAAGTGCGCAAGCGCGTTGGTCTTTTCATAGAACGCGTCGTTGTCGCGGCTCTCGTTGATGCGGACGCCCCACAGCACGATCGACGGATGGTTGCGGTACTGCAGCACCATTTCGCGCACGTTGTCGATCGCCTGCTGCTGCCATGCTTCGTCGCCGATGTGCTGCCAGCCGGGGATCTCCGTGAACACCAGAAGCCCGAGCTCGTCGCAGGCGTCGATGAAGTACTGACTTTGCGGATAGTGCGACGTGCGCACCGCGTTGCAGCAAAGCTCCTGCTTCAGGATCCGCGCGTCCTCGCGCTGAAGCCGCTCCGGCGCGGCATAGCCCATGTACGGATACGCCTGATGGCGATCGAGTCCGCGCAGAAACGTGCGTACGCCGTTCAAATAGAAGCCGTCCTTCCTGAACTCCGCGGTGCGGAAGCCGAAGCGCGTCAAAACGACGTCCTGTTCCTGCATGTCGGCATCGTACAGGGTCGTTTCAAGGGTGTAGAGATTCGGCGTATCACAGGTCCACGGCTGCGCGTCCGGCACATGCACGGTCGTCGTCCACACAAAAAGCCCCTCCGGCGCGGCGATCACCGCGTCGGAATACGCATCGGCGTTCTGCGCGATGCACACTCCCGCGCCGTCCAGCACGCGCTGACGGATCACGGACGCTTTGCCCGAAACAGTGCTCTGCACTTTTGCGGTATGCAGGTTCGGCGTTGCAACAAACACGTTTGCAAGGCAGGTATCGTTTCGCACGTCGAGCCAGACGTCGCGGTACAGACCGCCGTAGGTCAGGTAGTCGATGACATAGCCGAACGGCGGAATATCGGGGTTCTCCGTGGAATCCAGCCGCACGGCGAGAAGGTCCGTTCCGTCAAACCGCACGTCGTTCGTGATCTCGACGCGAAACGCCGTGTAGCCGGTGCGGTGCGTGATAAGCTCTTTTCCGTTCACATAGACCGTCGCGATATGCGCCGCGCCGTCGAACTGCAGAAAGAGCCGCTTTTCGCGCATCGATTCGTCGAGCGGGAGCGTTCTGCGGTAGCCGTACACGCCCTCGTAATCCTCCGGTCCCGCATAGTGCTGCGGGATCGGACGCGGATTGTGCGGCAGACGGACCGGTTCGCCCTCGCCTTCGCCGAGCCGGAAAGCGTTCGTCCATACCGGTGTGAATTCCCATCCGTCTGAGAGTTTTTTCATCAACACGGACCTCCGATGATTTGATGTATTATTATACCATGTTTCGTGCCCCGAAACAAGGCGAAAAACCCGGAAACACAAAAAACGGACGGAAACCCGTCCGTTTTTTGTTTGATTGTTTTCGGGAATTAACCCTTGACCGCGCCTGCGGTGACGCCCTCTACATAGTACTTCTGCAGGAACATGAACAGCGTAACGATCGGAATCGCAACGATGACGCAGCCCGCAGCGAACTGTGTGAACAGGTTGGTGTCCGGATGCGTACCGAACAGCAGCGAATACAGGCCGACCGAGACGGTCCAGAACTTCGGGTTGTCTGCACCGATGATGACCTTTGCAAAGATGAAGTCCATCCACGGGCCGGTGAAGCTCATCAGCGCCTGATAGATGATGATCGGCTTTGCAAGCGGAAGGATGATCCGCCGGAAGATCTTGAAGTTCGTGCAGCCGTCCAGCTTTGCGGACTCAACGAGCGCATTCGGGATGACGTCGAAGAAGCCCTTCGCGATCTGGAATCCGAGTCCCGCACCGGCGCTGTAGGCAAGAATCAAGCCGATCACCGAATATTCGGGATGCTGCGGATTGCCCGTGAGACCGATGGATTTCAACAGGAAGTAGATCGCGATCATGCTCATGAAGCCCGGGAACAGACCGATGATCATCGTGATGTTCATAAACGGCTTGCGGAGCTTGAACTTCAGCTTGGACATACAGTATGCCACCGACAGAACGAGGAAGGTGGAGATGAGACAGTCGACCACAGCGATGATCAACGTGTTCAGCATCCATCTCGGGAACGCATTGGGCACGCCGTAATAGGTCGCCGTAAACAGATCGGAGAAGTTTTTGAATCCGTACTGTTTCGGGAAGAAGTT
>CADAZC010000045.1 GCA_902792295.1 uncultured Eubacteriales bacterium
GCCCGAGCTGGAAGTCGGCGATACCGTTCGCGTTTTCGTGAAGGTCGTCGAAGGCAACCGTGAAAGATTGCAGAACTTTGAAGGCATCGTCATCAAGATTCAGGGCGGCGGCATCCGCAAGTCCTTTACCGTTCGTCGTATGTCCTACGGCATCGGCGTAGAGCGTACCTTCCCGTACCACAGCCCGCGCATCGGCCGCATCGAAGTGGTCCGTCACGGCGTTGTGCGCAGAGCGAAGCTCTTCTACCTCCGCGACAGAAGCGGCAAGGCAGCGAAGATCCGCGAGCGCATCGACGAGAAGAAATAAGCAAGTCGAAACAAAAACAGACGCTTTCCGGCGTCTGTTTTTTTGTTGCTTATAACGCGTCAGTCAAGCAACGTTGCGCCGAGATTCCACGAGGCGACGTCGCATTCGCCGAAGTCGTTCGCGCCGCGCGCCGCGACGCTGCCGTCGGACAGAAGCACCGCGCTGTGCGTGCCGCCGGCGGCGATCGCAACGGCGTTTTGCAGGTCGGAAAAGTCGATCGCATCGCGCGCGCGGAACCAGTACGAAAGCACCTGTCCGTCCTTCGTGAGCCCGAGATAACCGGTGCTGCCCGCGGAGATCGCGACAAGGTCGGTCCAGCCCGGCACGGCGGCGTTCACGCCGGACAGCGTGCCGTCCGCCGAAAGACCGATGCAGTAGCCGGTGGAGGGGTCGACCTCAATGCAGTCGCGCACGGTTTCGCTGCGCATGGCGGCGTGCGAGGAAAGATACTGTCCGTCCTCCGTGACCGCGCAGACGGCATAGCTGCCGCCGCCGATCCTTGCGACATTGTGCCAGCCGGACAGCGTGGGATAGTCTTGAAAACCGGTCGAAACGACGGTGCCGTCCGCTTTCAGCCCGAGCGTGTTGTAGTCGGTGCAGACGACGGCGGTGATGCCTGTCCACTCCGAGACGCTGCATTGCCCTTCGGTATTGCGTCCCGCTGCAACGACCGTGCCGTCGGAACGAAGCCCGACCGTATGATATGCGCCGCAGTCGATCGCAACGAGGTTCGTCCAGCCGGAGACGTCGCATTGCCCTTCGGTATTGCGCCCCGCGGCGATCGCGGTGCCGTCGGATCGCAGTCCTACGGTGTGGTAAAACCCGACCGCAAGGCGGTTTTTCGGCAGCGCTTCGCGGATCTTGGAGAGAGAACGCATTTCTTCGAGCATCTCATTGGAGATGCCGAGCATGGCGTTGACCGCATACTCCGGATCGCTTTCGCCGGTGAGCCGCACGGCGATCGCTTCGGAACGCGCCTTTGCGTCGCCGTATCCGCCGAGCGCGCGGAACAGCGTAAACGCCTCCTTCGGATCGGCGGGCTCGGTCTGATCGGCGATCGCGTAGCGGCACGCGTCGTAGCGGTCGAGCGCGTCGGAATAGCCGGCAAGCGCGAAGAACGCGTCCTTTGCGGCTTCATATTCGCCCTTTTCATAGAGAAGCTCTGCGGCGCGATAGCGGCATTCCGTGATGCGCTCGCGGCTGTCACGGTATTCGCCGAGCTGCGAAAACAGCGTCAGCGCGTCGGCGGGATTCCCGTTGTTCAGATAGGACAGCGCGAGCTGATAACGGTATTCCGTCAATGTCTCTTCGGATTGCTCGTCGCGTTCCGCCGAGGAGAGAAGCGATACCGCCTTTTCGTAATCGCCGCTTTCCGCCGCCTGCCTCGCGCCGTCCGTCAGCAGCTTCGTACGGTTGTGATACAGGATCGCGGCAACGACAAACAGCACCGCCATCAGGATGGTGGAGATCAGAACCGTCATGCGCGCGAAGCGTTTTCCGAATGTGTGTTTCTTCTTCATGGACTTACCCCAGATACTTGCGGACGATGCTGCGCATGTAGGAGCTGTTGATGCCGCAGCCGCGCGAAACAATGAAGTAGACGTCGTCGATCCCGTAATGCGCGAAGTACGGCTTCAGCTTGTTGTAGCCGCCGGACTGTTTGATAAAGTTGTGCGTGTCGCGGAAGTCCACGAGGCATACGCGGTCATAGTACGGCGCAATATACGGCACGATCGCAAGTCCGAACGAATCGCAGATCACGATCGCCGAGTGTCCGGTATGGAAGCCGGTTTCGGCGACGTAGAACGGATCGTGCGTGCCGCCCAGAAACGCCGCGTACACGACGCGTTCCGGCTCCATAAAGCGGACCTCCTTGACGAGCTGGTCGACGTTGCGGTATACGAACGCGCGCGTCGGCGCAAGCGTGCCGGGAACCTCAAGGCGGTCCTTGAGATCGCGGTAGCCGGAAAGCGCATGGACCTTGGACGAGATCGAACCGGTGAAGTCCTCGTGCACGGTGTAGGTGAAATCGTCGTAAGAGACGCTCGGTACGCCGAAGGAGCGCATCATCAGACGCTGCATGTAGAATGCGCCGAGACCGGTCCAGTGGTGGTCGGTCTTGAAGAAGCAGAGCTCTCCGTCCTGCATGTGCTTTTCCAGCTCATTGACCGTGGAAAACACGTACACGCCGTCGTTCACGTTCGCCTGGATCGTCGGCTCGACGTCGCTGTACCAGCCGCTGAACTTGTCGGGGTACAGAAGCCACTCGTTCGCATCCTGCGAGTAGGGGATATAGGTGAAGATGACGCTTCCGTTCTCGGGCAGCGCCGCCTTATATGCGTTCAGCGACTTGATCGTGTCCTCGATCGCGTCCTTGCCGAAATTGAAGCGCGTGGTGAGCGTTCCGTCTGCCTTGCGCAGTGAAAACCTGCGCGTCGTCGAGGTATTTTTAATCGCGGGATCGACCGGCGTCGGCGCCGCGGTCGCATCCGAGCCGGGGGCGGGCGTCTCGACCGGCGCGGGCGTTTCCGGCAGATCGGGAAGCGTTACGGAGGCGGGCACGGGCGTTTCGGGTGCGGCAATGACGTCCGGATCGTCGGGTTCAATGGGCTCGTCGAAGCCGGTTTCCTCGTCGTTGCCTTCGTTCATACCCTCGAGCTCCGCAATCATTGCCTGGTCGAGGATACGCTCTTCCTCCGAGGTGGCGTCAAACACGCCGAGCATGCGGTTCGCGGTTTTCACAACCGGCTCGCGCTCCGGGAACTGATCGGTCAGGAACGCTTCCGCCTCGCGGGAGAAGGTGCCGTCAAACCAGTTTTTGAACGAGAACTTCGGCGCGCTCTGCAGATCGCGGTTTTCCGCCGCGGAAAAGCCGCCGCTCCGGTCGGCGAAGATCAGAACGAACAGACCGAGCGCGAAGAGCGCCATGACCCACCAGTATGCGAGTATGTAAGGAATTTTCTTCTTCATAGCCGCACCTCAGAAATTGTAGTAGATGTTCGGAACGGAGGACTGCCGGATCAAAAAGATCACCGAAACGACGAACAGCGCCGTGAGCACGAGCGCGCCGAGGAGCTCGCCCCAGAATGCGCGGCGCTCGTTCTTTGCGAAAAACCGTCCGAACCAATCCTTCAGCGGCAGACAGCAGACCATGAACAGCACGGGCAGCACGGTATAGCGCTTCGCGATCAGAAGAAAGCTCTTGTCCGCAAACGGCAGGAAATGCAGTCCGTTCGTGCCGGACAGACCGATGAGCGCCAGCATATGCTTTCCGAGCGCGGCGAAGTCCGGCGTATACAGCACCAGCTGCTTGTCCGCGATCGGCACGCCGTCGTACGCAAAGATCACCCAGCCGACCGCGATCAGGATCAGCGAGCCGATATGCCGGATCCACGCGGGAATCTTCAAAAGCGCATCCTTCAGCACGAAGCGTTCCAGAAGCAGCAGGACAAGGTAATAGACGCCCCACAGCACGAAGTTCCAGTTTGCGCCGTGCCAGAGCCCCGTCAGCACCCAGACGACGGTCAGGTTCAGGATCGTGCGCGCAACGCCTTTGCGGTTGCCGCCGAGCGGGATATACACATAATCGCGGAAGAAGCGCGACAGCGAGATGTGCCAGCGCCGCCAGAACTCCACGATGGATTTTGAGATATAGGGATGGTCGAAGTTCTCCATGTAGTGGAAGCCGAAGATGCGTCCGAGCCCGATCGCAATGTCGGAATAGGCGGAGAAGTCGAAGTACAGCCGCAGAGAGAAGAGCAGCGCCATCGTCCACGCGCTCATGAACGACTGCGGCCCTGCGGAAATCGTGAGAAGATCGAGCAGCATGCGATAGCAAACGTCCGCAATCAGGATCTTTTTCGCAAGACCGAGGACGATCCGCTGCATGCCGCGCAAAAAGTCGGTTGCGCTCGTTTTGCGATCGGTCAGCGCCTCCGCAACGTCGGCATACTGCACGATCGGTCCGGCGATCAGCTGCGGGAAGCAGGAGATGTAGAGCAGGGTATACAGCGGGTTTTTCTGCGGACGCGCCTTTTTGCGGTATACGTCGACCGTATAGGTCAGAACCTGGAAGGTGTAGAACGAAATGCCGACCGGAAGATGTTTCGAGGGCACGCGCGCCGCAGAGCCGAACAGCGCCGCAAAGGTGTTGAACAGGAACGAGGAATATTTGAACCAGAAGAGCAGCGACAGCGACACAATGACCGAAAGCGCCAGAAGCAGGCGCCGGTGCAGCTTGTTTTTTGTTTTGCGGATGAGAAGCGCCAGCGCCCAGTTGACGAGCGTGACTGCGATCATGCCGAAGATCCAGACCGGTTCGCCCCAGGCATAGAAGAACAGGGAGAAGATCAGAAGGATCGCGTTGCGCCAGCGAAGATCTCTGCCGCAGAAATAGAGCAGCAGAAGCGCCGGCAAAAACATGAACAGAAAAGTCGTGCTTGAAAAGACCATAATTTCCTCAATGCGTTCCGAAACCTGCCGGATCGAACGATCCGATACATCATCATTCTACCATTTTTCGACAGGGAACGCAAGATGCGCCGAAATCGTTTACAAAATGAAAGAGGACGCGCGCGAGCGCGTCCTCTTTCCGTCAATAACTCATCTTTTTTGTGGCTTTTGATGACATTTGCCCGCCATCGGGCAATGCGCGCAGCCGCCGCCGCAGGAGGAACGTCCTTTTTTCCTGTCGCGGATCAGCGAGAAAACAATGGCAAAAACCGCTGCCGCGAGAACAAGAAGGATTCCGATGGTCAAAAGGTTATCCCTGATCCAGTCAAACATGTCGCGCACTCCCTTTCGTGATGGCGTTGCCGCCGCTCCGCACATCGGAACGGCGGCCCTGATTCTTACTTGATGCGAACATTCTGTGTCAGCGTCGTCGCTTCCTTATACTTCTTGAAGAACAGCATATAAACGAACAGTCCGAGCACGAGGATCGCGGCAATGAGACCGATCACGCTGACGCTGCCGGTGAAGATGCGGCCGAACTGATAGATCATCAGCGCGATCGCATAGGCGAACAGCGTCTGATAGCCGATCGCGAACCACGTCCACTTTGCGCTGTTCATCTCGCGGCGGATTGCGCCGATTGCCGCAAAGCACGGCGCGCACAGCAGGTTGAACACGAGGAACGAGAAGCCGGAGATACCGGTGAACGCCTGCGCAAGCGCCTGATAAACCGTCAGGTCGGTGCCGCCGTACAAAACGCCCATCGTGCCGACGATGTTTTCCTTCGCGATCAGTCCTGTGACGGACGCCACGACCGCGCGCCATTCGCCCCAGCCGAGCGGCTTAAACAGCCATTCGACATAATGACCGGCAACACCGAGCAGCGACATGCTGATCTCTTCTTCGCCGAGCATCCGGAATGCGCCGTCGACCACGCCGAAGCGGGAGAGGAACCAGACGACGATCGTGGAGAGCAGGATGATCGTGCCCGCCTTCTTGATGAAGGACCAGCCGCGCTCCCACATCGAACGGAGGACGTTGCCGAGCGTCGGCCAGTGATACGCGGGCAGCTCCATGACGAACGGAGCGGGATCGCCTGCGAACATCCGGGTCTTCTTCAGCATGATGCCGGAGACGATAATCGCCGCGGCGCCGATGAAGTACGCGGAAACCGAGATCCACGGGGAACCGCCGAAGATCGCGCCCGCAACCATGGCGATAAACGGCAGCTTCGCGCCGCAGGGGATAAAGGTGGTCGTCATGATCGTCATACGGCGGTCACGCTCATTTTCGATCGTACGCGACGCCATGATGCCCGGGATGCCGCAGCCGGAGCCGATCAGCATCGGGATAAAGGACTTGCCGGAGAGACCGAATCTGCGGAAGATACGGTCGAGCACGAACGCGATACGTGCCATGTAGCCGCACGCTTCGAGGAATGCGAGCATCAGGAACAGAACGAGCATCTGCGGGACGAAGCCGAGCACCGCGCCGACGCCGGCGACGATACCATCCATGATGAGACCGTACAGCCATTCGGGGACCTTCGGATTGCCCTCGTCGTCCAGAAGCAGCTTATCGAGCAGCGCCGGGATACCGGGCACCCAGACGCCGTAATCGGCGGGATCGGGCTCTTCAAAGCCCTTTTCCTCAAAGTAGCCGATCGCGTCCTTAAAGGACATGGCGTTGACGTCCTCGTCCGCGTCTTCGGGCACTTCGTCAAAGTAAACGGTCACGTCGGAAATCGCCAGGGTTTCTTCGTCTTCCACCTGCGTGACGGCGGTTTTCTCATCGGTTGTAAATGCCTTCAGCTCTTCGATCAGCGCTTCGCCGTCGAACGCTTCGTCTTCGACGTCGTACTCAAAACCGTATGCCGCAAGCGCGTTGGAAGCGGCGGCGTAATCGTCGGCTGCTTCTTCCGCCTGCCTGTCGCCGATGCCGACGAGATGATACCCGTCGCCGAACAGCCCGTCGTTCGCCCAGTCGGTCGCAGGCGCGCCGACGCCGACCATCGCGATCCAGTAGACGAGGAACATCACGATCGCAAAGATCGGAAGTCCCAGCCAGCGGTTCGTCACGATGCGGTCGATCTTATCGGAGGTCGAGAGCTTGCCCGCACCCTTCTTTTTGTAGCTGGTCTTGATGACGTTGCCGATCCAGACATACCGCTCGTTGGTGATGATGCTTTCTGCGTCGTCGTCCAGTTCCTTCTCTGCGGCGGCGATATCCTGTTCGATATGCGCTTTCGTCGCTTCCGGAATATCGAGCTGTTCCATGACCTTGCTGTCACGTTCAAAGACCTTGATGGCGTACCAGCGCTGCTGCTCTTCCGGCAGCCCGTGCACGACCGCTTCCTCGATATGCGCAAGCGCATGCTCGACCGGACCGGAGAACGAATGCTGCGGAACGGTTCTTGTGCCCTGCGCCGCCTTGATCGCTTCCTCGGCGGCTTCCGTGATGCCGGTCCCCTTCAAAGCGGAAATCTCGACGATCCGGCAGCCGATCTGTTCGGAAAGCTGCTTCGTGTCGATTTTGTCGCCGTTCTTTTTCACGACGTCCATCATGTTGATTGCCACGACCACCGGAATGCCGAGCTCGACAAGCTGTGTGGTGAGGTAGAGGTTGCGCTCGAGGTTCGAGCCGTCCACGATGTTCAGGATCGCATCCGGACGTTCGTTGATCAGATAATTTCTGGCGACGACTTCCTCCAGCGTGTAAGGGGACAGGGAATAGATGCCGGGAAGGTCGGTGATGATCACGTCGCCGTGACCTTTCAGCTTACCTTCCTTCTTTTCAACCGTGACGCCCGGCCAGTTGCCTACGAACTGGTTGGAGCCGGTCAGCGCGTTGAACAGCGTCGTTTTGCCGCTGTTCGGGTTGCCCGCGAGGGCAATGCGAATACTCATAATACCTCCTCTATCGTTAGCATGCGCTAACTTATACTTTGAAAAAATGAAGGCGAATGCCTTTTGTTCCGATTATTCTTCGACTTCGATCATTTCGGCGTCTGCTTTTCGAATCGAAAGCTCATAGCCGCGCACCGTGACCTCGACCGGGTCGCCCAAAGGCGCGACCTTACGGACATATACCTCAATCCCTCTGGTAATGCCCATGTCCATGATGCGGCGTTTCACCGCGCCTTCACCCGTGAGCTTCTTGACCTTGACCGTTTCGCCGATCTTTGCGTCTCTTAACGTTTTCATCTGCTTCCTCCTTTTTAAATCATGATCTTCTGCGCCATCTTTTCATCAATGGCGATGCGGCTTTCCTTGACGTTGACAATCACGTTGCCGCCCATCCGGGAAATGATCTGAACCGTTCCGCCGACCACAAAGCCCAGATTGCTGAGATGGTGACGGATTTCGTCCGTTCCCTTAATGGCGCGAATCACGTTGATCTCGCCGACGTCTGCAAATACCAAAGGCATCATTCTGTCCTCCCTAATTGTTAGCAAACGCTAACCATATAGCGAAAAAGAATCGGTTAGCATTCACTAACCAACAGTTATTATAGTTAGCATACGCTAATTTGTCAAGCGTTATTTTTCATTGTTCCGAAATATACGATTCACTTGCAAAACCGCGCGAATATCAGTATAATACAAGTACCAAAAGGAAAGGGGAAGCGCGCATGTCCCTTCTGGAATCCGGAGAAATGTATCTTGAGACGATTCTTGTCCTGTCTCAGAAGAAAAACCATGTACGTTCGATCGATGTGGCGGAGGAGATGTCATTTTCCAAGCCGTCGGTTTCCCGTGCGATGGGCATTTTGAAAAAGGGCGGCTATATCGAGATCGACTCGCTCGGGCATATCACCCTGACCGACAGCGGCAGAAAAGCGGCGGAACGCATCTACGAACGGCACAGGATCCTTTCGGAGATTCTGATCCGTCTCGGCGTGGACGAAAAGACCGCGACGGAGGACGCCTGCAAGATGGAGCATTACATCAGCGACATGTCGTTTGCGGCGATCAAGGAGCATCTCCGGACGCATCCGAAAGGAACAATGTAAATCCCGTGACATTTAAAGGAGCCGCTGCTGCTCCTTTTTGCATATTTACAACTTTGTGACAACTCGGTCATTGTTTTGTGACAAATCGAACGCATTTCGGGTGTATCATGAAGGTGCAAAAAGGGAAAAACGGTTTTTCGGAACGGAACATGCAACCTTTTCCCTGTTTCAACCGTCTTAATTATGTAGAAGGAAACATGCCGCGGAAAGCGGCAATGCAAAGGAGGCTTCGAAATGAAGAAGATTCTGGGATTGATCCTTGCGGCAATGCTGCTGCTCTCGATTCTGCCCGCAGCGGCGCTTGCGGAGGAAGGCGGAGAGACGTCCGCCACAACGGAAACCGGAACGACGACCGAGGGGGAGAGCGGAACGACGTCCGGCACAACGGAAACCGGAACGACGTCCGGCACAACGGAAACCGGAACGACGTCCGGCACAACGGAGAGCAGTTCAACCGCCTCCGCGGAAACGGAAGCTCCGAAGGGACAGAAAGGCACGATCTATAACTGCAAAACGAAGGTCAACGTGCGCGAAAAGGCGACGAGCAAGTCGAAGCTGCTGGGTACTGCAAAGAAGGGAGAAACCTTTCAGGTGCTCGGCACGTCCGGAAGCTGGGTCAAGATCAACTTTAACGGAAAGAACGGCTTTGTTTATAAAAAGTATATCAAGATCGAGGGAACGCCGGACGACACGGCCGTCGAAGGCAAGATCGGCAAGATCTATAACTGCAAAACGGCGGTAAATGTGCGCGAAAAGGCGACGAGCGACTCGAAGCTCCTCGGCACCGCGAAGCTCGGCTCGACGTACAAGGTGCTTGCAACGGCGGGAAGCTGGGTCAAGATTCAGTACAAGTCCGACACGGTCGGCTATGTTTTCAAGTCGTATATCAAGATCTACAAGGAGGGCTCCGAAACGCCGTCCACGGGCAAGACCGCAACGATCGTCAACTGCAAAACATGCGTGAACGTGCGCGCAAAAGCATCGGATTCGTCGAAGATCATCGGCAAGGCAAACAAGGGAACGACCTATGACGTGCTCGGCACCTCGGGCAGCTGGATCAAGATCGATTTCAACGGCGAGGCCGGTTTCGTGTTCAAGCGCTACGTGAAGCTTTCGGGCGAGGAAGAAACGATCGACGGAAAGACCGGCACGATCAAGTGCAATACGCACGTCAATGTCCGCGCGAAGGCGACGAAGGATTCCAAGCTTTTGGGCACGGCAAAGAACGGTGAAAAGTTCACCGTCAAAGGACAGTCCGGCAACTGGATCAAAATCGACTATAAGGGCAAGACCGGCTACGTTTACAAGAAGTATATCAAGGTCGGCTGAGCCGGAAAAGAATGAAAGCGGGGCGAATCGCCCCGCTTTTTTACGATCCCTCGGGCAGGTCGGTTTTCATCTTTGAATTGCAATCCGCAGAGAACTGTGGTAAACTGTAATACAATCAATCGAATCGGAGGGAAACGCGCTTTGAAAAAGCAGTTTTCTTTTGTGCTCTTGCTATCGGCCGTTCTTCTGCTGCTCTGCATCCCGTTGACCGGCTGCAAAACCGAACCGGAAATCATCATCCCGACGGAAGCGCCTGCAAGCGAACCGGCGGTTGTGGAACTGGATGAGATCGCTACGTCCGCGCCGACCGAGGAGCCGACGCTGCCGCCGACGCCGACGCCCACGCCGGAACCTACGCCGACCCCCACGGCAACGCCGACGCCGTCGCCGACGCCGATGCCCGTGCCGTTTACGATGATCTGGATCGCGGATACGCAGAACTATGCGTTTGCGAGCGACGAGGGGCTGAAGGCGATCGTGAGCTATGCGCTCGAACATAAGGATCTCGACAACATCGTTGCGGTTCTGCAGAGCGGCGACCTGGTCGAGAATAACGGCAAGGATGAAGAATGGCAGCGCATTGCGGCGGCGTTTGAACCGCTGCGCGGCAATATCCCATTCTACTGCGTCGCGGGCAACCATGACCTCGGCACCGGGACGGGCGCGCATGCCGTCCGCAAGTACGGATACGATCAATATCGCAAGTACGACCTCTGCGACGTCCGCGAAGAGGAGCAGCGATATAACGACGGCGAATGCTGGTATCAGCTCTTTGAACCGGAGGGACTGATCCTGATCGGCATCGGCTGGCATCTCGAGAACGACGATACGGCGCGCATGGAATGGCTGCACAACGTGCTGAACAGATACAGCAATTATTCCGCGATCATTCTGACGCACAGTTATCTCTACAACAACGGCATTCCCGGAAGCGAGGGTGAGAACCTTGAGGCGAACATCGTTTCGAAGCATCCGAACGTTCGTCTGGTGCTTTGCGGGCATCACCGCGGCATCCGCCGGCTGGATCAGAAATACGAGAACGGACGCTCGTTCACCGCGATCATGTATAACCTGCAGGCGGACCGCAAGAAAGGAAACGGCTACTGCATGATCCTGACCTTTGATCCGCGGTCGCGGAACATCTGGTTCACAAGCTATTCGCCGATCCTGGACGATTACAATTACGAGTCCGCCGAAAAAGAAACCTTTATTCTGAAAAACGCGTATTGACACAGCGTTCCCCTCAATCCGGGGGGAACGTTTTTTGTATTCCGAAACCGCTGCCGCCGCGGCGGGGGAAAGAGATAAAAAAGGAGTCCGGCAGATGCCGGACTCCTTTTGCTTCGGTGATGAATCAGCCGATGGTGCAGTACATGAAGTACTTATAGCCGAGCGGGTTCGAGAAGAAGCCCTTCACGTCTTTTGCGATCATGTACGTATCGGTGTAGTAGTAGATCGGGCAGATGCAGCCGGTGGACATAAGCAGGTCCTCTGCGCGGTGCATGAGCTCATAACGGACGTTGTTGTCGGTGCAGTTCTTGATCGCCTTGATGAGGACGTCGTAGGTCTGCGCCCAGGTGCCGTTCTCAACCTTGATGTCATAGCCGAGGTCGGTGAGGTCCAGATTGTAGCAGGCGACATCGACGTGGTTGCCCTTGCCGAACTGTACGTCGTTGTTGCCGGAAATCGTGGTCCACATGTCGAGGAAGCAGATCGGGTCATTGTAGTCCGCGACCCAGCCGTTACGCGCGATGGAGTAATCGCCGTTCTTACGGGTCTGGAGGTACGCGCGATGGAGTAATCGCCGTTCTTACGGGTCTGGAGGAAGGTTGCCCATTCCTGGTTCTCCATGTTCATCGTGATGCCGACGGCGGCAAGCTGTGCCTGCAGATATTCGCCGATCGCCTTGTGACCTTCGGACGTGTTGTAGAGGTACGTCATGCTCGGGAAGTTCGTGAACTTGCCGTCTTCGAAGGTGTAGTACTTCTTCAGCACTTCGAGCGCCTGGTTGTAGTTGCTCTCAACCGCGGAAGCATCGACATTATAGTAGCCGATAAAGCCGTCATTGTGACCTGCGGTCTTATAGAACTCGGTGCCGTCCGGATTGGTCATACCCATTGCAACGAAGGACGAAGCGGGAACCTGACCGCCCTGTGCGATGTCGTTGACGATGTAGTTGCGATCGAACAACAGACTGATTGCATTGCGGATCTCCGCACGCGCCATTTCAGCTTCAACGCCGGTGAGACCGGAATCGGCGGGGAGGATGTCCTCATTGATGTTCCAGCAGACATAGTAGGTACCGATCTGACCTGCGACGATGTACTCATCGGGATACTCCGCTTTGAGCGTTGCCATCTCGTTGGTGGGAACGTCGTCGATCAGCTGCCAGGTGCCGTTCTTGAAGTTGGCGACCATGTTGTTTGCATCGTCGGAGAGATAGAACTCGATCTTGTCCATGAGGATCTTGTCCGCATCGATGTAGTTCGCGTTCTTCTCGAGGGTGATGACGCTGTTGTGCTCCCAACCGGTCATGGTGTATGCACCGTTGCAGACGTAGGTCGACGGATCGGTTGCCCAGCTCTCGTTGGCGACGACGTCTTCACGAACCGGGAAATAGGTCGGGAACGCGAGGAGCTCATCCCAGTATGCAACCGCGTTGTAAAGGGTTACCTGCAGCGTTTTTGCATCCAGCGCCTTCACATTCAGGTTGCCCTCGTTGTAACCGTCAACGACCTCAAACATGTAACCGTAGTCTGCGCCGAGTTCTTCGGACGCTGCACGCTTCCATGCGAATTCAAAGTCGTTTGCGGTGACGTCCTTACCGTCGGACCATTTGAGACCGTCACGCAGCGTATACGTGTAGGTCACGGTGCCGTCCGCATTCTCAACGCCCTTCACCAGTTCGGTGGCAGCATCGGGAACGATGACGAGCTTACCGCTGCTGTCCTGCGACCACTTTGCAAGACCGGAGAACAGATGCGCAATCAGCGTTGCGCCGTCGACCGCGGAGTTCAGCGCCGGGTCGATCGTGTCGGGCTCAGAGGCAAGGCAGACAGCGATGCTGGTTTTTGCGGTTTCTTCCTTCTTGCCGGTGCAGGCGGCCAGAGAAAGCACCATTGCCAAGACCAAGAGCAGTGCAAGGATTTTCTTCATTTCAGTAATTCCTTCCTTTTCTTTTTTTATCAAAACGTACGACAGGATTGCCGCACATTATGAACGGTTTAAAGCTCGTTGACCCGGTGACAGGCAACGAAGTGTCCGGGTTTGACCTCCGTAAACGGAGGCATGCACTCTGCGCAGCAGGGAGCGGCGTTGGGGCAGCGGGTCCGGAACGGACAGCCGGACGGCGCATTCAGGGGGCTCGGGATATCGCCGGAGAGGACGATACGCTTGTTCGCTTTCGCGATCTTCGGGTCCGGCTGCGGAACCGCGGACATCAGCGAACGGGTATAGGGATGCAGCGGCTGATCGTAGATCTCCGCCGCGTCCGCCAGCTCGACCATTTTGCCGAGGTACATGACCGCAATGCGGTCGCTGATGTGCCGGACCACCAGAATATCGTGCGCGATAAAGAGGTAGGTCAGGTGCATCTTTTCCTGCAGCTCGTCGAACATGTTGATGACCTGCGCCTGAATGGATACGTCCAGCGCGGAAACCGGCTCGTCGCAGACGATGAACTCGGGCTTCAAAGCCAGCGCGCGCGCAATGCCGATGCGCTGACGCTGACCGCCGGAAAACTCGTGTGCGTAGCGAGAAGCATGTTCGCTGTTCAGACCGACCTGATCCATCAGATCGAGGATCCGGTTCATCCGGTCCGCCTTGCTGGTATACATCTTGTGAACGTCCAGCGGTTCGCCGATGATATCGGAAACCGTCATACGCGGATTCAGCGAGGAGTACGGGTCCTGAAAGACCATCGTTGCCTTCTTGCGCAGTTCCTTGATATCCGCTTTGGTACGGATCGGACGACCGTTGAAAATGATCTCGCCCGCGGTAGGCTTGTAAAGATGCAGAATCGAACGGCCGGCGGTCGTTTTGCCGCAGCCGGATTCGCCGACAAGACCGAGCGTTTCGCCGCGGCGGATGGAGAACGATACGTCGTCGACCGCTTTCAGGGGCTTTGTTCTCAGTCCGCCGACGTTGATGTTGAAGTACTGCTTGAGGTGCTGAACGTCAACCAGGATGTCGTCGCTTTTTTCGATATGTTCGCTCATGCGTCTTCACCGCCTTTCACGTCTTCTTCCCGCTCAATCATGCCGCTTTCGATGCCTTCCTTGACATTCATCCAGCAGGCGGCGAAATGATCGTCGTTGATGCGCATCCGCTCGCAGCGCTGTTTGAGACAGATCTTCATGGCGTTGCTGCAGCGCGGTGCAAACGGACAGCCCTCCGGCATGTTCAGAAGGTCGATCGGCGTTCCCGTGATCGGCTGCAGCTTGTGACCTGCGGTATCCGCCGTGGGGATCGAGCGCATCAGACCTTTTGTGTATTCATGCTTGGGATTGTAGAAGATTTCTTCCGCCGTGCCCTGTTCGCAGATCGAACCGGCATACATGACGATGACTTCGTCGCACATCTGCGCCACAACGCCGAGGTCGTGGGTGATCATGATGATCGCCATGCCGAGTTCTTCCTGCAGCGCTTTCATCAGCTCGAGGATCTGCGCCTGAATGGTTACGTCCAGCGCGGTCGTCGGCTCGTCGGCGATCAGGATATCCGGTTCGCAGGCAAGCGCCATTGCGATCATAACGCGCTGACGCATACCGCCGGAATGTTCAAACGGATATTGTTTCATGCGCTTTTCGGGCTCGTTGACGTTGACCAGCCGCAGCATTTCGATTGCGCGTTCGCGCGCCTGCGCTCTGTTGCGGTCGGTGTGCAGCATGATCGCTTCCATCAGCTGATGCCCGATCGTGTAGGTCGGATTCAGCGACGTCATCGGATCCTGGAAGATGATCGAAACCTTGTTGCCGCGCACGGTCTTCATGACGGATTCGTCGACGCCGACCAGTTCCTGACCGTCCAGCTTGATGGAGCCGGAAACGATCTTGCCGGTGGAGGCAAGGATCTGCATGATCGAGTATGCGGTGACGGATTTGCCCGAGCCGCTTTCGCCGACAATACCGAGCACCTTGCCGCGGTCGAGATTGAAGGAAATGCCGTTGACGGCTTTGACTTCACCCGCGGGGGTAAAGAAGGAGGTGTGCAGATCGCGTACCTTTAATAACGGTTCTCTTTCCATTTCCATGCTTTCGATCCTCCTTTCTCAATTCCGCAGCTTCGGGTCAAACGCGTCTCTGAGACCGTCGCCGAACAGGTTCAGCGACAGCACGATCAGCGAAATGACGATCGCCGGGATGATCATGCGGTACGGGTAAGAGGACAGACCGTTGAGCGCGTCGGAAGCCAGAGAACCGAGCGACGGCATCGGCGCGTTGACGCCGAGTCCGAGGAAGGAGAGAAAGCTTTCCGTGAAGATCGCGTTCGGGATCTGCAGCGCGGTGGAAATGATAACCACGCTGATGCTGTTCGGCAGCAGATGCTTGCGGATGATCCAGCTGCCCTTTGCGCCCGCCGCGCGGGAGGCAAGAACGTACTCCTGTTCACGGAGCGAAAGAATCTGACCGCGAATGAGTCGCGACATGCTGACCCAGTACAAAACGCCGAAGACGATGAACAAGCTGATGATGTTGGTACCGATCTTCTCAAGCGCCGTTCCTTCGAGCGCGCTGCCGAGCGTCTTTTTGAGAACCGACGCAAGCAGAATGACCATCAGCATATCCGGCAGGGAGTAAATGATGTCGACGATTCGCATGATGACAAGGTCGACCGCCCCGCCGCAGTATCCCGCGATGGAACCGATCGTCATGCCGATGATCAGAACGATGATGCTGGCAAAGAAGCCGACGGCGAGGGAGATGCGCGTTCCGTAGACCACACGGATGAAGTAGTCGCGTCCGCGCTCATCTGTGCCGAAGATGTGGGGGAAGATCTTTTCACCCGCGGCCATGCGCTCTTTTTCCGTTTTGCCGTATTCGAACGGCGAAAGGTTGCCGTAAGAACTGTCGACCGGTTTTCCGGGCTGAATACCGAGCTGCTCGCCGAATTCATACGGCCAGAACAGCGGGATAAACAGCGATGACAGCGTAATGATGATGATGACGATCAGACTGACCGTTGCGACTTTGTTTTTCAGAAGACGCTTCACACCGTCCCGGAAGAACGTGGACGACGGACGCATCTGCACCATGTATGCTTTTTCTTCGTCGGTGGCGGGGATAAAGGCGTCGAGGTCAACATGCATGGAAAACTTTTTCCGAAGATCTTTGAATTCGCTCATGTCTTTTCCTCCTTTATTCCAGCGTGATGCGCGGGTCAACGATCTTATACAGGATATCGCTGACCAGATTCATAACGACGATCAGCACCGCCAGGACGATCGTGGTTCCCATGACCATGGGGTAGTCGCGGTCGGTAATGCTCTTGACGAACGCACGGCCGATGCCGGGCACCGCGAAGATCTTTTCAACGACCAGCGAGCCGGTGACAATGTATGCAAGCATCGGTCCGAAATAGGTGATGACGGGGATCAGGGAGTTTTTCAATGCATGACCGAAGATGATCTTCACGCCGGAAACGCCCTTTGCTTTTGCGGTACGGATATAATCCTGGCCGAGCACGTCCAGCATGGAGGAACGCGTAAGACGCGTGATATATGCCATCGGATAGAGCGACAGCGTTATGATCGGCAGGATGAGGCCGCCTTTCGCCGCGCCGTTGGCCGGGAGAATGCCCAGCGTGATTGCAAAAAATACGAGAAGCAGTGACCCCATGATAAACGACGGCATGGAAACGAACGCGGTGGTGATGACCATGATGATTTTATCGATCAGCTTATTTCTGCGAAGGGCAGCGACCGCGCCGAGGATGATGCCGAAGAAACCGGCGATCGCCGCGGCAAGCACGCCGAGCTTCACGGAGGTCTTCATACCGTCCGCAATGATGTCGATAACCATGCGTCCTCTCTGCTTGAGCGACGGTCCGAAATCGAACCGCGTGACGATATCCTTGAGATACGTGCCGTACTGAACAAGGAGAGGCTTATCCAGGCCGTACTTTGCCTCCAAAGCGGCCTGCGCGGAAGCGGAGATCGCTTTCTCGCTCAAAAACGGACCGCCCGGAACGGCGTGCATGACAAAGAAGGTCACCGTAATGACAATCCAAACGGTCAGGATTGCCAAGAGGATCCTTTTCAGGATGTAGATCATGGTTTTGGAGTTCATTTCCGCCTTTATACCTCTCTTATCTCATGATGAACCCGGTATCCTGCCGGAAAACCATACAAATCATATGTTTATTCATAAAAAATTATAGCATATCCGATTCTGTCCGTCAACCGCGATTCGCGATTCCCCGAAACAATATAATGATATATCATTCTATACAAATGTTTTTACGGAAAGACGAAGATTTGTCCGCCGCAATTTGACGCGGAGGACGTTTGCCGTCCGATGACCGATACGGCACGGTCGGTGCGGCATTGTGAAATTCTGTACGTATTTGCAGGCGAATCGATCGCGTTTTTGACCAAACCGCCGGAGAAGTGTTTTCGAAAACGATTCAACAAAAAAATCTGCAAAAAAAGCTTGACAAAGAGGGATAAGACATGTAGAATAATCAAGGTTAAGTTCCGTCGCCAAAGACAGCCGGTGTCGCATGAAGCGTGTAAATCCTGCCGAGGTAGACTTGATAGCACCTTTTGTTTTCGAGTCCTCCGTTCTGCGACGGAGGGCTTTTCACGTTATAAGGAGGTGCAACCATGGCAAATGCAAAGATTCTCGAAATGAAGGCCGCAAAAGTCGCGGAGGTTGCGGACAAAGTCAAGCAGGCAAAGTCCGTTATCCTGTTCGATTATCGCGGTCTGACCGTTGCCGAGGATACCGCGCTGCGTGCCGAATTGCGCAAGGAAAACGTTGAGTACGTCGTTCTGAAGAACCACTGTGTCCGCCGTGCTTTTGATCAGCTCGGACTAACGCATTCGCATTCGGTTATCAGGATGCGGTAGCCCCTGCAAGAGTTCTCAAGAACTTCATCAAGAAGGCAAAGAAGTGCGAGTTCAAGGGCGGTATCGTCGAGGGTAAGGTCAGCACGGCGGCGGAAGTCGAAGCGATTGCGGATCTGCCGAGCCGCGAAGTCCTCATCGCACGCATGCTGGGCAGCATGATGTCGCCGATCTCCGGTCTTGCTATCGTGCTCGACCAGATCGCCAAGAAGAACGATCCCAACGCTGCGTCCGCCGAATCCGCGGAAGCATAACAACCGAAACGGCATGGCCGTACAAACAAAAAATCAAGAATTAAAATTTTAAAGGAGAAATATCATGAATAAGGAACAACTGATCGCCGATATTAAGGCAATGTCCGTTTTGGAACTCCACGAACTCGTCAAGGCTCTCGAAGAAGAGTTCGGCGTGTCCGCAGCAGCTACCGCAGTCGCAGTTGCAGGCCCCGTTGCCGCAGCTGAAGAAGTCGAAGAGAAGACCGAGTTCGACGTCATCCTCAAGGACATCGGACCGGAGAAGATCAAGGTCATCAAGGTCGTCCGCGAGCAGACCGGTCTCGGTCTGAAGGAAGCAAAGGACGTCGTCGACAACGCGCCCAAAGCTGTCAAGGAAGGCATCTCCAAGGAAGACGCAGAGAAGATCGTCGAAGCATTCAAGGCAGTCGGCGCAACCTGCGAAATCAAATAATTCCAAAACAAGAAAAAACCGCCTCTCATTGCGAGAGGCGGTTTTGCGTTGCTCAGGAGAAGAATTCGGCAAATGCTTTGGTCAGGATCGGGAACTTGCCGGAGAAAAGAATCAGTACGAACACCGCAGCGCAGAGCAGGACGATGAAGCCGATCAGCCGCATGATGAGGCAGGCGAGGGAGAAGCGCTTGCGGGAAAGGTTCTTCGTCTTTCCGCAGCCCCATACGATCATGAAGATCAGACCGATGACCGGAATGTGGAACAGGATCGTCGTGAAGATGTATCCTGCCGTGGTCATCAGCGAACGGGAATCGGTCGCCAGCACGATCGGCTGCTTCGCTTCCGGCTCGGTTTTGACGGGCTGCGGCGCGGGCGCGGGCCGGGGCGCGGGTTCCGGCTCTTTGACCGGCGTCGGGATCGGCGCGGGCGCGGGTTCGGGCTCAGGCGTCTCAACCGGTGCGGGTTCCTTGACCGGTGCGGTCTCCTCGACGGGTGCGGGCTCCTCCGGCAGGACGGGCTCCGCTTCGACCGGTTCTTCGGGTTCAACAACTTCGGGCGCGACCGGCGCCTCGGGTTCAAAGACTTCGGGTGCAGCCGGTTCTTCGGGTTCGGCGACTTCGGGCGCGAAGGGCTGATCGTTTAGAAGCGATGCGCCGCAGTAATAGCAGAATTTTGCCTGATCGGTCAGGACTTTTTGACAAACGGGACAGGTTTTCATGGGTTCTCCTTTCGTGATAAATCAACTGATACCGTTTCTCCGTCGAGACAGAACGTGACGGTACCGTCCAGATCGGTGCTGTAAAACGCTGTACGGGTATCGTGCAGCAGCGAAAGCGTTTCCAGATGCGGATGCCCGAAATCGTTGTTCGTTCCGCAGGATGCGACCGCAAAGTCCGCATCGACGGCGAGGAAGAACGAAAAGCCGGTCGCGCTGGACGATCCGTGATGCCCGAGCTTCAGAACATTTGCCTTCAGCATCGAACGCGGGAATGTGTCCAGCATCCGCTTTTCCGCCTGCTCGCCCGCGTCGCCCGTCAGAAGAACGGCGGTGTCTCCGCAGCGGACGTGCAGCACGACGGACAGGTCGTTGAAGTCTCTCGGCTCCGCATAGGAGGGGAGCGGGTTCAAAACCGTCACCGTGCAGCTGTGTGCCCACGGGATCGTCGTTCCGCCCTGCGCATATGCGACGGGACAGCCGTTTCGTTCCAGAGCGGAACACATGAGCGGATAGGAATCGTTCGTTTCCGCCTGCGGGATCGTGAGAAACTGTCCGACCGGATAGGCGTCGAGCACCTTCGCCATGGAGCCGATGTGATCCTCGTGCGGATGCGTGGCGACGACGATATCGAGCGAACGCACGTCGTTCGCGTCAAGCACGTTTTTGATCCGCGAAAAGGAACCCTTCGGTCCGGCGTCCACAAGCATCGTTCTGCCCTCCGGAGAGATCAGCAGAATGCTGTCGCCCTGCCCGACGTCGATCACGATGACTTTCAGCGACGGTTCGCCCGCAGGGAGCGTGTCCGGCCGCTCCGCCCGAAGCGTTTCCCGAAGCGCCTGTTTCTCCGCTTCGACGGCGTCCGGCTCGTCCGCGTGCAGACAGTTGTGCAGCGTTGTGCAGCCGAGCGTCGGCAAAAGAAGCAGGGCAAGGAAAAACGCAAGCAGTCGAAGCAACGGTTTCATGCGCATATTATACAATACTTCCGCATGCTTTGCAAGCAGTCACGCCGGTTTTCCTTTTTTCCGCGCGCCGCGGTTTTTGTTCATCGTTCACAACGTGCGCAATCTCGCCGCGCAGGCGGCGCATCAGCATCCGATACCGGATCCATTCGATCATCTTTTTCGTCCTCCCGTTTGTTTCTGCATTCAGTATAAAAGACGACCTGTCCGTTAAAACGGAACGCAATGAGCTGTTTGCATCCGGGAGCCGGATGTGATATACTGAAAAAGCGGGCGCGACCTGCGAAACGGACGGAGGGGCCTATGAAAAAGATAGCTGTGTTTTTTATGTGCTTTGTGATGCTGCTCTGCACGGCGTGCGCGGAAAGCAAACCGGCGGAGGTCGCGCCGGAAGGCGGAGAAAAGACGGAGCCGATCGCGGTCGAACTGCAGGAGACGCCTGCACCGGAGCAGAATGAACCGGAGTCCGCTGTGGAAGCGGAACCGGCGGCGGAAGCGACGCCGGAACCGGAAACGGAACTGCCGACGGAAGCGCCGGCGACGCCGTATACGCCGGATCTTTCCGCCCTGCCGATCGAGTACCGGATCGACTGGGACCGGAAAGAAGGCACGATGTTCACCTACGACATCGATTTTGACGGCGAGGCGGAAAAGATCACCTACCGGCTCGATGAAAAGGAAAACGCGACGTATATCCTTGTCGACGATGAATCGATCGCGTTCCCTGGAAGCTGTGTGCTCGACCGCGTGATCCTTGTTGATCTCGATCCGGAAACGCCGTGGGTGAATCTGCTGGCTGTGATCGACATGGCGTCGGACGACTATATCACGACCGAGGTGCATTCCGAAAACGGAGCATTCGTGAAGGGCGTTGAAAAGGAATTTATCTCACTGTCCTCGGACGGGCGGCTGTACTCCCATGAACGCACCGATCTTCTGGGCACGAAGGACGGCGTGCGCTCCGTTTCCGGCGAAAAGCTGGAGCCGGATTCCGAATGGCTGGAGGTTTACACACCGAGCGAAGAGGATCTGAAAACGAATCGCGACGTTCTGATCGAGCTCGGCACCCTGCTGCACTTCAAGCGAACGGTCAACTGCCGGATCGACGGCAAGCCGACGACGCTCAAAAAAGGCAGCTACGTTTACATGACGCGCTTCCACGAATCGCGGATGATCGTTGAGGTTCGCACGGAGGACGGAAGGACCGCGCTGATCTCCGTCGATTACGATCCGAATGAGTATTCCTACCTGATCGGCGGACGCGACCAGAACAAGGTGTTCGACAACATCTTCTATGCGGATTGAAAAAAAGCCGCCGGGATCGTCTCCCGGCGGCTTTTGCATATCGATTTATGACAGATGCTCCGTAAAGCGGCAGGCATAGGGAAGATTGCCGACGTCGGTGAAGACGCGGCGGAGGCGTTTCGCGTATTCGCTGAGGTTCTCGTCCATAAAGTCACCGTTGATCAGAACGATCCAGACATTGCGGGAAAGGTCGGTGAGGCAGTCGTGCAGCGCGTCCAGATTGCGTCCGTA
>CADAZC010000046.1 GCA_902792295.1 uncultured Eubacteriales bacterium
ATAAAATAGGGCGGTGGAGATTTCTCCCTACCGCCCGGTACATTATGCATAAATCAGATCGTTGTTCACAACCTCCATAGCTCGATTACTTAACAATACGCTGATGCTGATTGAATTCGAACATTGAACCTTCTGTCGATTTTATCAAGGATTGCAAAACCTGTGCCAACAAGAGCTGTTGGAAACGGCTATAATTAACTGTTCAGGGATGAACAGAAATGAACAGCGGATCGAGAAAAAAACCAGTAATTCTGGCGATATTTGAACTTATTGATCACCAGAAAAGCCGCTTCAGGTCGTACTCCTAAGCGAAAGGCCGCGCGTTCAAATCGCGCCGGGGACGCCAAAGACCGCCCTGTGGGCGGTCTTTCACATTGTACGATATGATTCGGTCAGCGGATAAACTCCGCCAGCGATGCGGTATCGAGGCGGTCGAACTGCGCAAGGAACGGATAAAGCTCCCGCGCAATGACCTTCACGCCGCCCGCGCTGTCGGATTCCATGTTCAGCGGCATCAGCGGATCGTGCAGACTCATGCGCAGCAGAAACCAGCCGTTGCCGTGATCCCCGTCAAGATTGACGCGCACGCCCTCGAAGTTGTTCGGCGCCAGAGTCCATCCGGGCTGTGCAGCGGCAAAGGGAAGAAGCTTTTCAAGGATATCGTTGCCGTAGGGCACAAAGTCCGGCAGCAGCAGGTTCATGCGGAACTCGCTGCTCTCTTCGGGTTCTTTGAGGTCCGCGATCAGGGACTGGAGCGTATACCCCTCCCTGCGTCCTCTCGACAGCTCGATCAGCAGCCGCGTGACCAGATATGCGCCGTCGTCCAGGAAATAGTTTTCCTTCAGCGCGCCGTGACCGGAGGTCTCCATGGCAAGCTGACTGTCGTGTCCCTCCGCATTGAGGCGGATGGATTCGTTGATGACGTTCCGATAGCCGCGCTTAAACCGGTGATGCACGCCGCCGTGCGCCGCGATAAACGCCGCCAGTCCGGTGGATGTGATGGAATCGGTGACGATCGTCGTGCCGGGATGCTCCCTGAGAAGGATCGCCGCCATCATGGCGATCAGCCGGTTGCGGTTCAGCTCGCTGCCGTCCGACAGCACCGCGCCCGCACGGTCCACGTCGGTATCGAAAATGATGCCGAGGTCCGCCTTGTTCTCTTTGACCGCTTCCGTGATCGCCGCCATCGCCGCCTCATTCTCGGGGTTTGGGATATGGTTCGGAAACGCACCGTCGGGCTCAAGGAAGCGCGAACCGGTCGTATCCGCGCCCAGCGGCTCCAGCACTTCGGCGGCATAGAATCCGCCCGCGCCGTTGCCCGCGTCCACAACGATTTTCAGACCCTCCAGCGGACGTTCAAGGCCGGTCGCTTCGCGCACCTTGCGGCACAGAATACCGGCATATACGGGCATGAAGCTGCCGCACGACGCCTGCGCGGCGGGCAGTCCGGTATGAACGTCGGACGCCGCAAGCGTGAGAATCGCCTTGATGTCCTGCTTTTCCAGACCGCCGTTTTGCGTAAAGAACTTGAAGCCGTTGCGGTTAAAGGGCAGATGGCTTGCCGTGATCATCACGGATGCATCGAAAAGAAAGCCCTCCGTGACCGTGGACATGAACATCGCGGGCGTCGAAGCCATTCCGAAGTCCGTCACCGCGACGCCTTCCGACGCGAGCGCTTCGCCGAGCCAACCGGACAGCGCGGGTCCGGACAGGCGCGAATCGCGCCCGATCGCCACGCGCAGCGCGTCCTTTTTCAGACGTTCTTTCAGCCACACGGCAAAGCCGCGTCCGATATCGCGGCACGCCTGCTCCGTCAGATTTACGTTCTGACCGGCAATACCCTCCATTGCCACGCCGCGGATATCGCTGCCGTTCTGTAAGCTCAAATAATCCATATCTTTATCTTTCTCCTTCCCCGTTCCGGTCAATCAGGTCCCGCGAAAATACCGCACCGCGGATTCGAACAGGTGACTGTCGTAGGTGCCGGGAACGTTTTTATACAGATCCGAACCGACGCGTTCGGAATGTCCCATCTTGCCGAGGACCCTGCCGTCGGGCGAAGTGATGCCCTCGACGGCGAGAACGGAGCCGTTCGGATTGAACCGCAGATCGGAGGTCGGGACGCCGTCCAGATCCACATACTGCGTCGCAATCTGTCCGTTACGGATCAGCTCCGCAAGAACGGTCTCGGAGGCGATGAAGCGCCCTTCGCCGTGGGAAATGGGCACGCTGACGATCTCCCCTACCTTCAAGCCGGAGAGCCACGGAGATTTGTCGGAAACAATGCGGGTCCGCACGATGCGGGACTGATGGCGGCCGATGGTGTTGAACGTCAGGGTGGGGCTCGAAGGCGTCGGGTCCGTGATCCTGCCGTACGGGACCAGTCCCAGCTTGATCAGCGCCTGAAAACCGTTGCAGACGCCGAGCATCAATCCGTCGCGGCGTTCCAGAAGCTCCGTGACGCCTTCGCGGATCGCCGCGTTCCGGAAGAACGCCGTGATGAATTTGCCGCTGCCGTCCGGCTCGTCGCCGCCGGAGAAGCCGCCGGGAATAAACACGATCTGCGCCTGCCGCAGGGATGCCGCAAAGCGATCCACGGAACGGCGGATGCCGTCGGCGGAGAGATTGTTGACGACCAGAATCTCGGGCTCCGCGCCCGCCTCGCGAACGGCCCTCGCGCTGTCGTATTCGCAGTTGGTGCCGGGGAAAACGGGAATCAGCACCCGGGGACGCGCACAGCGAACGGCAGGTGCAACCCGCTGCGCGGCACGGAACGAGAGCGTTTCATAGGTTTCGACCTTTTCGTCCAGACCGGCATACCAGACGGATTCCAACCGGCGCTCCCAGCGCATGCGCAGAGCGTCGGCGTCCAGACTCGTCTTGCCGTATCCATAACACGGTTCCGCGGTGACGACGCCGATCGGTTTTGCATCCGAGACGGTCTCTGTGACTTCCGCAAGGAATGCGCCGTACTGCTTCTGCGTCAGCTCCGCAACGGAGAGATTCTCGTCAAACCGGAATCCGAAGCCGTTGCCGAACGACATCTTCAGAACGCCCTCCAGAATGCCGCCGGAGCCGACCGCCCAGCATGCCGTGACGATCCCTTTTCGCTGCAAAGCGGTGATCCGGTCGAACAGCGCGAGCAGCGACGCGGCTTTCGGCAGGCCGTTTTCGTCCCGCTCGGGAGACAGCAGAATCACGGAACGACCCGGCGCCTTGTATTCGGGCGAAACGATATGCGCCGTCTTGTCGGTCGTGACCGCAAAGCTGACGAGCGTAGGCGGAACGTCCAGATTCTCGAAGCTGCCGGACATGGAGTCCTTCCCGCCGATGGCGCCGACGCCCAGTTCCGTTTGGGCGCGGAAGGCGCCGAGCAATGCGGAAAGGGGCTGTCCCCAGCGCTTCGGATCGCGTCCGGGCTTGGCAAAATACTCCTGGAAACTCAGATAGACGTCCTCAAACTTTGCGCCGGAGGCGACCAGCTTGGAGACGGAATCCACCACCGCAAGATAGGCGGCATGATACGGACTGCATTCAGAAAGATACGGGTCAAAGCCGTATGCCATCAGGGAGCAGTCATCGGTGTGCCCCTGCTCCGCGGCGATCTTGTGAACCATCGCCTGAATGGGCGTCAGCTGGTTTTTGCCGCCGAAGGGCATGAGCACGGTTCCCGCGCCGATGGTGGAATCGAAGCGCTCCGAAAGGCCGCGGTGGGAGCAAAGATTCAGATCCTCCGCAACATGCTCGCAGGCCGCTTCGAAGCATGTTTCCGCGATCGGCTTTTCCTTCCGGGGCGCGGCGGTTTCGATGCTGATATGCTTTTCCGCACCGTTTGAATTCAAAAACGCGCGGCTGAGGTCTACGATGTGCCTGCCGTTCCAGTCCATAACCAGACGCGGCTCTTCGGTGACGACCGCCACGGGACACGCCTGCAGGTTTTCCTGCTCCGCCAATGCAAGGAAGCGATCGACGTCTTCGGACGCAACCACGACCGCCATGCGCTCCTGCGACTCGGAGATCGCAAGCTCGGTGCCGTCCAGTCCCTCATATTTGCGGGGAACGGCGTTGAGATCGATCTTCACGCCGTCCGCGAGCTCGCCGATGGCAACGCTGACGCCGCCCGCGCCGAAATCGTTACAGCGCTTGATCAGTCTTGCCGCTTCCGGATTCCGGAACAGGCGCTGGAGCTTGCGCTCCTCGGGCGCGTTGCCCTTCTGCACCTCGGCGCCGCAGACCTCTACGGAACGCGCGGTGTGCGCCTTGGACGAGCCGGTTGCGCCGCCGATGCCGTCTCTGCCGGTGCTGCCGCCCAAAAGGATCACGATATCGCCCGGAACGGGACGTTCCCGGCGGACGTTTGCCTGCGGTGCGGCTGCAATGACCGCGCCGATTTCCATACGCTTTGCCGCATAACCCGGGTGATAGAGTTCCTCCACGAGCCCGGTCGCCAGTCCGATCTGGTTGCCGTAGGAGGAATAGCCCGCTGCCGCCGTGGTGACCAGCTTGCGCTGGGGCAGCTTGCCGGGAATGGTCTCGGAGACCGGCGCCGTGGGGTCCGCCGCGCCGGTGACGCGCATTGCCCCGTAGACATACGCTCTGCCGGAAAGCGGATCGCGGATTGCGCCGCCGATGCAGGTCGCCGCGCCGCCGAACGGCTCGATCTCGGTCGGATGATTGTGCGTTTCGTTTTTGAAAAGAAGCAGCCACGGCTCCGGTTTGCCGTCCACCTGCACCGTGATCTTCACGGTACAGGCGTTGATTTCCTCGGACTCGTCGAGTTGATCCAGTTTTCCCTTTCGTTTCAGATCGCGCACCGCAATGGTTGCAAGGTCCATCAGGCACGGCGGCTTGGTACGTCCCAGTTCCCGGCGCAGCGCAAGGTACTCCTCGTATGTCTGCTGCAGCTCCGGGTCCGCAAAGCGAACGCTGTCGATGATCGTATGGAAGGTGGTATGCCGGCAGTGATCGGACCAGTAGGTGTCGATCATGCGAAGTTCGGTGATCGTGGGATCGCGGTCCTCGCCGCGGAAATACGCCTGGCAGAACGCGATATCCGCTTCATCCATGGCAAGCCCGTACGTGCGGATCATGTCGGAAAGCGCCGCTTCGTTCAGCGTCCGGAACCCTTCCAGCGTGCGGACGGCGGTGGGCATCTCGTACGGGATCTGCAGCGTATCCGGCAGCTCCCGGGCGGCCTCGCGCGCCTCCACTGGGTTGATGACGTATTTCTTGATCCGCGCCAGTTCCCCTGCGTCGAGCGCGCCGTAAAGCGCGTAGACCTTTGCGGAGCGAATGACGGGGCGTTCGGACTGGAAAAGAATCTGGATGCATTGCGCGGCGGAATCCGCCCGCTGATCGAACTGACCGGGAAGATACTCCACGGCAAAGACGGCGTCGGCGTCGGAGAGATCGGAATCCGCTGCGGCAACATCCGTCTGCGGCTCGGAGAAAACCGTCGGAACGGCGGCTTCAAACTGCTCCCGGGTGATCGCTTCGGCGTCGTAACGGTTCAGAACGCGAACCCGCTTAAGCCCCGCGATCCCGAGGAAGGAACACAGCTCGCCGCACAGCGTTTCCGCCTCCCGGTCGAAGCCGGGCTTCTTTTCAACATAAACGCGATAGACCATGTCAGTCCTCCAATGCCGCCAGGGCACGCTTTCCGATGTCCCGGCGATAGTAAACGTTTTCAAAATGGATCTGCTCTGCCGCGGCGTACGCCTTTTTCAGCGCCTCCCCGAGCGTCGGCGCTTTGGCCGTGACGCCGAGAACACGACCGCCGGAGGTAACCAGCCCGCCGTCCTTCTCCTTTGCGCCCGCCACGTAAACTTCGGCGTCCAAGCAATCGGGAATGTCGATCGGATATCCCTTTCCGTATGCGCCCGGATAGCCCTCGGACGCGAGGATCACGCAGGCGGCAGCGCCGTCTTCAAACTCCACGGGGCAGTCCGCAAGCGTTCCCTCCGTCACCGCCTGCATGACGGTGAAAAGATCGGTCTTCAAAAGCGGCAGAACCACCTGTGTCTCCGGATCGCCGAAGCGGCAGTTGTACTCGATGACCTTCGGACCGTCCACGGTCAGCATCAATCCGAAGTACAGACAGCCCGAAAACGGTCTGCCCTCCTCCGCCATGGCGCGGATCGTGGGCAGGAAGATCTCCCGCATGCAGCGGTCCGCGATCTCCGGGGTATAATACGGATTCGGCGCAACCGTTCCCATGCCGCCGGTATTCAATCCGGTATCGCCTTCCCCCGCCCGCTTGTGATCCATGGAAGAGACCATGGGAACCAGCGTCTTGCCGTCGGTAAAGCAAAGGACGGAGACCTCCGGTCCTTCCAGAAACTCCTCGATGACGATGCGTTCGCCGCTCTTGCCGAAGCGTTTGTCCTCCATCATGGCACGGACGGCTCCTTCGGCTTCCTCCGACGTCTGAGCGATGATGACGCCCTTTCCGAGCGCAAGTCCGTCCGCTTTGATCACGATGGGAAGCGAAGCGCTTTTCAGGTAGTGAAGGGCGTCGTCCGCCTTGTCGAATCGCTCATAGCGCGCCGTGGGAATGCCGTGCCGCTTCATCAACTCCTTTGAAAAGACCTTGGACGCCTCGATGATCGCGGCGTTTTTCCGCGGACCGAAACAGGGCACGCCCGCAGCTTCTAAAAGGTCCACCGCGCCCAGCGCAAGGGGATCGTCCGGCGTCACAACGGCATAGTCGATGCCTTTTTCGCCCGCAAAGCGCACGATGCCTTCGAGGTCCGTAGCGGCAACGGGAACACAGACCGCGTCCTTTGCAATGCCGCCGTTTCCGGGAAGGCAGTAAAGTTCGGTGATTTTCCTGTTTTCCTTCAGCTTTTTGACGATGGCGTGCTCCCGCCCGCCGCCGCCGATAACCATAACTTTCATACCTTACTCCTCAATGATGGAACAGTCTCAATCCGGTAAAGCACATCACCATATTGTGTTTGTCGCAGCATTCGATGACCGCATCGTCGCGGATGGAACCGCCGGGCTGGGCAACGTATTTCACGCCGCTCAGGAATGCGCGCTCAATATTGTCCGAGAACGGGAAGAAAGCGTCGGAAGCGAGCGCAACGTTTTGAATCCCGCTGAGATATGCCCGCTGTTCCTCTGCGGTAAAGGGTTCCGGGCGGCGCGTGAAGAATCGCTGCCAGACGCCCTCGGCGCAGACGTCCTCCTCATTCCGATTGATATAGCCGTCGATGACGTTGTCCCGGTCCGGTCGACCCAGCTTCGGCAGAAACGGCAGGTCCAGAACCTTGTCCGCCTGACGCAAAAACCACGTATCCGCCTTGGAGCCCGCAAGCCGGGTGCAGTGGATGCGGGACTGCTGCCCCGCGCCCACGCCGATTGCCTGTCCGTCCACGGCATAGCAGACGGAATTGGACTGGGTGTATTTCAGCGTGATCATGGAAACGATCAGATCGCGGACGGCGGTCTCGGGCAGGTCCTTATTTGCCGTGACGACCGTTTGCAGCAGGGAGCGATCGATCTCGCACGTGTTGTGTCCCTGCTCGAAGGTTACGCCGAAAACCTGCTTCCGCTCCCGCGATGCGGGGACGTAATCGGGGTCGATCCGAACGATGTTGTAGCCGCCCTTGCGCTTGGTTTTCAGGATCTGCAATGCTTCGGGCGTATAGTCCGGCGCGATCACGCCGTCGGAAACCTCCCGCTTGATCAGCGACGCGGTCAGCGCGTCGCACGGATCGGAAAGCGCAACCCAGTCGCCGAACGAACAGAGCCGGTCGGCGCCGCGCGCTCTTGCGTATGCGCACGCCAGCGGGTTCTGATCCAGACCGGGAATGTCGTTCACGAAGCACGCTTTTTTGAGCCGCTCCGGCAAGGGCAGACCGACCGCGGCGGCGGTCGGGCTCACATGCTTGAAGGAAGCCGCGGCGGGCAGTCCCAGCGCATGTTTCAGCTCCTTGACCAGCTGCCACGAATTGAGCGCGTCCAGAAAATTGATGTAGCCGGGACGACCGTTCAGGATCTCCACCGGCAGTTCGCTCCCGTCCTCCATAAAGATGCGCGCGGGTTTCTGGTTGGGATTGCAGCCGTATTTCAGTTCAAATTCCTTCATGTTCGCTCCTTATCTGTTTCGATTGATCAGACGTTCCTCATACGTTCCCGTTGCCGGATCGATGAAACGGACGTAAAGGGAGATCCGGTTATCCGCGTCCAGATTCTCCCAAAGCGCTCCGGTAAAGGCGTCGATATCGCTGCCGATCTTCACGCGCTCCGGTTCGCCCGAAAAGGTGGGAAGCGGGTTTCCGTCCCGGACGTAGGTGTGGATAAAATGTCCGAGCCCGGGCTTTGCCGGATAGGAAAAAACAAAACGCGCGCAGTCGCTGCCCTCCGCATCGATGCTCTTCAGAATGCTCATCTCGTACCGGAGTTTTAAGGGATCCAGCGTGAAAAGCCCGCTGATCCGCGGCGTAAAGTTCGGCGCGTCCGGTTCGAAGCAGCGGGTCTCCAGCGATTCGGAGAAGGTTTTTCCCGCCTGCAGTCCTTCATAGACGGTATCGGTCTGATCGCCGTTTGTTACGATCAGCATGTTCTTGAACTGCCGCAGCGCGGCATAGATGATGAGGCGGGGATCCTCCACCCGGGAAGCGTCGAAGGGCTCCGTAAAGACCGCTCCGTCCCGCACCGTGAAGACCCGGTTCCGGGAGTTTGCGCTGCGCCCCATGATGAAATACGCGGCGACGGCGCGCGATCCGTCTTCGGTGCGTCCCAAAATAATGCCTCTGCCCGGGTAGGTGTTCCCGCGGACAAGTTCGGAAAACTCCGGTGTTTGATAAACGTTCATTGCGGCTCCTTATAATGATTTATGACGGGTCGGCAAGCATGCCGGCGGCAACCGTTTCGACCGCCTGCGGCAGCAGAATCCACTCTGCCTGTTCCATAACGCGCCGCTGAAGCGTTTCCGGCGTGTCGTTCGGAAGCACTTCCACCGCCTTTTGCAGCAGGATCTCGCCCCCGTCCGGTATTTCGTTGACAAAATGGACTGTGGCGCCGGTGACCTTGACGCCCCGGGCAAGCGCCGCCTCATGGACGTGCAGCCCGTAATAGTCCTTCCCGCAGAAGGATGGAATCAATGCGGGGTGGATGTTGAGAATGCGATGATCCCAGCGGCGCGTAAAATCCGGAGAAAGAATGGCCAGAAAACCCGCCAGGACGATCAGTTCGATTTTGTGGATCTCCAGAATCCGCTGCAGTTCCTGCTCAAAGGCCTCCCTGCCTCCCAGCGCCTTCGCGGAGATCGCCGTTGCGGGGATGCCCGCGGCTTTCGCTCGCTCCAGCGCGTACGCCTTCGAGCGGTTCGAAACCACAAGCGAGATCTCCGCATGCCGGATGATCTCGCCGCGGGCGTTCAGGATCGCCTGAAGGTTGGTTCCGCCGCCGGAGACCAGCACCGCGGTGCGGACCTTTCCGCTCCCGTTCAGCATAGCTCGATCCTCCGCTCGCCGCGAACGATCTCGCCCAGAATATAAGCGTCCTCGCCCTGCTCATGCAGGATGTTCAGCGCGGTGTCTGCGTCCTTTGCCGCCACGGTCAGGCACATGCCGACCCCCATATTGAAGGTGTTGAACATATCCCGGCGGGAAATGCCGCCGGTCTTTTCGATCAGTTCAAAGATCGGGAGAACGCGCACGTCCTTTTCCCGAATCCTGGCGCAGAGCCCCTCCGGGATCATGCGCGGAATGTTCTCATAGAAGCCGCCGCCGGTGATATGGGACACGCCCTTGACGCGAATCTTCTCCATCACCGCCAGCACCGGCTTCACATAGATGCGGGTCGGCGTAAGCAGGGTCTCGCCCAGACTCTTTCCGCCCAGCGCTTCCACCGGGCTTTTGAGATCGGCGTGCTCCACGTCGAAAACCTTGCGAACCAGCGAAAACCCATTGGAATGAACGCCGGAGGAAGGCAGCGCAATGACGACGTCGCCCGGCTCCGTCTCGGCATTGTTCAGAATGCGGTCCCTGTCCACGACGCCGGTGGAATACCCCGCGAGGTCGTATTCGTCCGCGGGATAAAAGCCCGGCATCTCGGCGGTCTCCCCGCCGATCAGAGCGCAGCCCGCCTGTACGCAGCCGTCGCAGACGCCCTTGACGATCTGTTCGATGCGCTCCGGAACGTTTTTGCCGCAGGCGATGTAGTCCAGAAAGAACAGCGGCTTTGCCCCGCAGCAGATGATATCGTTGACGCACATGGCAACGCAGTCGACGCCGACGGTGTCGTGCCGGTCCATCAAAAAGGCGATCTTCAGCTTGGTGCCGACGCCGTCGGTGCCGGAGACCAGAACCGGACGCCGAATCCCGGTCAGGTCAAGTTCGAATAAGCCGCCGAAACCGCCCACGTCGGAACAGACTCCCGGCGTCATCGTTCTCGAAATATGTCGCTTCATCAGCTCCACGGCACGATAACCGGCGGTGATGTCCACTCCCGCGGCCGCGTATGCGTCGGATTTGGAAAACTCGTTCATGCTCTTATTCCTTTCCGTTCCAGCAATAGGTACAAAGATCGCATTCCGGCAGACCGATTGCCTCGATCACGCTCTCCAGCGACTGAAACTCCAGCGAGGAGAAGTGGAAGCGTTCACAGATATTGGCACGCAGCTTTTTGCCGCGTTCCGTGCCGCCGTCGGCATACTCGTCGAGATGCTCGAAGCCCGCCTCTCCCTCCAGCTCCAGGATCACGCGGCGCGCGATCAGTTCCAGGTCCGAAGTGGCGCGGGAAAAGTTCAGATACTTGCAGCCGAACATGATGGGCGGACATGCGGAACGCATATGAACGGCCTTGGCGCCGTTCTCGTAGAGAAACTCCACGGTCTCCCGAAGCTGGGTGCCGCGAACGATGGAGTCGTCCACAAAGAGCAGATTCTTGTCCTTGATCAGGGACGTGACGGGGATCTGCTTCATTTTGGCGATCGTGTTGCGATCCACCTGCGCAGGCGGCATAAAGCTGCGCGCCCACGTCGGCGTATACTTGATAAAGGCACGGGCAAAATGCTTGCCGCTTTCGTTGGCGTAGCCGATGGCGTGCGGGGTACCGGAATCCGGAACGCCGCCCACATAGTCGATATCCCGTACGTCCTCCCTGTCCCGGTCCGCCCGGGCGAGGATCGCGCCGTTGCGGTAGCGCATGGCTTCCACGTTGACTCCCTCATAGGTGGACGTCGGGTAGCCGTAGTAGGACCAGAGGAACGAACAGATACGCTTCTCCCTGCCGGGCGCGCGAAGCTGCGTCATGCGCTCCGGCGTCAGCTCAACGATTTCGCCGGGACCGAGCTCCTTCTCAAAGATGAAGCCGAGCTTCTCGTACGCAAAGGACTCAAAGGAAACGGCATAGCCGTCCTCCCGCCTGCCCACCGTGACGGGAAGCCGACCCAGCCGGTCGCGTGCGGCGAGCAGAGTCCCGTCCTCGCGCAGGATCAGAATGGAAGCCGTGCCCTCAACGGACTCCTGCGCAAAGCGGATGCCTTCCACGAAGTCGGTCTTCTGGTCGATCAGCGCGGCGAGCAGTTCCACGGTGTTGACGCTGCCCCCCGTTTTGGCGTCAAAGTGTCCGCCGGAGCAGGACAGGTACTGATCGATCAGCGTCTCCGCGTTATTGACGCGGCCGATCACGCAGATGGCGTAGGTGCCGTGACAGGAACGGATCAGCAGCGGCTGGGGCTCGCTGTCGCTGATGCACCCGATGGCCGCCGTGCCGTACATCTCCTCAAAGATATGCTCGAAGCGGGTGCGGAAAGGCGCATTCTCAATGCTGTGGATCTTGCGCTGCAGACCGATCTCCGGGTCGTATGCCGCCATTCCGCCCCGGCGCGTGCCGAGGTGAGAATGGTAGTCGGTTCGAAAATGTATTGTTTACCCGCTGCTGCGGATTCTTTGTTTCGTCAGAAAAATCGGATATCCGGTCTTACGCGAAAAAGAGTTTGGAAAGCGTCATTGGGTCGACGTACTTGCCGTCCTTGTAAACGCGCATGTTCCCGGAAGCAATTTCGTCGATCAACATGACCTTGCCGTCCGCGTCGTAGCCGAACTCGAACTTGATGTCATAGAGAACCATGCCGCGCTTTGCCATTTCATCCGCCACGATCTGCGTGATCTTCTGCGTCATGGCTTTGATCTCG
>CADAZC010000047.1 GCA_902792295.1 uncultured Eubacteriales bacterium
CGCTGCTGCGAGCGTTCGAGCACTTCGCCGAACTTCTCGAACTCGGTCTTGACAGCGCCCAAAACCTGCCAGACTTCGCCGGAACGCTTCTGGATCGCAAGCGTACGGAAGCCCATCTGCAGGGAGTTCAGAAACGCCGCCATGGTGGACGGACCGGTCACGTTGATATGATAGGTGCGCTGCAGCTCCTCGATATATCCGCGGTTGACCGCCTCGGCATACAGACCTTCGAACGGGAGGAAGAGAATACCGAAGTCCGTCGTGTGCGGCGGATCGATGTACTTCGTGCGGATGTCCTTCGCTTCGGCTTTCAGGCGGATCTCGAGCATCTTCGCCGCCTGCGCGATCGCGTCGGGATCGCCTTTGTCATACGCGTCCTGCAAGCTCGCGAACGTTTCGCCGGGGAACTTTGCGTCGATCGGCAGATACACCGGCGTTTCGCCGTCTCCCGGGAGCCGGATCGCAAACTCCACGCGTTCGCTTGAACCGGGCTTGGTTGCAATATCGCATTCATACTGCTCGGGCGAAAGGATCTCGGAAAGGATTGCACTTAGCTGCGTTTCGCCGAGGATGCCGCGCGTTTTGACGTTTGACAGAACTTTTTTAAGGTCCGTGACGCCTGCGGCGACCGCCTGCATTTCGCCGAGCCCTTTATAGACCTGCTCAAGCTGCGATGAGACGAGCTTGAACGATTCGGAGATGCGGCTTTCCAGCGTCTTTTCGAGCTTTTCGTCGACGACCTTCTGCATTTTTTCGAGCTGTTCCGCATTGTCCGTCTGGATGGCGGTCAGCCGACGTTCCATCGTCTGGCGGATCGCTTCGAGCTTCTGTTCGTTGTTCTGCTCGAGCGAATGGATGCGGTCCTCCTGTGATTTGCGGAGCCGTTCGAAATCCAGCGCGTTGTTCTGTTCCATGCCGGAAAGGCGCTTGTCCTGCGATTCCGCCGCGGCTCGCTGGTTTTCGGAAATCGTCTGTCCGAATGCCTGCAAGCTGTTGCTCAGCTCCATGCGGAGCTCCGCAGAACCGTCCTTTCTTGCGTTCAGAAGAATGAACACAAACAGCACAAGCAGCAGCACAAGCGACACGCCCGAAAGGATCAATGCGGCAAGTTCCATTACATACCTCCGTTCAGCACAAATCCGAGGATCAGCAGGGACTGTGCGAGAATATAAGTCAGCATCACATAAAAGTTTCCGTGCTTCAGTTCTTTCCGGTACTGGTTTCCGGTGAGGATCGTATCGCTGAGCATGAAGAAGAGCCCGCCGACAAATGCGACGAGATACGGCATTTTCTGCGTGACCAGAAGCAGATACAGCGCGGAAAGTCCGGTCCATGAGAGAAGAAGCGCATAGAGAAATCCGGGTTTGCGGAGCGATTTCGGCGCGTAAGGAATGAGCTTCTTATACACGAACACAAGCCATACAGCGCACAGAGCGATCGGAACAAGCATCAGCACGTGCGGGGCGGGGTAGCCCGAAAGCATTTCGCCGATATAGAATACATGTCCGAGCGCGAACGAGGCGATGCCGAGCAGCATACCGAGCTTGCTGCCTTTGAACAGCAGGAAGACGTCGCCGAGCCAGCCGAACGCGAGCGCGACAATGACGAGCGGACGGACCTCCTTTGTCGAAACGCAATACAGCGCGCACAAAAGCGGCATCAAAAGCACTTTTGTCGCGGTGCGGATCTTCGGCATGCGTCGAAAACACGCAATCAGGTGTACGACGGAGACGCAAATGAAAAGCGTTCCGAGGATAATCATCGGGATCGGGTGCGTAAAAACTCACCTCCGAAATGTATTATAGCACGGAAATCGTGTCTTGCGAAGTAGAAATTTATATGGTATACTTTTTTTATTCCGGGGCAGCGGTTTCGCGCCCGAAAATAAAGGAGGACAATCCATGCAATATTCCCGTGACGTGGAAGAGATGGTTTGCGTCAAAAAAGGCGCGAAGCATGAACCCGCTCCGATCCCCGAAGAGGGCAAGTGGGTCAAAGCAAAGGAAATCAAGGACATCAGCGGTCTGACGCACGGCATCGGCTGGTGCGCGCCGCAGCAGGGCGCGTGCAAGCTGACCCTCAACATCAAAGAAGGTATCATCGAAGAAGCGCTCGTCGAAACGCTCGGCTGCTCCGGCATGACGCACTCCGCGGCAATGGCCGCGGAAATCCTGCCCGGCAAGACGATCCTCGAAGCGCTGAACAGCGACCTCGTGTGCGACGCGATCAACACGGCAATGCGCGAGCTGTTCCTGCAGATCGTATACGGCAGAAGCCAGAGCGCGTTCTCGGACGACGGTCTGACCATCGGCGCGGGCCTTGAGGACCTCGGCAAAGGTCTCCGTTCGCAGATCGGCACGATGTACGGCACGAAGGCGAAGGGCCCGAGATACCTCGAAATGGCGGAGGGCTACGTCCTGAAGATCGGTCTCGACGAAGAGGGCGAGATCATCGGCTACCAGTTCGTGAGCTTGGGCAAGATGATGGACGCGATCAAGAAGGGCATGGACCCGAAGGAAGCGTTCGAAAAGAACATCGGGACCTACGGCAGATTCGCAACCGCCGCAAAGGTCATCGATCCGCGTGTGGAATAACGGAGGTGCCGCATGATTACGTTTGAAGGATACGAAAGAAGAATCGACAAGATCACGAAGGTGCTGAACGAATACGGCATCAAGGATCTCGAAGAAGCGAAGGCGATCTGCGACGCGCACGGCGTGGATCCGTACGGCATCGTCAAGGGCATTCAGCCGATCGCGTTTGAAAACGCGGGCTGGGCGTACACCGTCGGCGCGGCGATCGCATACAAGAAGGGCGTGAAGGACGCGGCGGAAGCATCCGAAGCGATCGGCATCGGCTTGCAGGCATTCTGCATTCCCGGTTCCGTAGCGGATCAGCGCAAGGTCGGTCTCGGTCACGGCAACCTCGGCGCGATGCTTCTGCGTGAGGAAACCGGCTGCTTCGCATTCCTCGCAGGTCACGAATCGTTTGCTGCGGCGGAAGGCGCGATCGGCATTGCGCGCACCGCAAACAAGGTCCGTACGAAGCCCCTGCAGGTCATTCTGAACGGTCTCGGCAAGGACGCTGCGTACATCATTTCCCGCATCAACGGCTTTACCTACGTCGAAACGGAATACGACTACTATACCGGCGATCTCAAGGTCGTTTATACCAAGGCGTTCAGCGAGGGCGAGCGCGCGAAGGTGCGCTGCTACGGCGCGGACGACGTCAACGAGGGCGTTGCGATCATGCGTCACGAGAACGTCGACGTTTCCATCACGGGCAACTCCACGAACCCGACGCGCTTCCAGCATCCGGTTGCCGGCACGTACAAGAAATGGTGCGTCGAAAACGGCAAGAAATACTTCTCCGTTGCTTCCGGCGGCGGCACGGGCAGAACCCTGCATCCGGACAATATGGCTGCCGGTCCCGCGTCCTACGGCATGACCGATACGATGGGCAGAATGCACAGCGACGCGCAGTTTGCCGGTTCGAGCTCCGTTCCGGCGCATGTCGAGATGATGGGTCTCATCGGCATGGGCAACAACCCGATGGTCGGTGCCACGGTCGCCGTTGCGGTTGCGATCGCACAGAGTTTATAAGCTCAACCGGGAGGGCGGAAACGCCCTCCTTTTTCTTTGGAGGAACATATGGAACAGCATCGTTTCGGTCCCGGTCCGCTGCTGGACGGACAGGGAAATCTTTGCGAGCCCGGCTACGCGACCGCACTTTTGAAAACGTATGACAGAAATGCGATCAAAGCCGGCAGATCGCGGATCAAGGAATGGGACTATTATCTGATCACCAACGACCGGTTCGGCGTGGCGCTGACGATCGACGACAACGGATACATGGGGCTTTTGTCCGCTTCTGTGCTCGATTTCGATCAAAGAACGGAGACGACCGTTTCGCCGATGTTCTGGCTTCCGATGGGAAAGACCGGGTTTCCGGCTTCGTCCGCGTCGGGCGACGTCAGAAAGACGCTGAAAAACGCCTCCGGCGCGTTCGAGCATACGGATGAAGGCAGGCGGCTGCGGTTTTCGATCGATAAATTCCGCGACGGCTTGCCGTTTACCTGCGATATCACGCTGTTTGACGAGCCGCGCGATTCGATGGTGATCGCGACGCCGTTTGAGAAGAAGGGTCATTTCTACTACAATCAGAAGATCGTCGGTATGCGCGCAAAGGGCTTCTTTGCTGTCGGCGATGCGCGAACGGAGCTCAATCCGAAGGAGACGTTCGGGCTTCTGGACTGGGGCAGAGGCGTGTGGACCTACAAAAACACATGGTACTGGAGCGCGGCGCAGGGCGAAACGGACGGTCATGTGTTCGGCTTCAACCTCGGATACGGTTTCGGAGACACGCGTGCGGCAAGCGAAAACATGCTGTTTTACGACGGGATCGCACACAAGCTCGGACGCGTCGATTTCGGAATCCCGAAGAGAGCGGACGGATCGGACGACCTGCTCGCGCCGTGGCATTTCACCGACGATGAAGGACGGCTTGATCTCGTGTTCACGCCGATCCTCGACCGCGCGTCGAAGACGGACGTGCTCGTCATCTGCTCCGATCAGCATCAGGTGTTCGGCAGATTTTCCGGCACGGTGAAACTCGACGACGGAACGGTTCTCGAATTAACGGAGTTCACGGGATTTGCCGAAAAGGTGTTCAATAAATGGTGAGGCGCTTTCACCGATGTTCCTCCTCTTCACATAGAATGAAGAGGAGGATTTTTTATGAGAGCATCGGATTTTACGGAGTATTTGAAGGAGCAGGTGCGCAATCACAGCATCTACGTCTGGGGTGCGCAGGGACAGAAGAAGCCGACGATCACCGAGGCGTGGATCCGAAAACGCGAAAAGTCGAAGCGGAACGCCGACCGGGCGATCGCGCATTGGAAGAAGGAAGTCCGCGAGGGGTACGGCGACGTATTGCGCGCGTTCGACTGCTCCGGGCTCGGCGTGTACTTCTTTCTGAAACACAACATGATCGACCATGACGTGAATGCGGACGGGTTAAGAAAGCTCTGCAAAACGATCGGACGCAGCGATGTGCGCGAAGGCGACATGACGTTCCGGATGAACGGCGGCAGAGCCGTACACGTGGGCTATGCGATCGACGGCGATCGCGTGATTGAGGCGAAAGGTCGTGACGTCGGCGTGGTGGAGAGTCGTATCAGCGGATGGGACCGGTTCGGCAGACCGCCGTTCTATGCCTCGCGCGAGCTCAGACTGACAAACCCGTATATGCGCGGCGACGACGTGCGGGAGCTCCAGCGCGCGCTGAAGGAACAGGGGTATGATCCCGGTCAGATCGACGGAATTTTCGGCAAAAAAACGGAACGCGCCGTGAAGCGGTTCCAGAAAGCAAGCGGATTGAAGGCGGACGGAATTGCGGGCAAACGCACGTTTTTTGCGCTCGGACTGCCATTTACCGAATAAACTACGGCGTGCAGCGGAACAGGCGGACGTACCACGGTTCGGGCGCGGGCGTCGGATCCGGGACAGGAATCCATCCCTGCGTCGGTTGGGGCGTTTGCAGCGCTCCGGTCGGCGCGGGCGTTTCATCCGCGTCGGTGACCACATACACCGGTTCCTCGGTCGGTTCCGGCGTCGGGGGATAGGCGTATTCGTCGGCGATCAGCTTACCGGAAAAGACGGCTTTGCCATCCGACAGAACGGAAACGCTGCCCGCTTTTTCTCCGACGGGAACGGAATACGAATCAATGGTATAAACGAGTCGATCCTCCGGGAACGGATCGGCGGCAAACTGCTCCGCCTGCCAGCGGGGAAGCGTCAGCGTTTCGCTCTGATCCCATTCGATGCGGTAGAGAATTTCGGTCGCAAGCGTACGCGCGGGATCGGGCACGACCGCATACGTTTCGGGCAGACAGCGATCGATCAGGTCCTGCACGTCGATCGTCACGACGTCATGCTCAAACGCGTATTCAAACAGCGCCGCCGCGTCATAGAACCGCTGTGCGGCATACTTGTCTTTGTCGCGTCCCTTCGCGTCGCCCGGCGCATTCTCGCCGTGGAGCAGGACGAGCAGATACACCGTTTCGCTCTTCTTTGCGGCGGCGACGAGGCATTTCCCGGCAAGGTGCGTGTCGCCGGTTTTGACGCCGATGGCGTATTCGTAGGTGCAGGAATAGGGGACGTACGACGTTGCCGTCACGTCGCGCAGAAGACGGTTTGCGTTCTTCAGGGACAGGTTCCTGCCTTCGGTCGATTTCGCTTCGTATTCCGATGTTGAGACGATCTCGCGGAACGTGTCGTTCTCGAACGCATAAGCGGTCAGAATCGCCATGTCGCGGGCGGTAGTATAGTGTTCGGCATTATGCAGTCCGTGCGGGTTTACAAAGTGCGTGCCGGTCAGCCCGAGCTTTGCGGCTTTTTTGTTCATGAGGGCGGCGAACCCGTCGATGCTGCCGCCGATGTGCTCCGCGATCGCAATCGCCGCGTCGTTGCCCGAGGGGAGCATCAGACCGTAGATGAGATCGATCATCGGAAACTTCTCGCCCGGTTTCAGCCCCATCTTGGAGTTTCTCTCCGAAAGGCGGCAGGCGCGTTTGCTGATCGTGACGATTTCATCCGGTTCGCTCCGTTCCAGCGCGAGGATGCAGGTCATGATCTTTGTTGTGCTGGCGGGGTAACGCCTGACGTCGGCATTTCGTTCGAGACCGAGGATCGCGTGCCCGGGATCGTCGAGCCGCGCCAAAAATACAGTGTCCTCCGCGAGCGACTTGAGGTCGAATTCTGTCGAATCCGTTGTTTCGGCTCGCCCCGAAAACGGGAGGAGCAGAACGCTCAAGAGGAGGCAGAGGACGATGCGTTTCATGGGAACTCCTTATTCCTGATCGTAATTATTCCGCTGTTCGCGCGCTCGCTGCTTTGCACGGCGCCGCGCCGCTGCGCGTCTGCGCTTTGCCTCGGCACGAAGGTAGAGGATATACAGAATGATGATTACGACAAGCAGCACAAAGACGACGGCAAGCACGATCGGCAGCCAGCGCATGTCGGAGGGGATGCCGCAGCCGCCTGCAGAATCCGGAACGACGGTTGCTTCATCGGGGTTCAGCGTCGAAACATTCGCATCGCCGATCAGACTGCTCTGCTGCGGGATTGCATTGTTTCCGGTGGGTTCCGGATCAACGGGCAGAATCTGCGTCTGCGCCGTGCCTTCCTTGACGCTGCGCTCGGCGAGCAGATTCGCCGTCACAAGCGGTTTGCCGTTATAGGTGTAGGTGACGCTGCCGACCACCGTGCCCTCGCCGATCGGGGCGTAAACATTGGTGAACATCGGATTGCTTTCGATCTTTATGTCGGCAGTCTTCGTACTCGGATCGGGAACCATGACCGAAAGAACCGAATCAAGCGACAGGTCGGCCTTTGCTTTCAGCAAGCCGCCCTGCGAGTCGTCCGCCGCCGCATTGGAGATCGTGACGTCGAACGAAACGGGCATGCCGTTTTCGACCAGTTCGGAAACGCTGACGGAACGGTTCATGTCGTTATAGGCATAATCGAACAGCGCCGCGGCGTCGTTGAAACGTTTGACGTTGTACTTGTCCTTCTGCGCGGGCTTCCATCCGTCGTTGTATTCCGAATCGCCCAGCGTTCCGCCGAACAGCACGGCAATCAGCGTGACGCCGCTGCGCTCCGCCGCCGCGATCAGACACTTGCCCGCGGCGTTCGTGTCGCCGGTCTTGACGCCGATGGCGTCGGGATACAGGCAGGAAATCGGGTTCGGAAGGTCCTCGGACGAGGGCGTGTCGACGAGCATGCGGTTGGAGTTCACCAGCGGAAGCGCGCGGGGACCGGATTCGGCGGTGTAGGTCTTTGCGCCGACGATCTCGCGAAACTCGCTGCTCTTCGGACTCTGGTTCAGCGCGTACGCGGTCAGGATCGCCATGTCGCGTACGGTGGTGTAATGGTTTTCATTCTGTTTGCCGTGAACGGTCACGAAATGCGAGTTCGTCATGCCGATCTCGCTTGCTTTCTGATTCATCAGCTCGGCGTATGCGTCGGTGCTTCCCGCGATGTGTTCCGCAATCGCGATCGCAGCATCGTTGCCTGAGGGCAGCATCATGCCGTACAGCAGATCGCGAAGCGAATACTGATCGCCTTCTTCAAGACCCATCAGCGAATTGCCGCGGCCGAAATCGACCGCTTTTGCGGAGACGCTGACCATGTCGTCGAGATTGCCTTTCTCGAGCGCGATGATGCAGGTCAGGATCTTCGTCGTGCTGGCGGGGAAGACGCGCTTGTCCGCTTCCTTTTCGATGCCGCGGTACGACACGGCGGGCGTATCGGCATTGACAAGGATAAAATACGGCTCGTAGATCGAATTCAGATCAAACGAGTCGGCGTGTGCGGTTTCGATGCGGGCAAAGGGAATCAGCGCAACAATCAGAAGCGCGGCAAACAACAGAGACAGCGTTCTCTTCATTTTTATAAAAACCTTTCGGATATCAATCGAGTATGCTAACAGTTTAAATGCATTGACCCGGGATGTCAATGCATAAAAATGTTGAAAAATTGTGAATAATACAGATTCGCGTTACCGCGCAAAAAGAAGCTCAGCGTCCATTCCGTCGTCGGTCAGGGTCATCAGCGCAACGCTCGGACCTTTTACGGTACGCGGACGGGATAAGCTGCCGGGATTGATCATCAGCACGCCTTCGACCGTTTCGATTGACGGCACGTGCGAGTGCCCGAACAGCACCGCGTTGGCGTTCGCCTCTTGCGCGGCGTATAAGAGCCGCAGCCGCCCCATGACGGTGTTCCCGTGCAGAAGCAGGATCCGTCTGCCGTGCCACTCGACGACGTACCGTTCCGGTGCGTCCGAGAACGGATCGCAGTTGCCGCGTACCGAAACAAACCCGCAGTTCAGTTTCTGCGAAAGCGGGATCGCGTCCTCCGCATGGTCGCCGAGATGATAGAGCGCGTCGACGCCGGCAAGACGGTCGCGGAACAGTGCGATGTTTTCGATGTCGCCGTGGGAATCAGATACGATCGCGATCTTCGACATCGAGCGTCTCCCTTAAAAGCATCAGCGCGCGTTTCCGGTGGCTCACGGAGTTCTTTTCCTCCGCCGTAAGCTCCGCAAAACTCTTCTCAAACGGTGCATAGTAGAAGTACGGATCGTAGCCGAAGCCGTTTTCGCCGTGCGCTTCGTGCAGGATCGTGCCTTCGACTTCGCCCTGCACCGCGATCGGATCGCGATCCTTTCGCGCAAGGGCAACGCAGCAGCAGAACCGCGCGGTCCGCTCCTCGTCCGGAACGTTCTTCAAAAGCGCGATCAGCTTCGCGTTGTTCGCGGCGTCGTTGTGCCCTTCGCCGGAAAACCGTGCGGAATACACGCCCGGCGCGCCGTCCAGCGCGTCCACGCAGAGCCCGCTGTCGTCCGCAAGCACGGCGTCAAACCGGTCGCCGGCATAGTTCAGCGTTTCGACCGCTTTCTTCAGCGCGTTGTCGCAGAACGTTTCGCCGTCTTCGTCGACCTCAAAGTCGATTCCCGCGTCGCGCATGGTGACGATCTCGGAAAAGCTGTCGCCGAGAATCTCGCGGATCTCGCGCGCTTTATGCGCGTTGTTGGTTGCAAGTAACAGTTTCATTTGTCCTCCCCGACACGGTACGGTGCGATCGCTTCGAGCGACGGCGTGACGTACAGCGTGTGCTGATGAAAATAATTGACGAACCCCGGGCGAGCGCCGGAGGGTTTTTTCACATATCGCACCTGCGTGTAATCGACGGGTACGTTTTCGGACGCGGACGCACCGCTGTGATAGGCGGCGATCTTTGCAGCAAGGAACAGCGTTTCGCGCGACGGCTCTGTGCCGTTCAGAATCACATGCGAGGCAGGCACGCCCTTTGCGTGCAGCCATGTTGCGAACGGATCGGCGTTTCTGATCATCCGCTCGTTCTGCAGATTGTTCTTGCCGACGAAGATATCGGTCCCGTCCGGTGCGCGGTAATGCAGCGGACGGCTCTGCGCGGAAACGGGGGAACGGCGTTCATTCGTCTGCTCGCGGATATACCGCTGCCGGACCAGCTCGTCGCGAATTTCGTTCAGCTCTTCGCGCGTGCCGCATGCGGCGACGTTCAGAAGCTGGCCTTTCAGGTAATCGAGTTCGGCGTTCAGTCCTTCGGTCTGTTCGAGCGCATAAGCGCGTGCGGCCTTGTTCTTGCGGTAACGCTTGAAATAGCGCTGCGCATTGTCTGAAACGGAGTACTTCGGATCAAGCGGGATCTCGATCTGTTCGACCGGATCGGCGTAATAGTTCGTTACGGTGACGGAGGATCGCCCGCTTTGCGCGCTGTCCGCGCTCAAAAGCAGCTCCCCGTACAGCTTGTCCCGCTCGATATGTTCCTCGTCGCCGATTGTTTTCGTACACTCCGAAAGCTTCTTTTCCGTGCGCTTTTTCGCATGATCCAGCACGGCGCGCAGGGATGTGCGAAGCTTTGAAAGGATCGCCTGCTCGTCACGCGCACGGTAGAAGCGGTCCTGGGCTTCGTTTACGGATGCGCAGGGAACGCCCACGGCGTTCTTCGGACGGAACGGCAGGACGCCCGCGTTCGGAACGATGTGCGGCTCGAACCGTTTTTCCGCAAGCTGACGGAAGACGGTGTAAACCGTCTGTGAGGCCTCAGATGCCGTCGTTCCGTCGGGAACGATCTGTTCCGCACAAAGCTTTGAAACGCCGTGAAACGCGGCGATAAGACGGTTCGGCGTGAACATTCCGTTCAGCGCTTCGTCGATTTCTTCGGCGGTCGCCGTGAAGGGATCACGCTTTTCCGCTTCGGGCGGCGCGGCGTACGGAACGTTCGGCAGGCAGATGCGCGCAGCGTTCTCCGCGATGCCGAAGTGCCGCAGACAGTCGATGATCTTTCCGTCCTCGCCGACGAGAAAGACGTTGCCGTGGCGTCCCATCAGTTCAACGATCAGCTTCATGCCGACCGCGTCGAAGAACTCGTTTCTGCCGGACAGCGTAAAGACGGCGATGCGGTTCAGTCCCGCCTGTTCGATCGAAACGATCCGGCAGCCGATCAGATACTTGCGCAGAAGCATACAAAAAGCAGGCGCGTTCTCGGGATTTTCAAAGGATTTGGAAACCGTCTGAATGCGTCCGTTTTCGGCGTGGATGCACAGCATCAGCTTCACACGTCCGGATTCGGGCGTGCGAACGGTGAGGATCAGAATATCCCTGTCCGGCTCGTTGATCTTTTCGATTTTGCCGCCGACAAGGTACTGAAGCTCCGTGATGCATGCGTATAAGGTAAAGCCGTCCGTTGCCATCGTTCCTCCTTACGGTCCTATTCTAAACGCGGCGGATCGAGAATGCAAGAGAAATCCGACGCAAAAGAAAAGCGTCCGAGGAATCGGACGCCGTTATCATGCGAATACCGGGGTTCAGTTGTTCGCGGCTGCGCGCTTCTTTGCCAACTGTGCCTTTTTGCGATCTGCTGCGTTCTTGTGGATAACGCCCTTCGCGGCGGACTGATCAACGGTCTTGACAGCCGCGAGATAAGCCGCTTCCGCAGCTTCCTTATCGCCGGACTTCAGCGCTTCATCAAAACGACGGACAGCGGTCTTGAGTTCGGACTTGTCCATGCGATTTCTGAGGTTTTCACCAACGGAAGTCTTCGCACGCTTCATAGCGGACTTGATGTTTGCCAAAGCATTTCACCCCCTGTAAGAATTCCACAATGCAAGGATTATTTTTGCGTTTTTTCACCTTTTTTCAGGACATACCGGAGCCGCAGCGCGTTGCTGACGACCGTGACCGAGGAAAAGCTCATCGCAAGCGCGCCCATCCACGGCTCGATCAGCGACGAAAGCGCAAACGGGACGCAAATCAGGTTATAGAACAGCGCCCAGAAAAGGTTTTGCTTGATCACACGGATCGTCTCTTTCGAAACGCGGAATGCGTCGACGATCTTCAGAACCTTACCGCCGGTCAGGATCACGTCCGCGGATTCCACGGCGACGTCCGTTCCGTCGGACACCGCAAACCCGAGATCCGCCTTTGCAAGCGCGGGCGCGTCGTTCACACCGTCGCCGACCATTGCAACGGTATTGCCGTCGGCTTTCAGACGGTCGATCGCTTTGAGCTTCTCGTCCGGCAGCATTTCGGAGAGGATCTCGTCCGCGCCGAGCGCCGTTCCGATGCGTTCCGCGGTTGCTCTGCGGTCGCCGGAAAGCAGGACGGTCTTTTTATGCATGCGCCGAAGCTCGGAAAAGAGCTCTTTGCTGTCGGGACGCAGCGTATCGGATACAAGAATGTATCCCAAAAGCGTTTCGCCCTCGGCAAGGTAGAGGATCGAGGCGTCCGTTTCCGGCGGCGTTCCGACCGATGCGCCGCAGGATTCGACAAACGCGCGATTGCCGAACGCAAGCGACCGTCCGCCGACGACGGCGCGCGCGCCGAGACCGGATACCGCCGTATAGCTTTCGGACGGAAGCAGCGGAAGATCCCGCTCCTTCGCAGCGTTCAGAACCGCTCTCGCAAGGACGTGCTCGCTCTGCTGTTCGGCGGAGGCGAACAGGGAAAGAAAGTCGTTCTCGTCCGAGCCGATGGGATGGATCTCCGTGACGACCGGCTTGCCCTCGGTGACCGTGCCGGTCTTGTCGAACGCAAGCACGGAAACGCCGTTCAGCGCTTCGAGCGCTGCGCCGCTCTTGAAAAGAATGCCGTATTTTGCCGCCTGACCGGTGCCGACCATGATCGCGGTGGGCGTTGCAAGACCCATGGCGCACGGACAGGCGATGACGAGCACGGAGACCGCCACGCGAACGGCTTTTTCGACGTCTTTGGTGACGATCAGCCAAATGATCGCGCCGACGAGCGCAATTCCGATGATGGCGGGCACAAACCAGCGGCTGATCTTGTCCGCAAGCCGCGCGATCGGCGCCTTCTCGTTCTGCGCCTCCTCGATCATGCGGATCATCTGTCCGAGACCGGTCTCCTCGTCGGTCGCGGTGACCTCGAAAAGGAAGGAGGAGCCCTCAGCAATACTGCCGCAGGCGACCGGATCGCCGGTCTTTTTTTCGACGGGTAAGCTTTCACCGGTCAGCATGGATTCGTTGATCGATGCGTGCCCGGAAACAAGCGTGCCGTCGGCGGGCAGGCGTTCGCCTGGGCGAACAAGCACGCGGTCCTTTTTAAGCAGTTCTGCGGTCGGGATGGATTTTTCACTGCCGTCCTTTCCGACGACGGTTGCGGTTTCGGGCTTCAATGCTTCGAGCTCTTCGATCGCGCGGGTCGTGCGCGTCATGCATAAGCTCTCGAAATACTTGCCCAGCGTGACGAGCGTAAGGATCATGCCCGCGGATTCGTAATAGAGCATGCCGTGCGTGTGCCCGCACGCGTAGCGGACGGTTTCGAACAATGAATAGATCACGGCGGTTCCGACGCCGACGGCGATCAGCGTGTCCATGCTTGCACCGCCGGAGAACAGCGCTTTGAAGCCGCGAATGAAGAAACCGCGTCCGATGATAAGGATCGGGACGGTCAGCGCAAGCTGCACCAGCGCATACCGGAGCGAGTGCATCGGCAGCCATGCGGGCAGGGGCATGTGAAATACCATCGGTCCCATGGCGAGCACAATGAGCGGAACGGCAAAGATCAGCGAAAGGATCAGACG
>CADAZC010000048.1:0-13819 GCA_902792295.1 uncultured Eubacteriales bacterium
GAAACGCAGTCATCGGGATCGCTGTCCACGCATCTGACCTCGTTCCATGCGCGTTCGCCCGCAAGCTTCCGCTTTTCTTCATCGGTCTGTTTGCGATGACTGCCGAGCGCGAATACAAGCGTGATGTCCTCTTTTTTGACGCCGCCCGCGTACAGCTCGTCCAAAAGCGCGGGCATGACGACGGCGGTCGGCATCGGGCGCGTGACGTCGCTGGTGACGATCGCGACCGTTTCGCCCGAATGTACGATGTCCTTTAAGCGCGGAGAGCCGATCGGCTCCGAAAGCGCGCGTCTGACCTCCGCTTCGCCGGTAAGCGCCACGGGAACGTCGTTGGCGTGCAGTTCGCCGATCAGATTTTCGTCGGGCACGTCGACTTCCTGAAAGCCGGTGCCGAACCCGAAACGCAGTTTCATACGCGCCTCCTCATGCCTCTGAGATCAAAGATCCGTGCCGCAGCGCTTTTACGACGGGCAGCTCCTCGCCGCTCAAAAAACGGATCAGCGCGCCGCCGCCGGTGCAGATATAGCCGATTTTGTCGGTCAGCTGATATTTTTCGGTTGCCGTGATGCTGTCGCCTCCGCCGAGCACCGTAAAGCCCTCGGTATCGGCAAGCGCCCGCCACAGCTCCTTCGTGCCGTATTCGCTCGGTTCCTGCTCGAAAATGCCCATCGGACCGTTGACAAACACGGTCTTTGCATGTAAGATGCACGTCCGGTACGCGTCCGCCGTTGCGTGACCGATGTCGATCGCGGTGACGTTTTCCGGCATGAGCTCAATCGCCGCTTCACGGCGTTCGCCGTTCTCGACCCATGCAAGGTCGGAAGGCAGTTTGATCTTATCGCCGAACTTCGCATAAAGCTCTTTCGCACGGTCGAAGAACTCGGAATAGTTGGATTTGAAAATGAACGCGCGGCTTCCGTTGCCGATCTCGCTGCCGAGCGCGATCAGAAAGATGTTCGCAACCAGTCCGCCGGTGAGGATCGTATCGGCGATCCCGCGTTCGAGGACCGTCTGCATCATCTGGAACGCATCGGAAATCTTCGCGCCGCCGAGCACGAACACGCACGGGCGTTCCGGATGTTCCATCACCGACGAGACGGTGCAGTATTCCTTCTCAAACAGCCGTCCCATCGCGGAGGGAAGCACCTGTTCGAACCCGCACAAGCTCGGCTGATCGCGGTGCGCCGCCGCAAAAGCGTCGCAGACGTAAAGGTCCGCAAGCGGCGCGAGCTTTTGCACCAGCAGCGTTTTCGCCTGCTGTTCGTGCGAAAGCCGCAGGTTCTTCTCAAACAGCGTCTGCTCTTCGGCAACAAATCGCACGTTGTCCAAAAGCAAAACTTCACCGTCGTGAAGACCGCGAATCATGTCCCTTGCCGCAGGACCGCAGACGTCGTCGATCCACTTCACTTCTTTTCCGAGAAGCGAGGAAAGGACCGCCGCGTGCGGCTTGGTTGTATAAAAGTTTTTGTATTCAATGTCGCTGCCCTGATGCGCCAGGAGCACGACCTTCGCGCCCTTGCCGCAGAGCTCCCGAATCGTCGGCACGCAGGCCGTGATGCGGTTGATGCTTTTGAGCGTCCCCGCATCACGATCCACGGGTTGATTGATGTCCACACGGCACAGAACCGTTTTGCCGCGTACCGAAAGTTCGTCCAGCGTTCTGATTCCGAATCGCATATTGAACCTCTCCGTTATTTCTGCAGTTTCTTAAACCGCCCGATCTTCAGATATTCGTTGGTCTTTGCGGTGCCCTCTTCGCGGGTGAGCTGCATCTTCATCGCGGCGCGGATCGCATCGATCGTTTCGGGGATCGTTACGCTCTCCTGCGGGATGTTGATCGCGTACATGATGTCGTTGCCGCTCTCGACGATGCTGTCCTCCCAGAGCCCGATCTCATACATGTCGCCGCGGCGGTTGCCGAGGTCGCGGGCGTACTTAAAGAGACTCGCGTTGCCCTTGAAGCCCTCGTCGATCGTGACGGTGCGGATGCGCGGATGCGCGCGGAACGCTTCGAGCGCCATTTCGCGCGTGATCTTCTTGCCATCCTTTGCGGTTGCAAGCACGGTGATGATGTGTCCGTGCGTGACCGGCGTGTGCACGAGGATGCCCGTCGCTTCGACGTGCGGCATGATCGTCATCAGGTCGACCGCCTGATGCGACGGCGCCTTGTCGATCTGCAGCGCGTTCGTAAGTCCGCGGTGATAATCGCCCGGGTCCGCAACGCGGCGGATGATCGTGATCGCGACCTTCTCAATGCCGATCGCGCGGTCAAGACAGTCCACCGTGCGGATGAGGCCGGTGGTATTGCAGCTCGTCAGCTTCAGATAATCCTGACCGAGACCTTTTTCGTAGTTCGCATAGCCGTGGAAGAACACGTCCGCGACGGAGTTCTTTTCGCCGCCCTGGAAGATCGCCTTGACGCCGACCTTCTGATAGAGTTCCTTATTCTTTGCGCCGACGCCGCCGGGGGAGGAGTCGAGCATGATATCGACGCTACGGCACAGTTCCTCAAACGTGCCCGCAACGGGGATATCGTACTTCTCAAATGCGTCTCTGTCCGCGCCGTCGACGAGGTACAGGTTGTACTTCACGTCGTTTGCGCCGATCATATCGTTTTCGCGCAGCGCGCGGATCGCAAGCGTAGGCGCGAGATCCGCGATGCCCACGAGTTCCATATCGCCCTGCATGGCGACGCCGTCTGCGAGGCGCTGACCGATCGTGCCGTAACCGGCTACGCCGACTTTGATTTTTGCCATAGTCTTTTCCTTTCCGATTTTTCAGATCTCGTCGATGCGGACGGGACGGTTTTCTTTGAGGGATTTCGCGCACGCGAGCGCCAGCTTGATCGAAAGCAGACCGTCTTCGATGCCGACCCACGGCTCCTTGCCGTTGTTCACGCAGTCGATGAATTCGCGGACTTCCGCCTGATAGGAACCCATGTAGCGTTCAAGGAAGAACCACAGCGGCTTTTCGCCGGTCACGCCGTCCACGGTGGAGAGCACGACGTTGGATTCCGAATCGTTCGCGTTGACGACGCAGCCCTTTGAACCGAAGACCTCGCCGCGCTGATCGTAGCCGTAGACCGCCTTGCGGGAACCGTCGATGGTCGCAAGCGCGCCGTTGGAAAGCTTCAGCGTGATCGTGACGGTATCCACGTCGCCCGCCTTGCCGATCTCGGGATCGATGAGGCACGCGCCCTGCGCGTAAAGCTCAACGATCTCCTGACCGGAAAGATAGCGTACCATATCGAGGTCGTGGATCATCATGTCCATGAAAATGCCGCCGGACAGCGCAACGTACTTTGCGGGCGGGGGCTCCGGATCGCGCGAAGAGATGCGCACGAACTGCACCTCGCCGATCTTGCCTTCCTCGACCGCTTTGCGCATGGCGCGGTAGTTGTGGTCGTAACGGCGGTTGAAGCCCACCTGATAGACGAGCTTTTTCGGACTCGCCGCGAGCGCCGCCTTGACCTCTTCGATCTTCGCAATGCTCTGGTCGATCGGCTTTTCGCAGAAGATGTGCTTGCCTGCCGCGATCGCTTCCAGAGAAAGCTGAGCATGCTGATCGGTGGATGCGCAGATCAGAACTGCGTCGATGCGCGGATCCTCGAGGATCTTTCTGTGGTCCGTATACACGTTCTCGATGCCGACGGACTTTGCCCACGCGGCGACCTCGGGCTTGATGAACGGATCCGCGATCGCCAGGATTTTTGCGTCGGGGACGCCGGAGAGGATGCTCTTTGCGTGCACCTGTCCGATGCGGCCTGCGCCGATGATACCGACATTAACCATGTTTTACCTCCGAATCGTTTTTTGAAAGTGTTGTTTATTCGCAATACGGCGCGCCCTTGCCTTCGACAAGCGACGCATAGGTGCGCTGTATCTTTGCCCAGTTCTGGTCGCGGTCGAGCGCGACGCCTCTGCCGACGCCGGACACGATGAGACCGACGCCCTTATTGCGGATCGTTTCGCCGAACTCACGTAAAAGCTTCGGCGCGCTGCCCGGCTCCGTGGAGCGCCCGTCAAAGATGACGTGCACGTAAACCTTATCGAGCCCCGCTTTTTTCGCCATGTCGACAAGCGCCAGAGGATAGTCGATCGAGCCGTGCGAGGACTTCTTCGTCAGCAGCGCGAAGAGATGCAGCGCGGCGCCGCGTTCCTTCACGGCGTTCAGCGTGTGCAGGAAGACCGGATTCTCGGCGAACGAGCCGTCCTTCATGGCGTTGTCGAGCCGGACGTCGTCCTGCAGGACCACGCGTCCCGAACCGAGATTGATATGCCCGGCTTCGGAATTGCCCGTCTTGCCCTCGGCGAGCCCCACCGCGGGACCGGACGCTTCGAGCTTCGCATAGGGGTAGTTCGCAAGCAGCATATCCCATTCCGGCGTCGACGCGGTGAAGATCGGATTGTTGTCGGTCGGCTTGTCGAGTCCCCAGCCGTCGCAGATCAGGAGCAGGACCTTGCCCGCGTTTGCGAAGCGGAACAGGGGGGAGCCGGTCATCTCTTCGGGCTGCGCAATGCCCATCGCCGAAAGGATCGTCGGCGCGACGTCGCAGAGCTTGCCGTCCGATTTGAGCTGTTCCGTACCGTTGCCGAGCGCGATGCAGGCGACAAGGTTCGTCGTGTGCGAAACGTGCGGCTTGCCCTCGGGCGTGTGCAGGATCTCAATGTTGCCGTGGTCAGCGGTCACCAGAACGGTATAGCCGTGTTCGCGCGCGTGCGAAACGACCTTGCCGACGTATTTGCTGATCGCTTCGCAGGCGACCGGCTTTGCGGTGTCGCTGGACGTATGTCCGATGACGTCGCCGTTTGCAAAGTTCGTGACGATGAAATCATAGCCCTTGTCAACGCCGTCGCACAGCGTCTTCGCAACCTCCGGCAGCTTGAGCTCCGGAACGGTATCGAACGGAACGCCCTTCGGGGAGGGGATACGAATGTCGTCCTCGCCGTCGAACGGCCTTTGGTTGCCGCCGTTGAAGAAGAAGGTGACGTGCGCGAACTTTTCGCTCTCCGCAAGATGCAGCTGCGTTTTGCCGTGCGCCGAAAGGACCTCTGCAAGCGTCTTCTGCACTTTCGAGGGCGCGAAGGCGATCGGGAGGTACGTGTACTTTTCGCTGTACATGGTGAGGATCACAAAATCCAGCGGATCGAGCATCTTACGCTCGAAGCCCCTGAAGTTCGGATCGGTGAACGCGTCGGTCAGTTCGGTTTCACGCTCGCCTCTGCGGCAGCAGAAGATCACGCCGTCGCCGGGACGCACAAGACCGACCGCCTCGCCGTTCTCGTACAGGTTCATCGGCTCGAAACCGTATTCCGAGCCGCCGTTGTTCTCATAAATTTTTTCCACGGCGCGCGCGAGCGCGTCGCCGCCGGAGCATTTGAACTGTGTCATATCGTTTTCTCCTTTTCTTACCGGATGCGCGGCGTCGGATCCTCGGCGGTTTCGGGACAGAACCGTCCGTCGCCCGGAAATACCTTCAAGAGCTCGTCGAAATGATGGATGATGCAGTCCGGACGGTTTTCGGGGGTGAGCTTGAATTCCAGCCCGCCGGGATATTCCGCACCGACCGTGCCGGCGAAGCCCGACTGCTTTGCACCGATGATGTCGCGTTTCAGGTTGTCGCCGACGAAGCAGCTTTCCTCGGGACGGACGCCCGCCTCGGAAAGAGCGAGGAAGTAGATCGCGGGATGGGGTTTCCGGAGCATCGTCACGGAGCTTTGCTGCACCGTGCAGAACAGATCGCGGATGCCGTCGCGATCCAGCCACTCGTCGATCTCGATCGTGCCGATCAGATCGCTGATGATGCCGACCAGATAGCCGCGCTTTCTGAGCTCTTTGACCGTTTCGACGCCCTTTTCCACGACCACGCGTTCGCCCTTCGCTCTGCGGAAGCAGTAGGTCAGCTCTTTGGCGGCGTTTTCGATCTTTTCACGATCCCATTCGGGGACGAGCCAGCGCGTCCAGAGCATCGTTTCCGGCGCTTCGCACATATATTTCAGCGCCCATTCGCGGTACCCGTCGTACCGCTTGTTCAGAAAATCATAGAACGCGTCGGAATCCATATCGGTTCCGCACAGCTCCTTGATGCGCTCACGCGCTTCGTGGATGAACGGGCGGTTCTCCTCGTCGACCACGCGGAACGTGCCGCCGAGATCCAGAAAGATTGCTTTGATGTTGTTCTGCATCTTCAAACCCTCCGTACCTTATCCCACGCGACGTGCGGCGCCTTCGGGAAGATCTCTTTCAGTTCGTTGAAATCAAAGATGACCGCGTCGGGACGGTTCTCATCCGTGATCTTTTCCTTCGCGAGTTTTTCCGGCGTCGTATAGAGAATGAACATGCCGTAGCCCGCAAGCCGCGTGCCTTCGACGTCGCGGTTCAGGTTGTCGCCGATGTAGACGCAGCGCTCGGGCTTTACGCCGAGGATGTCGCACGCCTTGTTGGAAATCGCGGGGTCGGGTTTGCGGATGCCTTCCACGCAGGACAGAAGCACTGCGCCGAAGTACTGTTCGAGGTTGTCCGCTTTGAGCCAGCGCGGGATCTCCTGCGAGGTGACGAGGTTCGAAATGATGCCGAGCTTGTAGCCGTTTGCGTACAGGTCTTTGATCGACTGCGCGCCGTTCGGGGCGACCACGCGGCGGCCGTCCTTGTTGCGGTACTCGATCGTCAGCTCGATCGCGTTCTTTTTGATCAGCTCGCGGTCGTATTCGGGCGTAAGCCACTTGGTCCAAAGCTCCTCTTCGGGCGCTTCGCGCATGGTCTCGAAGCACCATTTGCGGTAGCCCGCGTAGCGGTAATCGAGAAACTTGCAGAATTCGTCGGGATCGCCCTTTTCGCCGCACATCTCGGCGATCTTTCTGCGCGCTTCCGCTTCAAATGCGGCGTCGCGTTCCACAAGCCGCAGCGTGCCGCCGAGGTCATAAAAGATTGCGTCAAATTCTCTTTCGTTTGCCATGATCGCTTCTCCTTTTCGAAATCAGTTGAGCGGCGGGAAGATGTCCAGAAGCTCGCCGATTCTTGTGATCGTGTAATCGGGTTTCAGAACGATCTCCTGCGGCTCCTTTTTGATCGTATCGGGCTCGTCGATGCGGATCATCATGGAGAAACCCGCTTTTCTCGTACCCTCGACGTCGCGGATGGGGTTGTCGCCGACATACGCGCACTGCTCCGGCTTCTTGCCGATCGCGCGGCAGGCGAGGAAGTAGATCTCGGGGTCGGGCTTGCGGAGGCGCACCTTGGAGGAAAGGATGACGGTCTTGAAGTAATGCGCCACGCCGTCCGCGATCATCCAGTCGGGGATCTCGGTTTCGGTGATCGTGTTGGCGATGATGCCGAGCGTATAGCCGCGGCGGTCCAGCTCGATGATCGTGGATTTCACGTCGTCGCGGGGGACGCGGCGTCCGTCGTGATCGCGCCACAGCCGGGTCAGCCGTCCCGCATGCGCGCAGACGCGCTCCGGATCGTAATCGGGCAGCAGGTGCTGGCTCCAAAGCTCCATCTCACCCGCGTCGAGCAGCGATTTTTTCACGCCCTTGCGGTATTTCTGCCAGCGTTCCTCCAGCTTCGCGAAGAACACGTCGTGCGGTTCGGTCGCGCCGACCAGTTCCATCAGCTCGCGTTCCGCCGCGTCGGAAAATTCCTTATCGGGGATCACGATGCGCAGGGTGTTGCCGACATCAAAGAAGATCGTATCCGTCATTTGCTCCAACTCCTTTTCTGTTATGTAATGGTTTTATCTTTTGTTGACCGTCCGGAAGATCTCCGGCAGTTCACAGAATTCCGAGATCACAAAATCCGCCTGCGGCGCATCCGCACCCGTAAAGGCGGCGTCGCGGTGCGCGATCGAAGGATTGTTGAGGCGGATGACCAGTCCGAGATGCGCGTTTCTTGCGCCGAGCACATCGCGCGAGATCGTATCGCCCACGTACGCCGTTTCCGCCGCCGTAACGCCCATTTTCTGCAGCGCGATATCGAAGATGCGCGGATCGGGCTTGCGGAAGCCGACCTCGCTCGACATCACGATGCATTCCATGTACTGCGCGATGCCGTACTCGTTCAGCATATGCGGGACGAGAGAGGTGGAAATGATGTTGGAAACGACGCCCATTCTGAGCCCCATGCCGTGCAGGGCCTCGATCGTTTCCTTTAGATGCGGTTTGCGCATCAGCGTCAGCCGGTCGTAATCGTAAAGGAAGCTCAGCTCCTCGGCGATGGGGGCAAGCCGCTCCGTCCCGATATGAAATTCCCTGAGATAGTGATCGTTCCAGATCTGCGCCGCAGGAAGCTCGGTGCGCGTCTGTTCAGAAAGGTGCTTGTACGTTTCTGCGTTCTCGTGAAGGGAAAGGGCGAGCCGCTCCGGCGTCGTGTCCAAAAGGATGCCGTAATCCGAAAGCCGCCGGATCAGCCGCTCTGCAAAGCGCCGCATCGAGTCCTCCTTTTTGATGACCGAATGCAGCGTTCCGCCGAGATCGAACAATACCGTCGTAATCATTGCGCCCTCCGAAAAAAAACATGTGTTTCCGTAAACGTTTTCGTCGATTCTATTGTATCTCACGGCACCGTGTTTGTCAATACGGAAAAAACGTCTTTATTTATTGAAGGGAACACGTTTTTCGGCGTTCGTCCGCTTCGGAATCCGGAATGCCGTTGACAAAAGCGAAAAACGGATGTAAAATAGAGTATCTGAAAACGTTTGCGTAACATAAAACGTGTTAATACGGAGGTTGCACATGGGCTTTGTGACGCTGAAGGATGTTGCGAAAGTCGCCGGCGTATCCTATGCGACGGTCTCCCGCGCGCTTTCCGGGAGCCCGGAAATCGGTGAGAGCACGCGCAAAAGGGTCGTCCGCATCTGCGAAGAAATGGGGTATACGCCGAATTCCGTCGCGCGGTCGATGGTCATGAAGCGTACGAACATCATCGGGCTGATCGTGACGAGCATCGACAACCCGTTCATGAGCGAAATGACCGCTCATCTCGAAATCTATGCGCGTCAATGCGGCTACAACCTCATGGTCTGCAATTCCTCCTATAACCTCGATCTCGAAAAGGAAGTCTTTTCCCTGCTGATGGGGCGCAAGGTTGACGGCATCATCATGATCCCGGTCGGTTCGGAATCATATGAGACGCTCAAAACGTTCACCGCGCAGGTGCCGACGGTTTTCATCGGCGAAAATATGATCGACCTGCCGGAAAACTACGTGTCCGTCGACAATGCGACCGGCATGCAGCAGGCGACGGAATATCTGTACTCGCTCGGACATCGCAGGATCCTGTATCTCGGCGCGCGCGACAACAGCATGACGCATCAGCTCCGCGCGGACGGGTACTATACCGCATGCAAAAAGCTCGGCATTGAGCCGATCGTGCTGCGCAATACCGGTTCGCGAAGCTCGGTTCAGGTCGGCTATTCGCTTGCGAAGAAGCATTTCGACAAGCCGTTCCCGGAGACGGCGATCCTGTGCGCCGCGGATACGCTGGCGATCGGCGTCATTCAGGCGGCGTATGAAAAGGGCATCCGCATTCCGCAGGACCTCAGCTTGATGGGTTTCGACAACATCTCCTTCTCCGCGCTGCCGCCGATTTCGCTCACCACGGTCAACCAGCCCAAGCAGGAACTCGCCGTTTCCGCGCTGGACATGCTTTTAAACCGCATCAAGCGTCCGGACACGCCGCACACCAAGACCATTCTTTCCCCGTCGCTCGTTATCCGAGATTCCTGCCGGGCGATCGAAAACTGATTTCAGGGGGTTTCTTCTATGTATCGTTACGAACTGCATCTGCACACCGATGAATCCAGCAAGTGCGGGCACGTGCCCGCCGCCGATCAGATCAGGACCTATCACGCGCTCGGCTACCGGGGCGTCTGCGTGACCGATCATCTGCATAATACGCAGATCGGGCATTACAATGTGCCCGACAACTGGGACGCGATCATCGACCGGTATCTTGTCGGCTACCGCGCGGCGAAGGCGACCGGGGATGCGCTCGGCATGGACGTGCTCTTCGGCATTGAGCTGCGCTTCCCCGAGAACGACAGCGATTATCTGGTCTACGGAATCGACGAGCAGTGGCTCCGCCGGAATCCGTGGATCACGAAAATGGACCATAAAGCGTTTTTTGACCGGTACAGGGATGAGGTTCTGATCATCCACGCGCACCCGTACCGCAACGGCTGCAACGAGGTCTTTTACGACTGCGTGCACGGAATTGAGGTCGTCAACTGCAATCCGCGGCACGACAACCGCAACGAACTGGCCTTGAAACTGTGCAGAGAAAACCCGCATCTGTACCGCACGGTCGGGTCCGACGCGCACCAGATCGGCGACGAAGGACGCGCGGCGATCCTTACCGAGAAACGCATCCGCGACTCCTATGAGCTGAAGGACGTCATCGTATCGGGACAATACCGGAACTGGTGTCCCGAATTCGATTGGATCATCAGGGAAAGCGAGGCAATACCGCATGTTTGATACCATGATCATCGGGCAGATTACGCTCGATCACAACATTGATTTCGACGGGCGCGAAGAGTTCATCAACGGCGGCGCGGTGACGTTTTCCGGCTATGCCGCGGCGTCGACCGGGCATTCCGTGGCAGTCGTTCCGAAGGGAAACACGAAGGTCATCGATCCCTTCAGGGTCTTCGCCGAAAGCAGGGTGGAGAAGGTCTTTCCGGTCGAATCCGAGACCTATACCGAAATGCAGAATACCTATTTCACGGCGGACCGCGAGCGCAGGCGTTCTTTGAACACGCGCGGCATCGATCCGTATAAGCCCTCGGACCTGCCGGACGCCGAAGCGCGCGTCTATCATCTCGGCGGGCTCGTTGCGGGCGATTTCCCGCTCGAGTTTGTCAGAGCGTGCGCCGAACGCGGCGACACGGCGCTGGACGTGCAGGGCATGATGCGGTTCCGCAACGACGACGGCACGCTGGAGCTCCGCGACTGGCCGGAGAAAAAACAATGTCTGCCGCTGATCCGCTATCTCAAGACCGATGCGGCGGAGGCGGAAAAACTGACCGGCACCGACGACCGCGAAAAAGCCGCTTTCCTGCTGTGCGAATGGGGCGCAAAGGAAGTCCTGATCACGCACAACACCGAGGCGATCGTGTGCGACGGAAAAACGATTTACCGCGCGCCGCTGCGTCCGCGCAATCTTTCGGGACGCACGGGCAGGGGCGATACGACGTTCGCGGGATATCTCTGCGAGCGCCTCGATCACGACATTCCGACCGCGCTCGAATTTGCGGCGGCGCTTGTCTCGCTCAAGATGGAAACGCCGCGCTCAAGATGGAAACGCCGGGACCGTTCAAGGGAACCCGGCAGGACGTCGAAGACTATATCGAACGCTTCTATCGCTGAATCGGCGCCGGCTCGGCTGACGGAGAACCGCAATGGACGGAAAACAGTTCAAAACCACCATCACATCAAAGCATAAGCTTTTTGATCTGCACCTTCGGGAGACGTTCCGGTACAGGGACCTCATCTTTCTGTTTGTGAAGCGCGATTTCACCGCAAAGTACAAGCAGACGATCCTCGGTCCCCTTTGGGCGATCATTCAGCCGCTTCTGACCACCGTGGTGTTCACGGTGATTTTCGGCAAGCTCGCAAAGCTCACCACGGCGGACGTGCCGGGGGATTTCCTGCTGCCCGGATTTCTGTTCTATATGGCGGGCAACATCTGCTGGAGTCTGTTCTCCTCAACGGTGGAGGTAACGTCCAACACCTTCCTCCGGAACCGCGCGACCATGGGGAAGGTCTATTATCCGCGACTCGTCGCGCCGATCTCGGCGGCGTGCTCCAACCTGATTTCCTTCGCGATCCAGTTTGTTCTTTTGATCGGTTTTCTGCTGTTCTTCGTTTTTACGGGCAGAGCCGTCATCCGTGTCACACCCGCTTTGCTGCTTCTGCCGCTTCTGGTTCTTCAGATCCTGATCCTTGCCGTCGGCTGCGGCATCATCGTTTCGTCCGTTACAACGAAATACCGCGATCTTGCGATGCTGGTGGGCTTCGGACTGCAGCTCTGGCAGTACGCGTCGCCCATCGCCTACGGTCTGGAACTGATCCCGCCGTCGGTCCGCGGCGTCTATCTTCTGAACCCCGTTACGCCGATCGTCACCGGATTCCGGTACGCTCTGTTCGGGTTCGGTTTCTTCGATCCCGGATACTATCTGATCAGCTGGGGCGTCACGCTGCTCGTCTTCTTCATCGGACTGCTCCTGTTCAGCCGGATCGAGCGCACGTTTATGGACACGATCTGAGGGAAGGGGGAGCACCGAATGAGCGAAATCATGATCCGCGTCGATCACGTATCCAAGAAATACCGCCTGGGGCAGATCGGCGGGACGACGCTGCGCGCGGAACTGCAGCGGCTCGGCGCGCGCATCCGCCATAAGGAGGACCCGACCAGAAGGATCGGCGCGCACGTGTATAAAAAGGGCGAAACCTTCCTTGCGCTGGACGACGTGTCGTTCGACGTTCAGAAAGGCGAGCGCATCGGCATCATCGGACGCAACGGCGCGGGTAAATCCACGCTCTTGAAGCTGATCTCCCGCGTCACCGCGCCGACGGACGGCATGATCGGGCTGAACGGCCGCGTCGCCTCCATGCTGGAGGTCGGGACCGGTTTCCACGGGGAACTGACCGGGCGCGAGAATATCTATATGAACGGCGCGATCCTCGGCATGAGCAGAAAGGAGATCGACGCCAAGATCGAGGATATCATCGACTTTTCCGAATGCCGGCAGTTCATCGACACGCCGGTCAAGCGCTATTCCAGCGGCATGTACGTGAAGCTCGCGTTCTCCGTTGCGGCGCATCTCGATTCGGAGATCATGATCATGGACGAGGTGCTTGCGGTCGGCGATATGGCGTTTCAGAAGAAATGCCTGAGCAAGATGAACGACGTTTCGCAGGCGCAGGGACGTACGATCCTGTATGTCAGCCACAACATGAACACAATCCGCCAGCTCTGCACCCGGTGTATCGTTCTCGATCACGGAAAGCTGGTCTTCGACGGCGAGACGGAGGAAGCGATCGCGCGATACATGGAGCTCGGCGGCGCGTCCTTCGAAAAGGAGATCGAGCTGAACACGGCGTCCAGACGGCGCGGCACACCCCGGAAAGTGCATTTCACCAGGGCGGAGATCCATCGGGAGAATAACATCTATTCCTCCGAAGAGTCGCTGGATTTAACGTACACGCTCGACGCCGACGCCGATTACGACGATATCCGGCTGATGATGATCCTGTTCGCTCTGGACGGCACGCGGATCGGAAAAACGGAGTCGGAGACCTTCTCCGTCCGCCGCGGCGTCAACGAGATACCTGTTTCCGTTCCGCTCGAAGGGCTTGCGGACGGACAATACTATTTTGAAATCGGCATTCTCCAGCGCAGCCGTTCCTTCGGCAGAGAGATGCTTGACTGCATTCCGAACGTGCTGCCCGTCAATATCAGCAACCTTGAAGTGTTCGGCTTCAGGGGCGACCGCTGGTGGAGCAATTACTGGGGACACATCATGCTGAGCCCCATCCGCCTCCTCAATCAATAAGGCAGCGCGGCTCAAACTGTATCAAAACCCTCTTGACAACGGAGAAAAATGTGATATGATGATACTGGTTAGCAAGTGCTAACCAGCGAGAAAAGAATGCTTTTGAAGAAAAAGCATCTTTTTTCGGGGGATGGGTTAGCAAACACTAACCGAGAGGAGAAACGGATGTCGGAGGAAGCGGTCATCCTGCACGGTGCGCCGACGCTGGCGGGGATTAAAACGGGCAGTTTATTTCGCTGCGAATATGAAAGCATCGAGGCGATGCGC
>CADAZC010000048.1:13830-14355 GCA_902792295.1 uncultured Eubacteriales bacterium
GCGCTGCTGTATCTGCATCGTCCGAAAAGACTTTCACGCGATCTGTCCGACGGCGCTGCATGTGAGATTCTTTCGGATTGCGGCTATTGCGGGGGCTCGCCCGCGCGCTGCCTCTCCTGCCTTGCCAGGCGAATCCGAAGCAACGAAGATTTCCCGCACGAGATCGGACTGTTCCTCGGCTATCCGCCGGAAGACGTGCGCGGGTTTATCGAGCATCGGGAATGCGATCTGAAATGCGTCGGCTGCTGGAAGGTCTACGGAGACGAAGCAAAGGCGCAGAAGACGTTTCGCCTGTTCAGAAAATGCAGCAGGATCTATCGTCAGCGCTTTCAAAACGGCACGCCGATCGAACGGCTGACAGTTGCGGAGCACACTTGATGCAGGAGGGAATGATGGACAGACACGAGGAGATTAAAGCATCCTATAAAGCGCTCGGCGGCGCGCTCGCGCTTGCGATCGGCATTGCGATCCAGAACTTCCCGGAGGGCGCGATCATCTCTATGCCGCTGCACGCGGAGGGAAAAA
>CADAZC010000049.1 GCA_902792295.1 uncultured Eubacteriales bacterium
CCGCAGGATTTCCGTTCTGGTGGGGTTAGTTGGGCTCGAACCAATGACCTCCACGATGTCAACGTGGCGCTCTAACCAACTGAGCTATAACCCCTTGCGGAATCTTATTATACACAATCTCGGGAAAAAAGCAAGTCTTTTTTTCAAAGTTTCAAAAATCTGCCCGGCAAGGTTGACATTTTTTGCGGAAATCGGTATTCTGTTAAGGTAATCTTTCGATTCGGAGGGGTATCGTATGTCACAGGAATCGTTCTGGATCATGCGCACGTTCAATCCGCTGTTCTTCACATGCTTTGCGTTCTTCATCGCGCTGCTCGTGATCGCAAGTCTGATCCTCAAAAAACGCAGCGAAAAGACGCGGCGGATCGTTCTGATCGTCGCCTGTCTCGTCACGTTCGTCGGCTTCTTCATCTATAAATACTTCCTGTCCATCGACACGGAGTACGACAAGCTCGTCATCGAAACGCGCGGCGGATTTACCTGGTGGGCGGAGCTGCCGCTGCAGCTTTGCAACATCAACATGATGCTGATCCCGATCGCCGTCGCGACGAAGAGCCGTCCGCTGATGAGCTTCGGCTTCTTCATGGCGCCGCTCGGCGCGCTGATGGCGCTCCTGAGCCCCGCGGTCGGATTCGACGGATATTCGATCTGGCTTCCGCGCATGCTCGGCTTCTACGGCACACATTTCATGATCATCATCGAGGGGCTTGCGCTCGCAACGTTCGGGCTCTACCGTCCGAAGTTCCGCGACTTCCCGAAGACGATCCTGACGATCGTGATTCTGATGCTTCTGATCACCGGCATCAACCTGCTTCTGATCAAGTGCCATATCTATGAACGTGCAAACTATTTCTTCACGATGGAGCACGAGGGCATCTCGATCCTCAAGCTGTTCTGGAGCTGGATCCCCGTGCCGGTGCTGTATCTGCTGCCCGGCGCCGTGATTCTCGTCGCCTACATGTCGCTCGTGACGACGCCGTTCGCGATCGCCGACGCCGTCAAGAAGAAAAAGGCATAACTGCATTCCTTGGGATCCCCCGGATCGGGGGATCCTTTTTTGTACGCGATATGCTTTCGGAAAAATAACGAAAATGTATATTTTCCCTCTTTCCGAACGATGGAAATGGTGTTATACTTGATATAAGTATAAGTATACGTGGAAAGGAAACGGTATGAGCATCGTTGGCAAAAGCGAGATTCGTCTGGACGCGTTCGACAAGGCGACCGGGCGGACCAAGTATTACGAGGACCGCATGCCTGCGGGCACTTTATACGCGCGCATCCGGCACAGCGAGATCGCGCACGGGTTCGTGAAGTCGGTCGATACCTCCGAAGCCGAAAAGATCAAAGGCGTCGTCAGGGTGCTGACCTGCTTCGACGCGCCCGAGATCGACTTTCCGACGGCGGGGCATCCGTGGTCGATGGATCCCGGACATCAGGACGTCGCAGACCGGCGGCTTCTCAATACGCATGTGCGCTATTACGGCGACGACGTGGCTGTCGTCATCGCGGAGGACGAGGTTTCCGCTGCGCAGGGCGTCCGGGCGATCAAGGTCGAATACGAGACGCTTCCGTTCGTGCTTGACGTGCAGAAGGCGATGGAGGACGGCGCGCCGCAGCTTCACGAAGGGTACCCGAACAACATCTTAAAGCATACGTCGATCCGCAAGGGCGATTACGCCGCGGCGATCACGGAACCCGGGCTCATCAAGGTCGAGGGCTGGTACGACACGCCGACGGTGCAGCATTGTCACATCGAAAACCACGGCTGCTTCGCCTATGAGGAGAACGGCCGCATCACGGTCGTGAGTTCCACGCAGATCCCGCATATTGTTCGCCGCGTGGTCGGGCAGGCGATCGGTCGCCCCTGGGCGGACGTACAGATCATCAAGCCGTACATCGGCGGCGGATTCGGCAACAAGCAGGACGCGCTCTATGAACCGCTGTGCGCATGGTGCAGTACGAAGGTCGGCGGCAGACCGGTCCGCATTGACTGCTCGCGCGAGGAAACGTTCGTTTCTAACCGCGTGCGCCACGCGATCCGCTTCCACATCGTAAGCTGGATCCGTCCGGACGGCAGCATGGCTGCAAGAAAGGTCGATCTCTATTCCAACCAGGGCGCGTACGCAAGCCACGGTCACAGCATCGTTGCGAAGGCCATGGGTTCGTTCCCGCAGCTTTATCCGTGCGACAACATGGAATGCGACGCCTATACGGTCTATACGAACATTCCTGCGGCGGGCGCGATGCGCGGCTACGGCATGCCGCAGGCATCGTTCGCGAACGATTCCAACATCGAGGAATGCGCGCACGCCGTACAGATGGATCCGGTGGAATACCGGAACAAATACATCATGCCGTTAGGGTTCGAGGACGGGTTTTCGAAGAACGTCAACTATTACGATTCGCACCGTGAATGTCTCGAAAAGGGCAAGGAACTGATCGGCTACGACGAGAAGATCAAGGAATTCGCAAAGGATACCGGCGATATCCGCCGCGGCATCGGCTGCGCATCGTTCTGGTACAATACGGCGGTCTGGCCGATCGCACTCGAAACCTCGTCGAATCGCATGCTTCTGAATCTCGACGGCACGGTGACCATGCAGTGCGGCGAGACCGAGATCGGACAGGGCGCCGACACCGCGTTTGCGCAGATGGCTGCGGAAGCGATCGGCTTAAGGAGCTACAAAGACGTGCGCATCGTCTCCTGCCAGGATACCGATACGACGCCGACGGGTCTCGGCGCGTACGCCTCGCGGCAGACGTATGTGGCGGGCTTCTCGATCCGGCAGACCGCGGAGATCCTTCGGAGCAAGATCTTCGCCTACGCCGAAAAGCTTACGCGCCAGTCGGTCGACAATATGGACATCCGCGACGGAAACGTCGTGCGCAAGAACGACGGCAAGGTCCTGATTTCGCTCAAAGAGCTTGCCATGACCGCACAGTACAATCCCGACGACAGCGAGCACATCACGGCGGAGAGTACGTTCACGATCAAGAACAACGCGTATTCGTTCGGGTGCACGTTCGCCGAGGTCGAGGTCGATATCCCGATGTGCAAGGTCACGGTAAAGAACATTGTCAATGTGCACGACTGCGGAAACCTCATCAACCCTGCGCTTGCGGAAGCGCAGGTGCACGGCGGCATGTCGATGGCGATCGGCTACGGTCTGTCCGAGCAGCTTTTGTTCGATCCGAAGACCGGAAAGCCCCTGAACAACAACCTTCTGGACTACAAGCTGTCGACGGTGATGGACCATCCGGACCTCGAAGCGGCGTTTATCGAGAATCCGGAGCCGACGAGTGTGTTCGGAACCAAGGCGCTGGGCGAACCGCCGGCATGCTCCGGCGCGCCCGCGATCCGCAATGCGATCTACAATGCGACCGGCGTTGCACTGCATAAATTGCCGATGAACCCGCACAATCTGTACGCGGCGTTCACCGAGGCGGGACTGATCCGTGACGAGTGGCAGGAGGGCTGAACGATGTACGATATGAAGGCACTGTATGAAGCGGAGAGCGTCGAGCACGCGATCCGGCTTCGCTTGGAGCATCCCGAGGCGCAGATCATTGCGGGCGGCAGCGACGTGCTGGTACAGATGCGCGAAGGCAAGCGCGCGGGAAAGGAACTGATCAGCATCTACGGCATCGACGCGATGCGCGGCATCTCGATCGACGAAGAAGAAAATATCCGCATCGGATCATTGACGAGCTTTTCGCACATCACGCGCGATCCGATCATTCAGAAGTATATCAACGTGCTCGGCGAGGCGGTTGACATGGTGGGAGGACCGCAGATCCGGAACATCGGCACCATCGGCGGCAACACCTGCAACGGCGTGACGAGCGCGGATTCTGCGTCCACGCTGCACGCATGGGAAGCGATCGTCGAGCTTTCCGGCAAAAACGGCGTCAGACGGCTTCCGATCAAGGACTTCTATATCCGGGCTGGGCAGGTAGATATCCGCGTCGAGGACGGCGAGATTCAGACCGCGATCCTGATTCCGAAGGCAAGCTACGAAAACACGTTCGGACACTACATCAAGTATGCGATGCGCAACGCGATGGACATTGCGACGCTCGGCTGCTCGGTCAACGTACGGCTCTCGCCCGACAAAAAGACCGTCGAGCGCGCCCGCATCGCTTACGGCGTAGCGGGACCGGTCCCGATGCGCGCGCCGAGCGCGGAAGCCGTCGCAAACGGCGCCGAAATCAGTAAGGAAATGATCGACCGGTTCGGCCTTGCGGTTCTCGACGACATCAACCCGCGCGATTCGTGGCGCGCGAGCAAAGCATTCCGTCAGCACATCGCGGTCGAAATGGCGAAGCGATGTCTGTTCGAATCGATCCGGCTTGCGGGAGGTGAGCTTTGATGGCACAGTATAAGCTGATTCATTGCACGATCAACGGCAAGGAGGTCGAACAGATGATCGACGTCCGCGCGTCGCTCACCGACATGCTCCGCAACGATTTCCACCTCACTTCGGTGAAAAAAGGGTGCGAGGTCGGCGAGTGCGGCGCATGCAACGTGCTGATCGACGGCGAATGCTTCAATTCCTGCATCTATCTTGCTGTATGGGCGGACGGCAAGAACATCCGCACGCTGGAATCGCTGACCGGTCCGGGCGGTGAGATTTCCGACATTCAGCAGGCGTTCATGGAGGAGACCGCGATCCAATGCGGCTTCTGTACGCCCGGCTTCATCATGACGGCAGTGGAGATCCTCGAAACCAAAAAGCTCTATACGCGCGACGAGCTTCGAAAGCTCCTGTCCGGTCACCTTTGCCGCTGCACGGGCTATGAGAACATTCTGAATGCGGTCGAAAAGACCATGAAACGGCGGCTCGGCGTTCCGGTCGAATGATGGAAAACGATCAAACCGCTCCCGAACGGAGCGGTTTTTTCATTGAATGGGCAACTGTTCCCGAAAAATTTGCATTTCGGACGCAAATTCGGGGTTTACCGCGCGGGGAATCTGTGGTAGACTATTACGGATTTAAGAGGTAATACATGAAACATTCGACTCGAATTGCTATTTTTATACTGGTTTTCATCCTGCTCGTCGCAGCGGCGGGCTGTGATTTCAGTACGCAGAATCAGGTTGCGGAGGCAACGCCCGACGTCGTTATCACGCCGGAGCCGGTTCCGGAAGTGATCGAAACGCCCGTTCACGTGGAAGAGGTACAGGTCACCGCGCCCGAAACGCCGAACCTTCCGACGCTGCCGCCGACGCCTACGCCGTCGCCTACACCGGTCCCGACGCCCACGCCGGAACCGACGCCGATCCCGTTCTCGTATTATGCGCCGACGGTCAACATGACCTTTGAGGAGCTGGTCGGTTCTCTGGACGACTTCAACGAGAACGATCCGAGCAACGAAAGCACGTTCCGTATGCCGCTGGGCTATCCCGCGCCGGACACGTACCGCATCATTGTCGACCTCTACTGGCAGGTCGTTATGGTCTATTCAAAGGACGAAAACGGCGCGTACACGGTTCCCGTGCGTTATATGCTCTGCACCACCGGAAGCACCCGCGTGGGCGGCGAAACGCGCACCGGCATTTTCAAGATGCAGAAGACGCGCGTGCGCTTCGGCAAGTTCGCATCCTCGCCGGAATCCGCGCAGTACTGGTCCCTGATTTTCAGCAAGACCTATTTCCATTCGACGCTGTATAACAAGCGCCGCGATCTGACCTCCGTGCAGAAGCTGTCCTATGAATCGCTCGGCAGCAAGGCGTCGCACGGCTGCATCCGTCTGACCGTGCCCGATGCGCGCTGGATCTTCTACAACATCTGCTACGACACGGAGGTCGAGATCCGAAAGGGCAGCAAGGACGATTCCGAAACCGCCGCGATCCGCGCGCAGCTGCATCTGGCGCCGTGGAAGGATGATGCGAACATCACCGTCGCGGGAACGCCGTATACGGATAACTGGCGCATTGAGGACGTCAAGATCGAGATGCCGTACGTCCACGCGACGCAGCCCCCCGTGAAGAAATCCTGAACCGATTGAAAAAAGCGACGCAGACGCGCCGCTTTTTTGCTGTCATGTTTTCCGGCTTTTGCGCGTAAAGTTTGACAGCAAGGGGGGAATCGGAATGAAGCTTGACGAAATGAAGGTACAGTACGATAAAAGCCGCGACGGATTCACGCGCGAGTCGTCGTTCGAGGTCAAAAAGGAGAAGCCGCTGCCGAAGATCAATATCAACGGGATCGCGGTGAAGGTGGGTCTGTGCGCGGGCGTGCTTGCGCTGGCGTTCATCGTGCGCGCATTCGGCGTCGGCGCGCCGAAACAGCAGAGCGTTGCGGAGGTCAATGCGCATTCGGACGGAACCGGCGAGCAGAACGAGGACTCCGTGCCCGGAAAGCTCAAATACGTGGAGGCATCCGCGTCGAAATGGGCGGCGCCCGTGCGTTCGACCGACATTGAACTGATGCGGGAGGGGCAGATGCTGCGCTTTACCGCCGGCGCGACGGATGTTCTTTCCTGCATGGACGGACGCGTGCTCTCCGTCGGCACGGACGAAACATTCGGCGAATGCGTGCGCGTACAGTCGGAAACGGACTGCGAGGCGTTCTATTACGGGTTCGAGCGCATCGCTGTAAAGGAAGGCGATACCGTCAAGGCGGGCGACACGCTCGGCACGGTTGCGCTTGGACGTTCGCTTTACATGAAGGTGTATCAAAGCGGCGCGCCGCAGGACCCGACCGCCTATGTCGATCTTTCGCTGAAGGGCGAATGACGTTTTCACTCGGCGGGACGCACGTTCGTGTGACGTTTGCGGCAGTCCTGCTTTCGGCGTTCTGCATCGTTGCGGGAGAGGGGAAAACGCTGCTTTTCGCCCTGCTCTCGCTTTCCGTGCACGAAGCCGCGCACGCCGTAGCGGCATACAACCTCGGCTGTCCGGTTTCCGAAGTCACGCTTTGGCCGTTCGGAGCGGTGATGCGCCTCGACCGGCTGTTTCTTTCCGACCGGAACGAGCGGATCGTCGCTGCGGCGGGACCGGTCGGTTCGCTCGCATTTGCGGGGATGCTGAAGCTCGCCGGGCTCGTTTTGCCCGCGAGCGAATGGAGCGATGCGCTGGTCGGCGCGAACCTTCTGATCGCGCTGTTCAATCTTCTGCCCGCGTTCCCGCTGGACGGCGGGCGGATCTTTCGTTCGCTGCTTCTGAAAACGCTCCGCGAGCGTACGGCGAGGACGTTGATGCTCGTGATGACCGCGCTCGGCGCGCTCGGCATGCTTGCGCTCGGCGCCGTGCTCGCGTCAAAGGGATTTACGGCGTGGTCGCTGTTTTTGATCCCGCCGGTTCTGGCCGTTTCCGCATTCCGGGAATGGCGCGTGCCGGAGACGGGCGTCGTCGCGCGGGTCACGGAGCGGCAGGGGCGGCTGCGCACGGGTTCTGCCGAAAAGGCGCAGATCGTTGTGCTCTCGGAGAACGCAAGCGTCGGCGAAGCGCTTTCCGCGCTGTCCGCGTCGCGGTTTACATTTGTGCGCGTACTGTCTCCCGGCGGTTTTTTTGAGCTTGACGAGCGCGCGATCCTGTCCGCCGCGGCGAAATCCGGCATGCAGGCGCCGCTGAAAACCGTGATTTTGCGATTGACCGTCGGGAAATAGCGTGTTATAATTTATAAGTTAAAGTATGCACACGAGGGAAAGCGCTTGGATACACGGATCACGGACGAGCTGTTAAGCCGCGTCGAAAAACCTGCCCGCTATATCGGCAGCGAATGGAACATGGAACGCAAGGAGGTCTTTGACTTCCGCTTTGCGCTGTGTTTCCCGGATGTGTATGAGATCGGCATGTCGCATCTCGGCAGCCGCATCCTGTACCGTGTGCTGAACGATATGGACGGCGTATACTGCGAACGCTGCTACGCGCCGTGGACGGATATGGAGCAGGCGCTGCGTGAGCGGAACGTGCCGCTGTTCACGCTCGAAACGAAATCGCCGCTGCGCGACTTCGACGTCGTCGGCTTCTCGCTTCTCTACGAGATGTGCTATACGAACGTGCTCACGATGCTGGAGCTTTCGGACATCCCGTTCCTTTCCGCGGAGCGCGACGAACGGTATCCGCTCATTGTGGCGGGCGGTCCCTGCACCTGCAATCCAGAGCCGATCGCCGGGATCTTCGACGCGATCCTTCTGGGCGACGGCGAGGAGCTCGAGCCGGAGCTTGTCGAATGTGTGCGGAGCGCAAAACGCGAGGGCGTCGGAAAGGCGGAGCTTCTGAAACGTCTTGCTGGCATCGAAGGCGTGTATGTGCCGTCGTTCTATGAACCGGTCTATGAGGACGGACGGTATGTCCGCACGGAACGGCTTTTCGAATTTGCGCCGGCGCATCCGCAAAAGCGGGTGGTGCGCAACCTCGATTCCGCAAAGTACATCGGGAAACAGCTTGTGCCGCATATGCAGATCGTGCACGACCGCGTCGCGGTCGAGGTCATGCGCGGCTGTACGCGCGGCTGCCGTTTCTGCCAGGCGGGGTACATCTACCGTCCCGTGCGCGAGCGCACGAAGGAAACTCTGCTCGAACAAACGCGCGATCTTGTTTCCTGCACCGGCTATGACGAGGTCTCGCTGCTGTCGCTTTCGACCGGCGATTACTCCGAACTGCACGAACTTCTGCCGCAGATCATCGACGACATGGCGGCGCAGAAGGTCTCCGTTTCGCTGCCGTCGCTGCGCATCGATTCGCTCCTGAAGGACGATCTCGAAAAGATGCAGACGGTGCGGAAGGGCGGTCTGACCTTTGCGCCGGAAGCGGGCACGCAGCGCATGCGCGACGTGATCAACAAGAACGTGACGGAGGACGATCTTCTGCGCGCGGTGACCGATGCGTTTACGGCGGGCTGGTGCGGCGTGAAGCTGTATTTCATGATCGGTCTGCCGACCGAAACGGACGAGGACATCCTCGGCATCGCCGAGCTTGCGAGGAAGGTTTCGAACGCATTTTACCGCCTGCCGAAGGACAAGCGCGGATCGGGCTTCCGCGTGACGGTTTCCGTGTCCACGTTCGTGCCGAAGCCGTGGACGGCGTTCCAATGGTGCGCGCAGGACCGGCAGGAGGAGATCGTCAGGAAGCAGCAGCTTCTGAAAACCGCGTTAAAGGGCGTACGCGGCGCGGAGCTGCATTGCCATCCTTCGGTGCTTTCCGTGCTCGAAGCGGTGTTTTCGCGCGGCGACAGGCGCCTTGCGGGCGTGCTGATCGACGCGTACCGGCGCGGCTGCCGCTTCGATTCGTGGGCGGAGCACTTCAAGCCGGACGCCTGGGCGGCGGCGTTCGAGGCGAACGGGCTCAGCATGGACGAGTACGCGCACCGCGAGCGCGATACCGAAGAGCCGCTGCCGTGGGAAACGATCGACGCGCTCGTCACGGTATCGTACTTAAAGCGCGAATGGGCGCGCGCAAAGGAAGCGCGCACCACGAAAGATTGCAGACAGGGCTGCAACGGATGTTTCGGAGAGCATTGTGAAGATTATTGCCGCGTTTGAAAAGACAAAGGAGTTGAGCTACACCTCGCACCTCGACGTGCAGCGCACGCTGCAGCGTGCGTTTCGCCGCGCCGATCTGCCGCTGGCGTTCTCAAAGGGCTTCAACCCGCACCCGAAGCTGTCCTTTGCGACTGCGCTCGCGACCGGTTATACGAGCGCGGGGGAATGGCTGGAGGTCGAGCTGGACGGTGAGATCACGCCCGAAGCGTTCCTTTCGCGCGTGAACGCTGCGCTGCCCGTGGGCATGCGGTTCGTTTCCGCGTTTGTCGCCGGCGACAGCTTCGGCACGCTTTCGAAGATGCTGGTCGCGGCAAAGTATCTTGTCACCCTGTATACGGACGCGCCCGTCACATTTGAGGAGATCGACGCGGCGGTCAAGGCGATCATGGACAGCGATGAAGTGATCGTGGAAAAGAAGACGAAAAGCGGGATAAAGCCCGCAAACATTCGTCCCGAAATTTTGGAGGCGGAAGCAGTTTCCGCATCGGATCGCACCGCAGTCGTTGCGGTCGCGGGCGTTCTGACGGCTGCCGGCGGACTTCGCGCAGAGACATTTGCGCGCGCCATGTTCGAACGGCTGAACCTTGTCGGACGTTTCACGGCGCACCGGACTTCGCTGTGCTTTACGGGATCCGACCGGCTTCCGACGCTCCGGTAAAAGGAAGGTTTTTTATGAATAAGGAAATTCTGGTTGACGCCAACGCGTTCAATACGCGCGTGGCGGTCGTCGAGGACGGTACGCCCGTCGAGCTCTACGTGGAGCAGGAAGGCAGCGAACGCCTCGTCGGCAACATCTATCTCGGCAAGGTGCAAAACGTCCTTCCCGGGATGCAGGCGGCGTTTGTGGACATCGGGCTCGAGAAGAACGCGTTTCTGTACGCAGGCGACGTGTTCACGCCCGGCGACGCTTACGACGAACTCGAAAACATCCCCGAAACGCGCAAGATCAGCGATATGTTAAAGCCCGGTCAGAGCGTGGTCGTGCAGGTCGCAAAGGACCCCGTCGGCACGAAGGGCGCGCGGGTCACCACGCATCTCACGCTCGCGGGACGCTCGCTCGTGCTGATGCCCACGGTGGAATACATCGGCGTAAGCCGCCGCATTGAAAAAGAGGACGAGCGCACGCGGCTTCGGAAGCTCATCAAGGAACTGAAGCCGGAGGGCATGGGCGTGATCGTCCGCACCGCCTCCGCCGGACGCACGAAGGAAGCGTTCACGGAGGAGCTCGACAGTTTGAAACTCCTGTATGCGGAGATCCAGAAGAAGGCAAAGACGATGAAAGCGCCGAAGCTCCTTCACGAGGAGCAGAGTCTTCTCTACCGCACGGTGCGCGATCTTCTGATGCGCGACGTGGACCGCCTGTTCGTGAACGACCGCGACGCGTACAACGAGCTTTGCGAGATCGCGTCCGTCATGGCGCCGAAGCTCAAGGCGCGCATTCTCTTCAAGGACAGCGAGGCGCTGTTCGAACGCTGCGAGGCGGAGAGCAAGATCGACAAGGCACGCGGAGGCGTTGACCGTCATCGACGTCAACACCGGCAAGTTTGTCGGTAAAGACAACCTCGAAAAGACGATCACCGCGACCAACTGCGAGGCGGCGACGGAGATCGCGCTGCAGCTGCGGCTGCGCGACATCGGCGGCATTGTCATCATCGACTTCATCGACATGGAGAAGGAGTCGAACCGCCAGCTCGTGCTTCAGACGCTGAAAAACGCCATGCACGACGATCATACGCGTTCGCATGTGTTCGGCTTCACGCGGCTCGGACTCGTCGAGCTTACGCGTAAAAAGACCGGCAGAAGCATCGGCGACACGCTGAAGGTCACCTGCCCCTGCTGCGAGGGCGAGGGAAAGGTGCTTGCGCCGCATACGGTGTTCAATAAGCTCCGCAAGCAGGCGCTGCAGATCCTGAAGAGCTCGAACATCCGCCGCATGTATATCGAAGTGCATCCGGACGTCAAGGCGGCGATGGAATCGCTCTGCAAGAAGAACGGTACGCTGTTCCCCGAGGTCGAAAACGTTTCGTTCTTCGTCCGCGCAAACGAGAATATGCATCCCGAAAAGTACACCGTACGCCCGCTGCCGGACAAGAAGGTCGCCGAAGCGAAGCGCCTTTGCACGGTGCTGCATTAAAGCCGAAAAAAGCTGATAAAATCTTGAAAAAAGTCGTTGACAACGGCTTTTTTCTGTGTTATAGTCATGCGGTGAGCCGCTTCGGAGCGGTATTTAAGTGCGCCTGTGGGCGCCTCCGTATTTGAGCGAGTCTGGGAAGAAGGAGGAAGCACAAATGTACGCAATCATTCAGACCGGTGGTAAACAGTACAAGGTTCAGGTCGGCGACGAAGTTCTCGTTGAGAAGCTCGATGCCGAAGTCGGTACCGAAGTCACTCTGGATGTTCTGCTCGTCGCAGACGGCGAAACCGTCACGGTCGGCAAGCCCGTGGTGGAAGGCGTCAAGGCAACCGCAAAGGTTCTCGAGCACGGCAAGGGCAAGAAGGTTATCGTCTTCAAGTATAAGCCCAAGAAGAACATCCGCAAGAAGCGCGGCCATCGTCAACCGTTCACCAAGGTTGAGATCACCGCGATCGGCTGATCCATGATCACCGTGACCGTCACCCGCGAAAACGGCAGCCCCGTCGGGTTTCACGTTTCCGGGCACGCGAATATGGGTGAGTACGGGGAAGACCTCGTGTGCGCGGCGGTTTCCGCCGTTGTGCAGACGGCGATCCTCGGGATCACGGAAGTATGTCACATTCAGGCAGGCGTTTCCGTCGAAGAAGGAAACACGACCTGTATTCTCGAAAAGGATGCGAATCCGGATGAGATCCAAAGGGCGGGCATCGTCTTTGACACGATGATCGCGGGCCTCAGGAGCATTCAGGCGTCGTATCCCGGAACCCTCAAATTTCGGAACAAGGAGGTTTAGATCATGTTTCAGATGAATCTGCAGCTTTTTGCACATAAAAAGGGCGTCGGTTCCTCCCGTAACGGCAGAGACAGCGAATCGAAGCGTCTCGGACCGAAGCGTGCGGACGGTCAGTTCGTTCTCGCCGGCAACATTCTCGTTCGTCAGCGCGGCACGCACTTCCATCCCGGCACCAACGTCGGCATCGGCAAGGATGACACGCTGTTCGCGAAGATCGACGGCATCGTCCGTTTCGAGGTTCGTCACGCGGGCAAGAAGACCGTGAGCGTGTACGCCGAAGAGCAGGCCGAAGCGTAATTCAAACAAAACAATCCGAAAGAGCGTTTTATACGCTCTTTTTTTATGGATTTCGGGCGACGGATATGGTATCATATGATGCAGAAAAAAGCGGAGGAGTCGTCCTGTATCTGAAACTGCTGTACTGATCGGAGGGAGCGCAAATGGACGCAGAGATCATAAGGATATTCGGACTGTTTTTCGACGACGTGCCGAAGGAGGTGCGTTCGATCGACACCAGCCACGGCGAGGAGGATTTCCGCGCCGCCTTTATCATTGAAACGGACGAGGGAAACAAATATGTATTGAAGCTCGCGGACAATGATTTCACGTTTCCGGAGAAGATCGCAGTGTGGAAGCGGACGGTCGAAGAATACCGAAAGCTCGGATATTACTGCCCGACGATCTTTACGGACCGGACAGGCGGTTTTCCGTATGTCGCATATCAAGGGCACAGATGCGTCGCCTATGTTGAGGAATTCGCGTCGTACCGTCCCGTTTCGGACCGGCTTTCCGGCGAAGAATGCGATGAAGAGGCGCTTTATGAAACCTATAAGGGTGATATCTGGCGAATGACCGCGCGGGTTGCGGCGCAGCACTTCGATTATACGGATGATCCTTCGGCGTACTGCCTGTTCGAAACGTTCTGCCCGAGTGACGAGACCGACGAAGTGCTTGATAACGCGCTCGAATGGAAGAAATACGCGGGCACGCTGCCCGAACGATTCCGGGATCAGACGGAACGGATCTGGACGCTCTGGACGGAGAACCGCGCCGCGCTCGAACCGCTTTACCGGACGCTTCCGACCTCCGTGTTTCAGGCGGACCTCAATCCGACAAACATTCTGCTCAATGAAAACGGGCAGTTTGTCGGCGTGTATGACTTCAACCTCTGCGGAAAAGACGTGTTTCTGAACTACCTGATGCGCGAGAACTACGCGGGATTCGAGAGGGAGATCGACATGATCCGCGACGCGCTGAAGATCTCGACCGCGTATTATCGCTTCTCGGAAGCGGAAAAGGATGCCGCATTGATGCTGTACCGCTGCCTGAAACCGCTCTGGTACAGCAGGACGGAGGACCTCAAGGCGATCGGCGACGACGAAAAAGCGGTCGGAGAATTCCTCGATAAAACGGAATTCTATCTGACCGCGGAGATCGATTTCAGATCTGCTATGGAATGACGTGCGTTACCGGTGGATATACATGCGCGTCAGGTCCGGCTCGCCGTCGCCCTGCACCATGCAGAGAAACTCCCAGCCGTAGCGCTCGTAGAAGCCGGTGTGATCGGTGACAAGATAGACGGGGGAAATGCCGTGACGGCGCAGGTCCTCGACCGCTTTATCGAGGAGCGCGCCCGCGATCCCGCGGCTGCGGTACGCTTCGTCCGTATAGACCGCGCAGACGTTCGGCGCGAGGTCCTTCCGGTCGTGAAAATCGTTTTCGATCACGCCGAGCCCGCCGACGATCGTTTCACCGTCGAGGCACAGATACCAGCCGTACTCGGTTTTGCCGGAAAGATACTCGTCCATGCAGGCAAGGTATGCCTCTTTCGGCACGCCCCATTTTGAATGGAACCATTCCGCGGCGCGGTCCATAAGATCGGGTTCCTCGCGCAGGGTGATGAAACGGAGCGCGGAGGAAAGATCGAGACGATAGATTCGGTGCGGAGCAATGCCGTCGTAATAGAACACATAATCCTTCGGCGGCTCGACGGTTTCCAGAAGACGCGCGCCGAGATGCTCGATCGTGCGGATCGAAGCGGCGTTGTCGAAATCGCAGGAGAAGATCAGATGATCCATGCCGTGCGCTGCCGCGACGGGTTCGAGCATGCGGCAGGCATCGTATGCGTAATGATGCCCGCGGTGCATTTCGTCGATCTCATAGCCGACGTTTCCGTTGTAGCGGGAGTGATAATTGTGTCCGAGACGCAGCGAAATTGCGCCGACGGTTTCGCCGGTCGCTTTCAGGACGATGTTCCAGTAATAGAACGGCAGGATCCTGTCGTCGCCCGCGTCGGTTTCGATGAGATCAAGGTCCAGAATCGGACCGGAAATGTGAAAGAACTCTTTGCGGAACGGTGCTTCGGACATGGGGCGCCTCCTGTAAATCGATATAAAAACAGGGTTGCAACAGAAATTGCAACCCTTTTGGTGGAGCATAGGAGATTCGAACTCCTGACCTCAACATTGCGAACGTTGCGCGCTACCAACTGTGCTAATGCCCCGCGAACAGAAAACATTATACACGGTTTCCGAAAAAATGCAAGGGGTTTTTCAAAATTATTTTTCGGGATCGGAAAATATATCTTGCTTTTTTTGACGGTATGTTGTAAGATAGCAAAGGTGTCCAAACGCCGTGCAGAGATGGCTGAGCTTGGTCTAAGGCGCACGACTGGAAATCGTGTATACGGGGAACCGTATCGAGGGTTCGAATCCCTCTCTCTGCGCCATCGAAAAACCTCCGATAATATCGGGGGTTTTTCATTTAACAAGGTGCTATAATACTCCCCGTGGAACGGAAGAAACCCGGATTCAAAACAGCAGAGCTTGCATATATCGCCCTCGGCGCCGCGATGATCACCGTGTGCGCATGGATCACCGTGCCGTTTACGGTGCCGTTTACGATGCAGATCTTTGCCGTGTTCTTTTCGCTGATCCTGCTGGGCGGGCGAAACGGAACGGTCGCCGTCGCGGTGTATCTGCTGCTCGGCGCGATCGGGATCCCGGTGTTTTCGGGCGGAAAGGGCGGCTTTTCCGTGCTGATCGGACCGACGGGCGGCTACCTTTGGGGCATGCTTCTGATCGGTGCGGTATATTGGATCGCAGCACGTTTCTTCGGAAAAAAACTGTGGATCGAAATCGGCGCGCTGCTTGCGGGGCTTGCGCTTTGCTATCTGTTCGGCACGGTCTGGTTTTCCGTGCTGAATCCCGGGCGCGGCTTTTTCGGATCGCTGCTCGTCTGCGTTGTGCCGTTTCTTTTGCCGGACGCCGTGAAGCTTGCGCTTGCGGTGCTGCTCGGACGAAAGCTGCGGAAACGCATTCCTGCGTAAGAGAGGCGAACGCCTCTTTTTTTATACTTTGTTCATTTGCTTTTCGTTCGCATGGGGAATAAAATATAGACAGGGGAGGGATGGTTATGCAGATCGTGATCCTGGACGGATATTGCGTGAATCCGGGCGATACGGACTGGTCGCCTTTGAAGAAGCTCGGCACCCTTTCGGTCTATGACCGCACGCATCCCGATATGGTCGCGCAGCGGCTTCGCGGCGCGGACGCGGTATTTGTCAACAAAGTGAAGCTCCCGCGGGAGATCCTGTTCAACGCGCGGCAGCTGAAGTTCATCGGCGTGCTTGCGACCGGTTACGATGTCGTTGACGTTGCGGCGGCGAGGGAGCGCGGGATCGTTGTGACGAATGTTCCGGCGTACGCGGCCGAGGCGGTTGCACAGCACGCGTTTGCGCTGCTTTTAGGGCTTTGTTCGCATGCGGAATACCATTCTTCACGCGTAAAACAGGGCGCATGGACGGCGTGTCCCGATTTCTCGTGGTGGGAGATCGCGCCGACGCTGCTCTTCGGCAAAACAATGGGCGTCGTCGGCTGCGGACGGATCGGCTCGCGCGTTGCGAAGATCGCCGACGCGTTCGGTATGCGAGTGCTCGGCGCGGACCCGTTCGAACATCCCGGCTTTCCGGGCGCATACGTGTCGTTCGAAACGCTGCTTCGCGAATCGGACGTGATTTCACTGCATTGTCCCGCGAAGGCGGATACGGTCGGCATGATCCGCAAAGAAACGATCGAAAAGATGAAGGACGGCGCGATCCTGCTCAACACGTCCCGCGGCAGTCTTGTCTGCGAGGCGGACGTATGCGAAGCGCTGGCGTGCGGTAAGCTCGCCGGTTACGGTACGGATGTCGTCAGCGAAGAACCGATCAAGCTCAAAAATCCATTGATAAAGGCGAAAAACTGTATCATCACATCGCACTATGCGTGGTCGCCGAAGCCGATGCGCCAGAAGATCATCGACGTTTCCGCGGCGAACCTCGAAGCGTTCCTCGCCGGGAATCCGGTCAACACAGTCAGCTGAACAAGATCTCTTTTTGCCCCTTTCGGGGCTTTTTTCATTTGATTTACGGATTTGCCATCCCGAATTCACAATTCCCACTTGCAAAAATCGGATTTTCGGGGTAAACTGAATGCATCTATTCTCGGAGTTGTGTATCATGTTGCTGTGGACCGATTCGACATGGACCGCGTGCGGCGTTTCCGCTTCGGACGGCGTACTGGTCGCTCTGTCGGGCGGCGCGGACTCCGTGGCATTGCTGCTGGAGCTTATTGGGCTCCAAAAGGACGGTCGGATCTCGCGTTTGGAGGCGGCGCATCTGCATCATGCGATTCGCGGTGCGGAAGCGGACGCCGACGCGGAATTTGTGCGTGCGCTGTGCAAGCGGCTCGACGTTCCTCTCGTTTCGGAACGGATCGACGTGCCGCGCATTGCGGAGGAGACCGGCGTATCCCTGGAGCTTGCCGCACGGAACGCGCGCTACGCCTTTTTGGAGCGCGTCAGAGCGGATCGGGATCTCGACTGCATTGCAACCGGACATCATCGGGATGATCAGGCGGAGACGCTTCTGCTGCATCTTCTGCGCGGAAGCGGCACCGACGGTCTTGCCTGTATGCGGCTTCGTTCCGGACGGCTTATCCGCCCGCTGCTGTATACGGACAGGGCTTCGATCCTTGCGTATCTCGGTGAGATCGGACAGGATTTTTGCACGGATTCCACCAATTTCGAGACGGATGCGACGCGGAACAGGGTCCGGCTGAACGTGCTGCCTGTGCTTGAAACGGTCAATCCGAATGTGAAGCGGGCTTTGAGCGACGCCGCGCGGCATATTGCCGAAGATGCGGATTATCTGAACCGGCTTGCGGACGAGGCGGAAAAGAACTGCGGCGCAAACCGCGAAAAGCTCACCGCGCTTCCGCGTCCGGTCCGGCTTCGGGTGCTTAAACGAATGCTTCCGTATACGGACTTCACGGGCGCCGATCTCGACCGGCTCGACACGCTGCTTTCGGGAAACACCGGCGACGCCGCGACGCTGAAAAACGGCGTGATCGCATGGCTCGACGCGAACGATCTGCGCATCGGCGTCGAAGAATCCGGACCGTTCTCGGTTCCGCTGCCGCGTGAGGGAAGCGTGAAGCTTCCGCACGGCGTTCTGACCGCGGAAAGAGTCGACCGCGCCGCGATTCCCTGCAAAGGAACGGACGCGTTCATTGACGCGGACCGGCTGGTCGGCGAAACGTATGTTCGCAATCCTGCGCCCGGCGACCGGTTTACGCCGCTCGGCATGCGCGGGACGAAGCTTTTGAGCGATTATCTCACGGACCGCAAGGTCCCGAGGTTTGAACGAACGATGCCGGTCGTGTGCGACGGGGCGGGGATCGTCTTTGTCGCCGGGCACACGGTCGATGAACGAATGCGGGTCACCGCGGATTCGACCGATATTCTGCATTACCATTACGAGGAGGACTGACTATGTGGGGCAAGGCGTTTATGACACAGGACATTAAGGAAGTTTTGCTTTCCGAAGAACAGATCAAAAAGCGCGTACAGGAGCTGGGCGATCAGATCTCGAAGGACTACGAAGGACAGGAGATCATCGCGCTGTGCGTTCTGAAGGGCGCGTGCGTCTTTTACGCGGACATCTGCCGCGCGATCACCGTTCATCTCAAGATGGACTTCATGAGCATTTCGAGTTACGGCGATGCGCAGAAGACCAGCGGCATCGTTCGCATCAACAAGGACATGGACACCAGCATCACCGGCAAGCATGTTCTGATCGTTGAGGACATCATGGACAGCGGTCTCACGCTTTCCTACATGAAGCGTATGCTCGAGGAGCGTCAGCCGGCTTCGATCCGCACGGTCTGCTTCCTCGATAAGCCCGAGCGCCGCGAGTGCGATATCACGCCGGATTACTGCGGCTTTGTGATCCCGAACGAGTTTGTCGTGGGATACGGGCTCGATTACAAACAGAAATATCGCAATCTGCCCTTTGTGGGCGTACTAAAACCCGAAATCTACAGCTGAGATCGGGAAAACGGGGTTTTATCCCTGAACGGAGGACAATTTGGAATTCGATCCGAACAACAATCAAAACAACAACGGCGATCCTTCAAAGCGCGGCTTTAACGGACGGCGCATCATTACGCTGCTCGTGTGGGCGCTGATCCTCGTCGTGCTGATCTTCATGGTCACGAACGGATGTTCGTCGAACCAGCCGAAGGAGATCAAGTACGCGGAGTTCGCGGATTACTATCAGCAGAAGAAGATCAAGGCGGTCTACGAGGTGATCGGCGGCGGCACGTATTACGGGCTGCTTTCCGACAGCGAGTTTAACGCAACCGATCTGCCGCGGAAATCGGACTTCGTGCTGTATCTCGACAACGACGTGTTCGCGCGCTACATGGCGACGCTCGTGTCGGCGCAGAAGGACATCGACCCGGATAAGGTCACCTCGGTCGATTACGACTTTGTGATGCAGAGCGCGCTGCCGGAAGGCACGCCGTGGTGGCTGTATATTGCGCAGTATCTGCCGCTTGTGATTCTGATGGCGGTCATGATGATCTTCATCTACCGGCAGCAGGGCGGCGGGCGCCAGATGATGAACTTCTCGAAAGCGCGCGCACGGCTCAACGATCCGGCAAAAGGCAAGGTGACGTTCAAGGACGTCGCGGGGCTCGTCGAGGAAAAGGAAGAGCTCAAAGAGGTCGTTGACTTTATGCGCGATCACAAGCGCTTTACCGAAAACGGCGCGCGGATCCCGAAGGGCGTTCTGCTCGTCGGACCTCCGGGCACCGGTAAAACGCTGATGGCGCGTGCAGTCGCGGGGGAGGCGGGCGTTCCGTTCTTCTCGATTTCCGGTTCTGACTTTGTCGAGATGTTCGTCGGCGTCGGCGCGTCGCGCGTACGTGATCTGTTCGAAACGGCAAAGCGCAGCGCACCGGCCGTGATCTTCATTGACGAGATCGACGCGGTCGGACGTCAGCGCGGCGCGGGCCTCGGCGGCGGTCACGACGAACGCGAGCAGACGCTGAACCAGCTGCTTGTCGAAATGGACGGCTTCTCCGCGAATGAGGGCATCATCGTTATGGCGGCGACGAACCGCGCGGACATCCTCGATCCCGCTTTGCTGCGTCCCGGTCGGTTCGACCGGCGCATCACCGTCGGCTATCCCGACGTGAAGGGCAGAGAGGAGATTCTGAAGGTCCACGCGCGCAACAAGCATTTCGCGAAGGACGTTTCTCTGAAGACGCTTGCGCGGCGCACGCCGTACTTTACGGGCGCCGATCTTGAGAACATTCTCAACGAGGCGGCGATCCTCTGCACGCGCGATCATCGCAGAGAGATCACACAGGCGGACCTCGAAGAAGCGGTCACCCGCGTCCAGATGGGTCCCGAAAAGAAGAGCCGCGTTGTGACCGAAAAGGACAAGCTCATTACGGCATACCACGAATGCGGACACGCGATCCTTGCTCACGAGCTCGAGAACTGCGACGATCTGCACGAGGTTTCCATTATCTCGCGCGGATGGGCGGCGGGCTATACGATGATGCTTCCGAAAGAGGACATCCATCATACGCTGAAATCGCACATGCTCGACGAGATCTGCATGACGATGGGCGGACGTGTTGCGGAAAAGATCGTCTTTACCGACGTTTCCACCGGCGCGGTGCAGGACCTCAAGCAGGCGACGGAGCATGCGCGCAAGATGGTCGAAGAATACGGCATGTCCGATGTGATCGGGCCCATGTTCCTCGGCGGCGACACCGAAGTCTTCATCGCAAAGGACTGGGGGCATGCCAAGAACTATTCCGAAGAGCTTTCGGCCAAGATCGACACGGAGATCCGCGCGATTCTCGAAGGGCAGTACGAACGGGCAGAGGATATTCTTTCCGCGCATCGCGATGGGCTTGACGCCTGCGCGAAGCTGCTGCTGAAATACGAGCGCGTGACCGGCGAACAGTTCGCACAGGTGCTGAAAGGCGCAGACATGGACGAGGTCATGGCTGCAAAGACAAACGAAGAGGAGAACACCGCTTCCGAGCCGGAGCACAAACCGGAAGAGACCGAACAGACGGAAGCATAAGCATTTATGGAAGAAAACCGCTTTGATCTTCATACGCACAGCTGCATTTCCGACGGCACCGCAACGCCGTCGGAGATCGTGCGCATTGCTTCGCGCGGGAAGATCAAGCTGCTTGCTTTGACCGATCACGACAACATCATGGGCGTTGCCGAAGCGCTCGAAGCGGGCAAGGAATACGGCGTTCCGGTGCTTCCCGCCGTGGAGATGGACAACGAATGGCGGCACGAGCTGCATATCATCGGGCTTGACGTCGATCCGCAGAATCCGACGCTTCTGCGCGCGCTGGAGATTGCGCGCGATCGCCGCGAGCGCCGCAACCGCATCATCTATGCACGGCTCAAAGAAGCGGGATACGACGTGCAGCCGCTCGTGAACCGTCCCGAGTCGATGACGACCAAGCTGCATATCGCGCATGCGCTGATTCAGGCGGGCTATGCGACCGACGTGCGCGACGCATTCTCGAAATACCTGCGTCCCGGCACGCCCGGCTATTATACCGAACCGCGGTTCACGCCGCAGCAGGTGATCGACATCATCCATCTTGCGGACGGGCTTCCGATCCTCGCGCATCCGTGCCACATCCGCGACAATCCGCACGGGCTGATCCGGGAGCTCTATGATCTCGGGCTCATGGGGCTGGAAGCGTATTATCCGACGTCCTCGCCGCGGCAGACGGAGATGTACGTTTCGATCGCGCGGCAGTATCACATGATGGTGACCTGCGGCAGCGACTTCCACGGCGACAACCGCCCAGGCGTTCCGATCGGATGCGCGTGGCGAAACGTTCCGGTTCTCGAACAAACCTATGAGACGCTGATCAAGCGCATGAATTCTTAACGTATCGTCCCGGCATTTCGCCGGGACGATTTCAGTTTTTTTCGATCAGGTCTTGCAAACGGGCATTGAATCGGCTATAATACATTTGTTATAGTCAAAGATGGAGGATGCTATGAACGATCGTATTTTTCGGCTGCGCGCCGAAATGGAACAGGCGGGGCTTGACGCCGTCCTGTTGAAATCCGTAACCGCGATCCGCTATTTTTCCGGATTCACCAGCGAGGACGCAAGCGTGCTCGTTACCAAAAACCGCAGCGTACTGCTGACTGACTTCCGGTATACCATTCAGGCGAAGGCGCAGGCGGGCGACTGCTGCGAGATCATCGAAGTCTCGGGTCTTGCGCATCGCGAAATGCTGAAAAAGATTGTTGAGGACGAAAACGTCAAGAAGCTCGGCTTCGAAGAGGACTACGTAAGCTTTTCGGCGTATCAGGTGTATGAAACGTTCGGCGCGGAGCTCGTGCCGTTTGCAAAGGAACTTTCGCTTCTTCGAATCAAAAAGTCGCAGGACGAGATCGAATGTCTCGCGAAGGCACAGGCAATGGCGGACGAAGCGTTTGCGGAACTTCTGAAGGTCGTTCGTCCGGGCATGACGGAACGCCGTGTTGCCGCGGAGCTCGAATACATCTGCGCAAAGCTCGGCAGCGAAGGTCCTTCGTTCGAAACGATCGTCGGTTCCGGTCCGAACGGCGCAATGTGCCACGCGGTTCCGGGCGAGCGGAAACTTCAGGAAGGCGATCTGGTCGTCGTCGACTTCGGATGCCTTTACAACGGCTACCATTCCGACATGACGCGTACCTTCGCGGTGGGCAAAGTCGATCCGTTCGCGGAGGAGATCTACAATATCGTTCTCGAAGCGCAGACACGCGCGCTGGACGCGCTGAAACCGGGCATCACCGGCAAGGAACTGGACGCGATCGCCCGCGACTACATCACCGAGAAGGGCTACGGCGAATGCTTCGGGCATTCCCTCGGTCACGGCTTCGGACTTCTGATCCACGAAGAGCCGCGCGCGTCGGTCACCGGCGACACGCCGTTTGAAGAGGGCATGACGATCACGGTCGAGCCCGGCATCTACATCGAAGACAAGTTCGGCGTCCGTATCGAGGACTGCTGCGTTGTCACCAAAGACGGCAAGCTGAACTTTGCACACGCAACAAAAGAACTTCAGCATATTTAACAATACAAGGAAACAAATTGGGAGGACATACTTATGATTATGGCAGGCGATTTCCGCAAGGGCGTGACGGTTGAGATCGACGGTGTGGTCTGGTCGATCGCAGACTTCCAGCACGTAAAACCGGGCAAGGGCGCAGCATTTGTGCGTACCCGCCTCAAGAACGTTATGACCGGCGCGGTTCTGGAGCGCACCTTCAGCCCGACGGACAAGTACCCGCTGGCGCATATCGAAACGAAGGACATGGAATACCTGTATTCCGACGGCGAACTCTATTACTTCATGGACGTCGAAACCTACGAGCAGATCCCGCTGAACTTTGAGCAGGTCGAGGACGCGATCGACTTCATCAAGGAGAACGATCAGGTCAAGATGCGCTTCTATAAAGGCAACGCGTTCTCCGTGGAAGCGCCGAACTTCGTCGAACTCAAGGTCACCGAGACCGAACCCGGCTTCAAAGGCGACACCGCAACCGGCACAACCAAGCCCGCTGTGGTCGAGACCGGCTATCACATTGCCGTTCCGCTGTTTGTCAACGAGGGCGACGTGATCCGCATCGACACGAGAACCGGCGAATATATGTCCCGCATTTAACGCAATACTATTACATTCGGAGGTGCAGCATGAGCAGAATTTCTGAAAAAGTCGCATATCTGGACGGTCTGATGGAAGGCCTCAACATTCATGACGACAAGTACGCGAAGATCTTTACCGCCATCGTCGACGCGCTCGACGTGATTGCGGAGGAGATGTCCGATCACGACGACGCGCTCGCGGATCTCGAGGAGAGCGTTGACGAGATCTTTGAAAATCTGGACGAGTACGATGATTTTCTGTACGGCGACGAGGACGAGGAAGAGGACGACGATTTCGATGAAGACGATTTCTTTGAGATCGTCTGCCCGAACTGCGGCGAGACCATCTATTTCGACCAGGATATGCTCGATTCTCCCGACGGTCTCATTTGCCCGAACTGCAATGAGCCCATCGAGCTGCACATCCCGGAAAAGGATCCGGAAGAATAATCTTCGGACGCATCAAGGAAGCCCCCGGACTTCCTTTTTTTGATACAATTCGCGCATGAATTTACATTCTATTCATACAGTACGGGCGTTCAAAGCGTTTACAAACGTGCGAAAACGAGGTAAAATATCCAATAAGCGGAAAAGTAATATGCGCGGATAACCGCGGTTCGCTCCGCCCGATATTGTATGACCGAAACAGCAAGAAAAATCTGCAGACGCCTGCACGCATATCTTCAGATGAGCACGTATTCCGGCACGGTCTATGCCGTTTATCCGGATGCGATCTACTGCAATACGCAGATCGGCATGGTGTCGATCCTTTCTAACGCGCATTGTCTTTCGCCGTTTTCGGCGGTCGTTTCGTCCACCAAGCCGTTCCCGCGGTACGAGATCGCGGAGGGACAGGAGGTTCTGATGGGCAACGAGCGCATCGAGATCCCCGAAAGCGGGTTTACGCTGGACATCTCGCAGGCAACCGATTACGATCTCTCGCTCGATTCGATCCGCGCCGTCTTTCTTCCGAACGATTTTGACATCCGGCTCCGGCACATCCTGCGCGTAATCGAGACGAACGCAAAAAAGGACGATCTGACGCCGCTCGTGACCGACGAACGTCCGAACGAATATTCGGACATCATCAAACCGCTTCTTCCGGCGCTGCACGCGGCGTTCCGTGATCAGAGCCCGTCGGAGTGCCGTGAGGCGACTGCGGCGATCGCAGGCATCGGCGTGGGACTCATTCCGTCCTCCGATCGTCTGCTTTGCGGATATATGGCGGGCTACGGCGCGCTTTCCGCTGCGCTCGGCAGAACGTTCTCCCGCGTGCTGGAGATGACGCGCGAGCTTGCCGCAACGGCGGCGGCGCGCACGACCGAACTGTCCGGCGCGTTTCTGCTGCAATGCGGCGAAGGACTGATCTCCGAGGACCTCTTCGTGCTGGTGCGAAGCGTTCTTTCCGACGTGCCGTATTCCACGCTGATTGCCGACGCGAACCGCATTGCGGCTCTGCCTCTGGGCGGCGGCGCCGACATGCTGATCGGCGTGTATCTGGCGCTTTCACGGCTGTACGCCGTCAATCCGATCGACTGAACGACATGCCTTCCGCAAGGAGGGCTTTTTTCTTGCAAAATCGAGCGGAAGCGTTTAGAATGGAAACAAAGAAGCAAAGGAGAAGGATTATGGAAGGCATCGGCATAAAGGATTTTCTGAATTACAA
>CADAZC010000050.1 GCA_902792295.1 uncultured Eubacteriales bacterium
CTCTGTAAGGACGGCGCGCAGGTCACGATCACCGGCGGTACCGTCGAAACATCCGCTTCCGGCGCGAACGGCGTGTTCTGCTACGGCGGAAACGGCGGCAGAAACGGCGCGGCGGGCGACGGCACGACCGTCACGATTTCGGACACCGTTATCACCACGACGGGCAGCGGCTCCGGCGGCATCATGACCACCGGCGGCGGCAAAACGATCGCGAACAACCTTACGATCACAACAAGCGGGCAGTCCTCCGCGCCGATCCGCACCGACCGCGGCGGCGGAACGGTGCTCGTCGACGGCGGCACGTACACCTCGAACGGGCTCGGCTCCCCTGCGATCTACTCGACCGCGGATATCACGGTCGCAAACGCCGTCCTGACCTCGAATCTCTCCGAAGGCGTCGTCATCGAAGGCAAGAACAGCGTGAAGCTCGAAAACTGCACGCTGACCGCGAACAACACGCAGCGCAACAGCAACGCGTCGTTCCTCGATTCGATCATGCTCTATCAGTCGATGTCAGGCGACGCCGATTCGGGCACCGCACAGTTTTCCATGACCGGCGGATCGCTTCTGAGCAAGAGCGGACACGTCTTCCACGTGACGAACACGAACGCCGTGATCGAGCTTGAAGCGGTTGCAATCACGAACGAAGACGCCGACGGCATTCTGCTCTCCGTCTGTGCGGACGGCTGGAGCGGCGCGAAGAACATTGCGACGCTGCGCGCATCGAAGCAGACGCTTTCCGGAACGATCCTGGTCGGCAGCGATTCCGCGCTGACGCTGGAGCTCTCGGACGGCTCTGCGTTTACCGGCGCGATCTCCGGAGACATCACCAATGCCAAGGGTGAAACGGTTTCGAGCGAGGTCGGCACCGTGCACGTCACGCTTGACGGCACAAGCACCTGGACGCTGACGGCGGACACGTATATTACCTCGTTCTCCGGCGATCTCTCCTCGATCGCTGCGAACGGGCACGCCCTGTATGTGAACGGCGAGAAAGTTCTTTGAGCACAGACAAAAAAGAAGCAAGGCAAACGCCTTGCTTCTTTTTTGCGTTACACGGTTATTCCTGTTCGGTCGGATAGTCCGATTTCCCGGTGATCTTGCGCTTGATGATCTTGCCCATGCGCTTTAATGCGTACGGACCGACGAGCTTCATCATTTCCTCGGCGGTGTGCATATCGCTTGCGGCGGGCAGATCGCGGGAAAGGTGGATCGCGTCGAACTCGCAGCGCGTGGTGCACAGACCGCAACCGATGCACTTGTTGAGATCGACCGTCGTTGCGCCGCAGCCGAGACAGCGGTTCGCTTCGACCTTGACCTGCTCTTCGGTGAGCGGCAGGCGCAGATCCGCAAACGTCGCGCGCGCCTCGCCCGGCTTGAATCCCGGACGCTGCCGCGGCGAATTGTCGAACGAATCGGGCCGCGTGATGTCGTCGCGGTCGAACTCGATGAACGCGCGGCGGTCTCTGCCGATCACGAGCGACTGACCGGGATGCACGAAGCGGTTGATCGAAACCATGCCCTCGCGGCCGTCCGCGATCGCGTCGATCGCGAACTTCGCGCCGTGGAAGATGTCGCCGCCGACGAACACGTCCGGTTCCGCCGTCTGCAGCGTGACCGGATCGGCGACCGCCGTGCCGTTTCTTCTGACCTCGACCTTGCTGCCGTCGAGGAGGTTCCCCCATTCGGCGCTCTGACCGATCGCCATGAGCACGTTTTCACACGGGACCGTCATCGTATCGTTCTCGTCGTACGCCGGGCTGAAGCGGTGTTCCTCGTCGAACACGCGCGTGCAGCGCTTGAACACGACGCCGGTGACCTTGCCGGTTTCGTCGCGCAGAACTTCCTTCGGGCCCCAGCCGTTTTCGATCGCGATGCCCTCTTCCAGCACCTCCTCGACCTCGTCCTTCGCCGCGGGCATTTCGCCGCGCTGTTCGAGACACAGCATGGTGACCTTGCCGTCCGTTGCACGAAGCGCGGTCCTTGCGACGTCCGCCGCAACGTTGCCGCCGCCGACGACCACGACGTCGCCCGAAAGACGCTCGCCGCTGTTTTGGTTGACGCGCTTCAGGAACGCGACGCCGGATTCGACGCCCTCGCCGTCCTCGCCGGGCACGCCGGCCTTTCTGCCGCCCTGCAGACCGATCGCAATGTAGAACGCTTTATAGCCCTGTTTACGGAGCTCGTCGAGCGTAACGTCCTTGCCGACCTCGACGCCGCAGCGGAACTCCGCGCCCATCTTTTTGACGATCTCGATCTCCTTTTCGAGCACGTCCTTTTCGAGACGGAAGCTCGGAATGCCGTTTAAGAGCATGCCGCCCGGACGACTTTCCTTTTCGAACACGGTGACGGGATACCCCTCGCTGCGAAGGTAATACGCCGCGGACAGTCCCGCGGGACCCGCGCCGATGACCGCGATCGGGAAGTCCGTCCACTCCCTGCCCTCGCCGTTTTCACAGCGGACCGTGAAGTTTTCGGGGTGTTCCAGCTCCCACTGCGCAAGGAACTTCTTGATCTCGTCGATCGCGACCGGCTTGTCGATCGTGCCGCGCGTGCAGCGGTCCTCGCAGCGGCGGTTGCAGACCGCGCCGCAGACCCCTGCCGGATCAGCTTGACGGCTTCCGCATAGCGTCCTTCCGCCGCCATCTTGATATAGCCCTGCACCGCGATGTGCGCGGGACAGGCGGTTTTGCACGGGGACGTGCCCGTATCGTAGCAGTTGTCCTTGTTGTGGTCGCGGTAGTCGCGGTCCCACTTGTCCTCACCCCAGACGTGATCGTCCGGCAGCTCGTGCATCGGGTATTTTACACGCGTGCCGTCCGCCTTGCACAGCTTCTGACCGAGCTTTGCGGCGCCCGCGGGGCAGACCTCGACGCACTTGCCGCAGGCGACGCATTTCGACTTGTCGACGTGCGCGCGGTATGCGGAGCGCGACATGTTCGGCGTGTTGAACAGCTGCGAGGTGCGAAGACCGTAGCAGCTTCCCGCCGAGCAGTTGCAGATGCCGACGATGCGATTCGGACCGTCGAGATTCGTGATCTGATGCACGTAGCCCTTGCGCTCGGCGCGCTCGATGATCTCCATCGCCTCTTCGCGCGTGATGTAGCGCGCGTCCTTGCCGGTTTCCACGAGGAATTCCGCGATATCGCCGACGCCGATGCACATATGCCCCTCGATGTCGCCGACGCCTTCGCCGCGGATACGCTGTGCCTTGCGGCACGCGCACACCATGGAACAGAACTTGTCGTATTTCTGCAGCCAGTGCGACAGATGCTCGACGCTTACGCTCTGCGAGCTCGCGTCGATCGCCTTTTCCACCGGAATGACGTGCATGCCGATGCCCGCGCCGCCCGGCGGAACGAGCTTTGCGGCAAGCTCCAGCGGCTCCTGCGGCGCAAGGTTGAACATCGTCGCAACCTCCGGATGCTCGTCCGGCAGCGTCTTGTGCTCAACCATGTACTCGCCCGAGCCCACGACCCACTTCGGGATCATGTACTGGATGTGCTGATCCGCGTTGTCGCGGTTCTGTTCGAGAATGCCGATCCAGATGAGGTGGTCGATGACCTTCTGCGCCTCTTCCTCGCTCATGTTGTTGCGCGCGGCGATCTCCTTGGTGGTGAGACCCACGCGGCGCTTTTTGAAGCTCAGCATGAACCTGACCTCGTCCTTCGTCAAAAGCCGGTCGAGGATCCAGAAATCCATGTGGTTTTCCTTCATGCCGCCGGGGAGCTTGCGCGGAATGTTGTCGGTGATCAGCAGCGCGAGCTTTTTGACGAGTTTCGCCTTTTCCGGATCGTCGCAATGGTGTCCGTCAACGGGATAGTCCCGCTCGTTGACGTGGATCTTCGGATTGACTTCCTTTACCATAGGTCCTCCTTACTCGATCGGGATCTTGATCGTCATGTCGGAAAGCGGATAGGTCGCGCAGGCATGGACGTAATCGAAATCCCTGTCCGCCGCGCGGCGCCCGTCGTTTTCGGGGCAGACGTAGTATTCGCCCGAAAGCACCTTCGTGCGGCAGAATCCGCATTCGCCGCTGCGGCAGTCGGTGAGGAGCACGATGCCCGCGCGTTCGCACGCCACGACCAGCGATTCGGTCGCCTTTGCGGGGATCTCGTCCTTATGAATGCCGCGCATGACCGTCAGCGTATAAACGTCGTCCTTCTTTTCGACCGGATAGCCGGGGAACGCCGTGATGTCCTTCGCCTGACCGAAGACCTCGAAGCGCACGCGCCGCGCCGGCACGTCGAGTTTTTTGATCTCCTCGCGCAGGAAACGATACATGACCTGCGGTCCGCAGATGAAGTAGGACGTGTCGCCCTTCGAATACTTCTTGATCAGCTCCGCCGAAAGGAAGCCGCGTTCGCCCTGCCAGTCGGGCTCGTCGCCGGACAGCACGTGTACGACGTGCACGCGATCGCATTCCAGCGCGTCGAGCTCGTTTTTCAGAATGATGTCGTTCGAGGAAACCGAGCCGTACAGGATCGTCAGCTCCGCATCCATCGTGCCGTTATGAATCTCCTTTGCCATCGAGGCAAACGGCGTGATGCCGACGCCGCCCGCCAGCGCAACGATATGATGCGCGTCTCTGAGCGGCTCGTAATAGAACTGTCCGAGCCCCATGCTGCCCTTTACGCGATCGCCGACCTTCAGTTCGGTGTTGATGTAATCGCAGATCAGACCGTCGCCCTTGGAACGGCGCACGGTGATCTCCGCATAGCCGTTCTCTTTACGCGCTTCGAACGGCGCGGAGGAGATCGAGTACGGACGGCACAAGACCTTGCCGTCGATCTCGAACGCGAGCGAGATGAACTGACCCGCATAGAACGGAGGCAGCTTGCCGCCGCCGACCTTTTCAAAGCGCACGGTCTTTGCCGTGGGGCTGGCGTCGCGGATCTCGGTCACGACGAGATCGAGCGTGCCGGGATGCCATTCCCGCGCGACGTTGCCGATCGGATCGACCGTTTCGGGCGTTGCGGAAGCGGACTGAAATGCATTGAGACGCGCTTTGGTGACGCGCGACGCGCCGCCGACGTCCTTTAAGAATCCCTTGACCTTCATTTTGCCGCCTCCTTCTTCTTCATATCGTCCAGCACGTTCTTCGCGGCCTTTCTGCCGTTCGTGACCGCCGGTCCCATACCGTCGCCGGAAATCTGATGCGCGCCGGCGAATTCAAGCCCTTCGATGAACTTCTCCTCCTCTGCGGTCTGGAGCCGCGCGACGATGTGGTCCTCCATCGTGTGCGCATAGCCGTAGATGCAGCCGTTCCACATGCCGGTGTAATGCGCGACGGTCATCGGCGTTTCGATGACGATCTCCAGCACGTGATCGAGGAGATTCACGCCGTAGTACTTGCTCATGTCGTCGATCATCTGCTTTGCGACCTCGTGCTTGACGCGGTCGTAATCGTCCGCGGAAACCGTCTTCCAGCCGTCCACGCGCGGCAGCGTCGTGATCGAGAACGAGCACGTACCCTCGGGCGTTGCGTCCGGGTTGCCGAAGTTGTGGCAGATGCAGGTGAGGTAGCGGTACGGTCCGAGCCCCGCGAGGTCTTCATACAGCGCCTCGGTGTCCATCGTGTCGCCGCGGAAGATGCTGTAATCGTGAATGTTCAGCTCTTCGGCGGGCTTGTCGAGGATCATGATGACCGAGAACGCGGTCAAGCTCAGTCTGCGCCCGTTTACCATCTTGATCGCCTTTTCGGGCACTTCCGAGAGCGGCTCGATCATCGAGGTATAGACCTTGTTGGGATACGCCGCGGAAATGACGTAATCCGCGTGGATCTCGTCGCCGCGTGCGGTGCGGACGCCGTAGACCTTTCCGTCGCGGACGAGGATCTTTTCCACATGCTGGCGGTATTCGATCTGAACGCCCATCGCTTCGGCGCGCTCCGCCATCTTCAAGCTCATTTCGTGGCTGAACTTGTGCGGAATATACGAGCCGTATCCGATGTAGTCCGCCATCAGCACCGCGAAGATCGTGAACGGCAGCGTTCTGAAACCGGTACCGACGTAGATCCAGTACGGCGCCAGGAGGTCCTGCGCCTTCTGAGGCAGATCGAACGTATCGATGACCTCCTGCGTGGAATAGCCCGCGGTCTTGACGAACGCTTCGTGCTTTAATAGCATCTGCACCTTGCTCATCGGGTGGATCGAAAGCTCGTTCACGGAATCGAACACCGTATGGCAGAGGTTCAAAAGCTTCAGAACCTTGTCGTAGGTTCCGGGGACTTCGGCGTCCACTTCCCGTGCGAACGTTTCGAGCCCCGGATGCAGCGTCACCTCAAGCCCCGGCAGAGAGGCATGGTACGCCTCCGGCACCTTGAGCCAGTCGATCTTCACGCCCATATCCTCGAGGAACTTGCCGACCTTCAGCCGGTTCCCCTCGGGACCGATGCTCATCATCTCATGCAGCGCGGCCTCGATCTCGATGCCGCCGCGGACGAAGCTCGTCGCAATGCCGCCGGGCAGGTTGTGGCGTTCGAGCACCAGCACGTCCTTGCCCTTTTCGGCAAGCATCAGCGCGGACGAGAGCCCCGCAAGCGCGCCGCCGATGACGATGACGTCATAGTGGTCTTTGTAAAACTTCATAGCTTTCTCCTTTTATAAGCAGAGGGAGCGAAAACCGCTCCCTCCGGTTTATGTTTCTCAGAAGAACCGTTCAACGAGCTCGCGGGAGTATTCCGCGGTCTCGTCCATGTCGCCGAAGCTCATGATCTCGCCGGCATAGAACGTGTCGTACTTGCCCTGCATCGCCTCGACCTTGTCGTACCAGCCCGCCGCATAATCCTCGGAGAAGACATGCGGGAAGTAGTAGACGCTCCACTCGTTGACGACGTTGGAAGCGGGATTGTGCATGATCTTGAGATCCTCGAGCACGGTCTTTCTGCATTCTTCGTACGGGACCTCGTCCTTGTTCTTATGCTTTCTGAGCGCATAGGTGGTGATGACCTGATCCTTGGTGTCCCTCCAGCGGCGATAGTAGACCATCAAGTGTCCCAGCGTTTCGGGCGTCATGTTGTCGAACACGTAGTAGGAAATCTCCGGGTGGTCCTCGGGCTTCGTCTCGACGGCGAGCACGTCATAGCGCTCGTAATCGATCTTGGAGAACAGCTCCTTCTCGTCCTCGCGGGCGTCGAAGTAGTCGACCATGCCGACCTGCCCGTCCGTGCGCTTATTCGGGATATACAGCGGCGCGGTAACGATGATCTTGTCGTATTCTTCGACTTCGCCGTTGACCGTGACAAAGACCTTGCCGTCTTTACGCTCGACCTTTTCGATCTTGCTCGAAAGACGCGCCGGGTGCTTCAGATGATCGTTCAGCTGCTCCCAGATATACTGCGTGCCGTTCTTCCAGGTCCAGAGGTTGATCTTCACGAAGTTCATGCAGGTCTGGAAATCCAGATATTTCAGAACGTACGCCGCGGGGATCTCGTCGAAATAGCCGTAGCCGAAGGAGGTGAACGGCCCGATCCAGATGTCCTGGATAAGGTCGACGCCGTTCAGCTTGCAGAACTCCTTGAACGGCAGGCAGAGATCCTTGAGGTTCGGGTTCTCGCCCTTGACCGGCTCGCGCTTTGCACTCGCCTGGGAGAAGCCGTCGTAACGACCTTCCGCAACGCCGCGGTGACCGTTCACGTCATAGCCCTTATACTTGGTCTCGAGCAGCTCGCCGAGCTTTTTGACCTGCTTCTTCATGCGGAGAAGGCGCGGGATCTTCAGAATGTTCTTTTTCGGTTCGAAGGGCTCAATGACGTCGCCGTTCTTGTTCTTGTAGTTGCGGTTGAGCTGCGGACCGTCGTGCGTGATGCCGCAGAACTCCTCCACGTCGTGCACGGCGTAATAGCTCGGCACGCCCATGATCGCGCCCATTTCGTAACGGCGTCCGTTGTAGGTCGGGGACCAGCACTTGCCGCCGACGCGGTCGAGCCGTTCGAGAATCGTGTAGTTTTCATACCCCTTCTTTTCGAGGTACATACCGGCGGAAAGACCCGCGGGACCGCCGCCGACGATGCAGATACGTACATTCTTGTCCATACAAATTCCTCCAAATTACTTGTGATCGTTCACAGCGTCTATATTATATCGCATCCCGTATCGAATTGCACGTGTTTTCTTGATTTTTCCGCGGAAGAACAGAAAAAATCTTTTCATCCTTCCCCGCTTATGCTACAATACAGGCACGGAGGTGATCCCATGCGGTTTTCCGGATTTTTCGAATTGCTTTCCCATTGGGCGAAGATCGCGCCCGATGCGCCCGCGCTCAAATATGAACGGAACGGAACGGTCGCGACCTGTTCGTTTTGCGAGCTTTTTGCACGCGTGAACGCGCGCGTCGAAGCGCTGCGTTCGGAACCGAAGCAGGCGTACGGCATTCTTCAAAACGGCTCGTTTGACTGCGTGATCGAAATCTTCGCGTCCGTGCTGTCCGGACGGCGCACCGTGCTGCTCGGGGAAAACACCGCGGACGAGGCGCTTTCGGAGCAGGTCGGAGAAGCCGAGCTCGACGCGCTTTGGGGCGATCCCGATCTCGTCGAGTCGCTCGAACCGGCGCTCGTCGCGTCCGCCGAAGGCGGCGCGGGCAAGCTGCTGTTCTTTACCTCCGGCACGACGAGCCGCGCAAAGGCGGTCGTGCTGACCGATGCGTCTTTGATGAGCTCCGCCTATAACGGCGGCGCGCTTTTGCCGCTCTCCCCTTCCGATACGCTCCTGTGCCTTTTGCCGCTCGATCACGTGTTCGGCTTCGTCTGCGGTCTTTTGTGGGGGCTTTCCTCCGGCGCGTGCGTGGCTTTGGGACGCGGCGCGCGGCATTATCACGAGGATTGCGTTTTCTTCCGTCCGACGGCGCTCTCCGCCGTTCCGGCACTCTTGGGATTCTTACTGAAATACCGCGCGCTGAACCCGGAATTGAAGCTCATACTGATCGGCGCGGGCGGATGTCCCCGGGAGATCCTTACCGCGGCGAAGGCGACGGACGCGCGCGTATGCTTCGGCTACGGGCTGACGGAGACCAGCTCCGGCGTGGCGCTTTCTTTGGGCGACGGCAATCCCTATGCGATGACCGTCTGTCCGGACGATACGATCACGATCGCCGACGACGGCGAAGTGCTGATCACTGCGCCCACCTGCATCATGCAGGGATATTGGCGAAAGCCCGACGACACCGCGGCGGTTTTGAAAGAGGGCGTGCTGTATACCGGCGATCTCGGTTCGATCGACGGCGACGGCAAGCTCCGGCTCACCGGACGCAAGAAGGAGATGCTGGTGCTGTCCGACGGCACGAAGCTCTATCTGCCCGAATACGAACAGGCGCTTTCGAACGCGCTCGGCGGCGAAGCGGTCTGTGTGCTGCTGATCGACGATCGCCCGATCCTCGTTCTGGAGGGCGAGCCGGACGACACCGCATCGGTCTGGGCGAAGATCCGTCCGGTGCTGGACGAGCGCCCGCGCAATCAGCAGATCCGCGCGATCGAATATTACGGAAAACCGCTGCCGCGCACGGCGAGCGGAAAAATCATGCGTTGGGCGATCCAACGGGAAAGAGAGGGGTTATGACCCGCAGAGAAGAGATCCTGAACAAAACGAGAGAGATCATCGTGGAATCGCTGCCGGAGCTTGAAGGCAGGGAGTTCAATGAGGATACCGTGATCAACACCGACACCGGCGTCGACTCGATGGGCTTCACGCTGATCATCTGCCGGCTCGAAGCGGCGTTCAACGTACGCATCCCGAACCGCCAGTGGCAGAAGCTGTCCACGGTCAAGGACGTCGTCGACGCAATCGAAAAGCGGATGCCGAAAGCATGAGCATCTACTCGATCGAATACAAGATACTGAGTTCCGACACGGACGCGAACCGGACACTCCGGCTTTCGCGCCTTATGACCATGCTGCAGGAGGCGTCGATCGCGCATACCACCGCGCTCGGCATGGGACGCGAAATGACGCTGGACCGCGGGCTTTTATGGATCGTTACGCTCCAGCAGGCGAAGATCACGCGTCTGCCCGTTTATGACGAGACGATCCGGCTTCGCTCCTGGCCCGGCAAGATGATGCATCTGCTCTTCCCGCGCTATTACCGCATCGAAGACAAGAAGGGCAACGTCCTCGTCGAGGCGAGCGCGCTGTGGGCGCTGATGGACGAAAAGACGCGCCGCGTCGTCTTTCCGGAACTCTGGGGCGTGAAGATCCGCGGCGTGCACACCGGAAAGGAGATCCCGCTGCCCGCCGCGCCGAAAATGCCCGCCGCGGCGGAAACCGGCGCGTTTACCGTGCCGTTCAGCTTTGTCGATCTCAACGGGCACATGAACAACACGCGCTATTTCGACCTCGCCGCCGACCGGATGCCGCAGGAGCTGCGCACCCGCCCGATCAGCGGCGTGCAGGCGGAATACGCGAAGGAGGCCAAAGAGGGCGATACGATCCTCCTCCGGCACGAAACGACGGACAACGCGTTCCTTCTGAGCGGCGAACACGACGGCGCACGGCTGTTCCGCCTCTCGCTGACGTTTTAAGCATATCAAAAACAGGACAGGGTTTTTCCCCTGTCCTGTTTTTTTGATTCTGCGCTTAAAGACCCATTTCTTTCTTGACTTCGCCGAAGCACTTGACGGCGAAATCGAGGTCCTCCTTGGTGTGACCCGCGGAGATCTGGGTGCGGACGCGCGCCTTGCCCATCGGCACGACCGGATAACTGAAGCCGGTCACGTACACGCCCTTTTCGAGCATACGGTTTGCGAACTCCTGCGCAACCTTCGCGTCATAGAGCATGATCGGAACGATCGGATGCTCGCCGGGCAGCAGGTCGAAGCCGAGCTTTTCCATTTCCTTGCGGAAGTAGTTGGCGTTCGCATGGACGCGGTCGCGGAGCTCCGTCGATTCCTCTAAAAGGTCGATCGTCTTCATCGTTGCCGCGCAGATCGCGGGCGCCAGCGTGTTAGAGAACAGATACGGACGGGAACGCTGACGGAGCAGGTCGATGATCTCCTTGCGCGCTGCCGTATAGCCGCCGGACGCACCGCCGAGCGCCTTTCCGAAGGTGCCGGTGATGATGTCAACTCTGCCCATGACGCCGCAGTGCTCCGCGGTGCCTCTGCCGTGCTCGCCCATGAAGCCGACCGCATGCGAATCGTCGACCATGACCAGCGCGTCATACTGTTCGGCAAGATCGCAGATGCCCTTGAGGTTTGCGATATAGCCGTCCATCGAGAACACGCCGTCGGTGGCGATCAGCTTGATGCGGCAGTCCTTTGCCTCCTCAAGCTTTGCTTTGAGGTCTTCCATGTCGTTGTTGTGGTAGCGGAGACGCTTCGCCTTGCACAGGCGCACGCCGTCGATGATGGATGCGTGGTTCAGCTCGTCGGAGATGACCGCGTCTTCCGGTCCGAGCAGCGTCTCAAAGAGACCGCCGTTTGCGTCGAAGCAGGAGGAATACAGAATCGCGTCCTCCATGCCCACAAACTTTGCGATGCGCGCTTCGAGCTGCTTGTGGATGTCCTGCGTGCCGCAGATGAAACGGACGGACGAAAGACCGAAGCCCCATTCGTCATAGCTCGCCTTTGCCGCGGCGATCAGTTCGGGGTTGTCGGAAAGTCCCAGATAGTTGTTCGCGCACATGTTGACGACGCCCTTTGCCTTCGTGGTGTCGATGCGGCTTCTTTGCGGGGTCGTGATGATGCGCTCTTCCTTGTACGTGCCCGCCTCGCGGATCGCGTCAAGCTGTTCGCGGTAGATCGAATATGCTTTCTTCATTGGTTTTTTCCTCCGTTATTTCTTTGTCCAGTCAAAGATAACCTTGCCGGAATTGCCGGAATGCATGGCCTCGAAGCCTTTTTCAAACTCGGTGTAGTGGAAACGGTGCGTGATGACCGGATGCAGATCAAGACCGCCCTGCACCATATAGGACATCTGATGCCAGTTATCCATCTTGCGCCCGTAAATGCCCTGCAGGGTCAGTCCCTTGCCGATGATGAGGTTCATATCGAGGGAGATCGGACCGTTGCCGAGACCCAAAAGCGAGACCTTGCCGCCGTTGCGCATGACAGAAAGCAGCTGCTTGAAGGCAGCACCCGAGCCGGACATTTCAAGACCGACGTCGAAACCCTCGACGAGCCCCTGCTGCTTCATGACTTCCTGCAGATCTTCCTTGGCGACATTGACCGCGGCATCCGCGCCCATCTTGCGGGCGAGATCAAGACGGTACTCGTTCATATCGGTAATGACTACGCGGCGCGCGCCGGCATACTTGCAGATGCCGCAGGCGATCACGCCGATCGGACCTGCGCCGGTGATCAGCACGTCCTCGCCGACAAGGTTGAACATCAGCGCGGTGTGCGTAGCGTTGCCGAACGCGTCGAAGAAGGCGACGACGTCCTCGTCCAGCTGCGGGTCAATAATGATGACATTCTTTTCCGGAATGCAGACGTATTCCGCGAACGCGCCGTCGCGATCCACGCCGACGCTCTTCGTGTTCTTGCACCATTGGATATTTCCCGTGTGGCAGTTGCGGCAATGGCCGCAGGTGATGTGTCCCTCACCGGATACGCGCATGCCGACAGTAAGACCGGTAACACCCGCGCCGAGCGCCGCGATCTCGCCGACGTATTCGTGACCGATGACCATCGGCGGTTTCACATGCTCCGCAGACCACGGCGTCCAGTCATAGATATGCACGTCCGTGCCGCAGATCGCCGTCTTGTGAACCTTGATCAGCACTTCTCCGGGACCGGGTTCCGGAACGGGAACCCGGCGCAGTTCGAGACCGACGCCCGCAACGGGTTTGACGATCGCATCCATCATTTTCGGTATCATTCGTTTATTCCTCCTTGGAATATTTCGCAATCATTTTACCACGCGGGCACGGGTTTTTCCATCCTTTTTTGCCCGCAAGCGGCAAAAATGTCCCGAACCGTGCTGCTGTGTGGTTCGGGACCTGTTTCATTACATATGGCGTCTTGTAGGCGTAGGAGCTGATCGGTCCGATCTCGCCGTTGTTGATGATCATGACCTTGTCGCCCCATTCGAGCTTGCCGACAGGCGAGATGACCGCCGCGGTGCCGGTGCCGAAGACCTCGTTGAGCTTGCCCGCGTCGTACGCGTCGGCGACTTCCTGGATTGCGATCTTGCGCTCGGTGACCTTATAGCCCTTGCTCTTCAAAATCTGGATCATCGACTTTCTGGTGATGCCGGAAAGGATGCTGCCGTCGAGCTCCGGCGTGATGACTTCGCCGTCGATCACAAAGAAGATGTTCATTGCGCCGACTTCGCCGACGTACTTCTTTTCGACGCCGTCCAGCCAAAGCACCTGCGAATAGCCCTTCTTGTGCGCGATCTCCTGCGCGAGCATCGAGGACGCATAGTTGCCGCCGGTCTTGGCAAAACCGGTGCCGCCGCGGACCGCACGGACATATTCCTCCTCGACATAGATCGGAACGGGCTTCAAGCCGCTCTCATAGTACGCGCCGGACGGCGAAAGCAGCACCATATAGAGGTAGCTGTCCGCTTCCTTGACGCCGAGGCGGGACTCGTTGCCGATAACCATCGGACGGATGTACAGCGACGCGCCGGGATCGGACGGGATCCAGTCCTTGTCGAGCAGGACGAGCTCTTTCAAGCTCTCCACGCAAAAATCGACGTCGAGCTCGGGAATGCAGAGACGCTCGTTCGAAAGATTCAGGCGCTTGAAGTTCTCCTCCGGACGGAACAAAAGGATTCTGCCGTCCTCGGCGCGATATGCCTTCATGCCCTCAAACGTCTCCTGCGCGTAGTGCAGAACGGTCGAAGCCGGGCTGATGGAGATCGGTCCGAACGGAACGATCTTTGCGTCGTGCCAACCCTGCCCCCGATCCCACTGCATGACGAGCATGTGGTCGGTGAACACGCAGCCGAAGCCGAGTTTCTGACCCTTGACGGGCTTTTCTTTGGGATGTTCTGTTTTGATGATGGTTAATCCTTTCATTCTGATTCTCCTTCTTTTCTGAAATTTTATTGTCTTCCGCAGAAAAATGCGGTATAATCCGGTTACCGGAGGTGAGAGTTATGCCCTATGGAAACAACGCGCTGTCCGTCCGCATCGCGGACCGGCTTGCCGAAATGATCGTGCACAGACGGTTTGCGCCGGGCGATAAGCTGCCCAGCGAGCCGGAGCTTTCCGCCGATCTCGACGTCAGCCGCACGACGCTGCGCGAGGCGCTTCGTATCCTCAGCACGCGCGGTCTTGTCGAGGTGCGCCGCGGCGTCGGCACGTTTGTGACCGAAAGCCGCAACATTCACGCCGATTACGACGTTCTGAAGATTCAGAACACGAACGTGAACACGAAGGACCTCTACGAAATGCGCCTGATGTTCGAGCCGCAGGCGGCGTATTACGCAACCCTGCGCGCCAGCAACGACGAGCTCAACGAGATCTTTCGCTACTGCGAGCTGAACGAACAGATGATCCGCTCCGCCGATCCGCTGTGGGACGAAACCGAGCAGAAATTCCATAACTCGATCGCGTCCGCCACGCACAACCCGTTCATCACCGCGCTGCTGCCGATCTTCAACCGCGCCATTCACCACGGCATCCTGCTCGCCAACGAGGCGCCGGAGGTGGCGGAAATGACGCTGCACGATCACCGGGTGCTCACGCAGTATTTACGCGAGCGCAATCCCGAAGGCGCGAAAACCGCGATGCAGCTGCACATCATCAACACGATGCGCGCGTTCCACATTCCCCTCGACTGATCAGTAAACGATCAGATTCTCCGCAACTTCAACCTTGAACGGAAGCAGATCCAGGATCTGCTTCTTTACGTCTACGCCCTTACGGACTTCGGAAAGGATCAGTCCCTTTTCGCCGAGCTTGAACACGCAGCGCTCGGTCACATAGGTGACCTCCTGCTTGTTCTCATGCGCGTTCTGTGCCGAGAACGACAACGCGGTGACATGCTCCGCAAACTTCAGGAACTTGCCTTCCTTTACGATCTTCAGACCGTCCTCGCCGTCCTCGATCTCCAGGCCGCCCGCGGAGAACGTCGTGCAGAACACGACCTTGTGCGTGAACTGCGTGATGTTGATGAATCCGCCGATGCCGCTCAGTTTCTTCGGATGGTAGTGTCCGTTGACGTTGCCCTCGCCGTCGATCTCCAGCGCGCCGATAAAGCAGATATCCAGACCGCCGCCGTCGTATAGATCGAACTGTTCGGCGGTGGTGCAGCACGCCTGCGCGCCCATCGCGGCGCCGAAAGCGAACCCGCCCGCGGGCAGTCCCTTCATGGAACCCGCCTCGACCGTCAGCGCGACTTTGCTGAGCATTCCGCTCTTCGCCGCTTCGACCGCGACGAATTCCGGCGCGCCGACGCCGATGTTCACGACGTGCCCGGGCTTCAGTTCTTTTGCCGCGCGCTTTGCGATCAGGCGCTTCGCAAGCTCCTTCGGATCGTCCTTCGCGTTCTCGCGCACATACGCTTCGAGCTCTTCATCCGTCATCGGGACGTCGCCCGCATAGCGCGGATCGGTGCCTTTGATGCCCTGGATCTGATCCTGCTCGGGGCAAACGCAAATGCAGTCGACCAGCACCGAGGGGATGACGATCTCGGTGGGACGGCGCGGCGTGTCGAGCTTGCGCTTGACCTGTACGATGACCTTGCCGCCGAGACGCTTCACAAGCTGCGCGATGGAAAGCGCGTCGCCGATGACCGGCTCGTCCTCCCACGAAATGTTGCCGTACACATCCGCGCTCGACCCCTTTAAAAGCGCGACGTCGGGACGCGGGGTCGCGTACTTCAGACGGCGCTTGCCGTCGATCACGATCTCCTCGACAAGCTCCTGCTTCGACTGCTCGTTGAGCTGATAGCCCTTGTACTTCGGATCGACAAACAGATTCAATCCCGCGTCGGAAATGTAATAGGGATGCCCCGCCGCGCCCGCGCGGACCGCGTGCGACATGACGCCGAACGGCAGGTTGTACGCCTCGACCTTGTTTTCGAGGATCATCTTCGCCGTGTCCGGCATGGAGCCGTAGTGCGACATGATCACGGTCTTGACGCCGCCGAGCGGCACGATCTTTTCACAGGGCTGACCGGGCAGCCATCCGCCCAGACCCGCCGTGCAGTACAGCGTCAGATCCTTCGGATGCCCCTCGGCTTCAAAGCGTTCGTTCAGAGCGATCGAAAGCTGTTCGGCATTGTTCATGCCGAGAAAGTTGTTGTAAATCAGGCAGTCTCCGTCCCGGATCAGCTTGACCGCCTCCGCGGCAGACATAAATTGTGCCATACGATTCTCTCCTGTCTTGTATCAGGAAGGGCTTTTCGGCTGCAATCGCCGAAAAGCCCTCCTTTTTGCGGTTATTCGATGCAGGACGCGCCGCGCAGCAGTGCTTCGCGGTTCAACGGGATCAGCTTGGCTTTCTTTTCGCCGAGCTTTTCGAGGAGCGCCGCAAGAACGGTCTCGACCTCAACGCACTTGGACTTGCCGAGGTATGCGCCGAGCATGATCATGTTCGAAACCTTGCTGTTTCCGAGCTCCGCAGCGATCTCCGTGCAGGGCACATAGTACGCGTTGACGTCGGTGCGCTTGACCTTGATGTCGATCATGGAGCTGTTGACGAAGATCGAGCCGCCGGGCACGACCTTATCCTCGAACTTCTCGAGGGACGGACGGTTCATGACGATCAGGGACGTCGGACGCGTGACGAGCGGAGAGTCGATCTCCGCATCGGACAGCATGACGCTGCAGTTCGCCGTACCGCCGCGCATTTCGGGACCGTACGAGGGGATCCAGGAGGTGTTCTTGCCCTCCATCATGCCGGCCGCCGCAAGGAGCTGACCCATCAGCAGAACGCCCTGTCCGCCGAATCCGGCGAAAATATTTTTCTCAACCATGGTTATACCTCCTTAAACGTACCGAGCGGGTAATACGGGATCATGTTGTCCTTAAGCCACTCCATCGCCTCGACCGGCGCCTTGCCCCAGTTCGTCGGGCAGGGGGACAGGATCTCGACCATCGAAAAGCCCTTGCGGTCGATCTGTGCCTGGAACGCCTTTTTGATCGCCGCCTTGGTCTGGTTGATGTGCGGTGTGCTGTCCAGCGAGCAGCGCGCGATGAACGCGGAACCCTCGATCGTGGAAAGCATCTCCGCAATGCGGATCGGCTTGCCGCAATGCTCGGGATCGCGGCCCAGCGGCGAAGTCGTGGTCTTCTGACCGACGAGCGTCGTCGGCGCCATCTGACCGCCGGTCATGCCGTAGATCGCGTTGTTGATGAAGATCGTCGTGATCTT
>CADAZC010000051.1 GCA_902792295.1 uncultured Eubacteriales bacterium
CAAAGCCCGGCATGGGCGTGGACGAGGGCTACATGATCGTTTACAACGAGATGCAGCGCATCCTTGCGTACCTCAAAGCCAAGAAGGCAAGAGCATAACATCACGCAATATTCGGCAGACGAGCTCTTTGGAGTTCGTCTGCTTTTTCTCGTTCTTTTCGGTATAGCAATCCGCTTCGACCTGTGTTATAATGAAATAAATACTAAGGAGGCACAATGGGTTTGTTTGCAAAGCCGGAATACCAGTTCGTTCCGATGAATTACCGAATCATGGAAACCGACGGAATACTGCTTCTCGAAGCATACGGCGAAGTCCTCGGTCAAATGAAGTATTGCAATATTCTCTACAACGTAAAGACCTCCTCGTACGACATGTACGACGACGGTCGTTTTGATAAACTCATGGAGGCGCTGCAAAGCCATCAGGGGAAACAGAGAATTGAGGTTCTTATCAAGATAAAGAGGGGAAAGCCCGTTGATTTTAAAATCGACCTTGAACATCTGGCTGCGACCGTCGGCAATGCAGACATTTTGAATCTGGAGCGCGCCGGTTGGGGATTAAACGATAAACCTGATCCGGATTTCGGTCCTGTCGGTTTTTGCTGATTTTTACGCCGAATAATGCGCCGTTACGCGGCGTTTTTTTGTATACAGATCAACTCTGCAGCATATACTGCTACCATGAACAAGAAACAAAAAATCGATCTGTCTTATTTGCTATGGACGCTGCTGCCGCTTGCGGTCGGCGGGCTCTCCTCCCTGATCTCCGCAAACGGCATCAGCCCGCGCTGCAGCCGCCGCCGTGGGTGTTCATCACCGCGTGGACGATCCTCTATCTTTTGATGGGACTCGGCGCGGGGCTCGTCTGGAACGCCGTACCGCGCGGCAAAAAGGACGCGCTGATCCCGTTTTACGCGCAGCTTGCGCTGAACTTCATCTGGTCGCCGCTGTTCTTTGCGCTGAAACTCCGGCTTGCCGCATTCTTCGTGCTTCTGGGCATGCTGGGGCTTGCAATCTGGATGACCGTCGCATTTTACCGCGTGCGGAAGTGGGCGGGCATTCTGCAGATCCCCTATCTGCTCTGGCTCTGCTTCGCGGGATATCTGAACCTCGCCGGGTATCTGATCAACGGTTGATCCCCCGCTCCGTTATAATTGTGAAACGAAAGCAAACTCTTCCCTGAAGGGGTTGCTTTTTTGTATGCGGAGCGCTATCATATGCTTGGCACTCGGAAGATGAGAGTGCTAAAAACAAGTTTTTGAGGCGAGACTATGAGCAAAAAGCAATTCAAAACGGAATCGAAAAAACTGCTGGATCTGATGATCCACTCGATCTATACGCACCGGGAGATCTTTCTGCGCGAGCTGATCAGCAACGCATCAGACGCGATCGACAAGCGCTACTATGCCGCCATGCAGCGCGGCGAGACCGGCGTGGACAAGTCGGCGTTCGAAATCCGGCTGGAGCCGAACAAGGACGCGCGCACGCTCACGATCACCGACAACGGCTGCGGCATGAGCGCGGCGGAGCTCGAACAGAACCTCGGCACGATCGCAAAGAGCGGCACGCAGGCGTTTCGGGCGGAGCACGCGGACGCCGAGGACGTCGATATCATCGGCAAGTTCGGCGTGGGCTTCTATGCGGCGTTCATGGTGGCAAAGAAGGTCACCGTGTATTCGCACAAGGAAGGCGAAGAGCCCGCGGTCTGGGAGTCCGAGGGCGAGGACGGCTACACCGTGAAGCCCGCCGACTACGAGCCGGTCGGTACGAAGATCGTGCTGACGCTGAAGGACGACGGCGAAGAAGAGAGCTACGGCGAGTTCCTCGAAACGTACCGGCTGCAGTCGCTCGTCAAAAAGTACAGCGACTACATCCGCTACCCGATCAAAATGCAGGTCGAGCGCTCGCGCAAGAAGGAAAACAGCGACGAATACGAAACGGTCGTTGAGGATCAGACGCTGAACAGTCAGGTTCCGCTCTGGCGCAAGAACAAGAGCGAGATCACCAAGGAGGAGTACGCGCAGTTTTACCGCGACGTGTTCCACGACTACGAGGAGCCGATCACGACGCTGCACATCAACACCGAAGGCATGCTCTCCTATACGGCGCTGCTGTTCATTCCGAAGCATCCCCCGTTCGATTTCAATACGAAAGACTATCAGCGCGGGCTCAAGCTGTACGCGAACGGCGTCATGATCATGGAGCATTGCGAGGAGCTTTTGCCGGAATACTTCAACTTCGTGCAGGGGCTTGTGGACTCCCCCGACCTGTCGCTGAACATCTCGCGCGAAATGCTGCAGCACGACCGGCAGCTTTCCGCAATCGCGAACAACCTGAAAAAGAAGATCCTTGCGGAGCTTCTCCGCATGCAGCGCGAGGAACGCGAGACGTACGAAACGTTCTACAAGGCGTTCGGCCGCACGCTGAAGTTCGGCGTGTACGACAAGTTCGGCGTGAACAAGGACTTTCTCAAAGACACGATCATGTTCTGGTCGCGCAAGGAGGACAGGTACGTCACGCTGAAAGAGTATGTCGACGCAATGCCCGAGGCGCAGAAGAGCATCTATTACGCGGCGGGCGACACGCTTTCGCAGGTCAAAAAGCTCCCGCAGGCGGAGCGCGTGGCGGATGCGGGCTATGACATTCTCTGCCTCACCGAGGACGTCGACGAGTTTGCGGTGCGTATCCTCGAAACGTATCAGGAAAAACCGTTCCGCTCGGTGTCCGATCCGGACCTCGACCTCTTTACCGACGAGCAGAAGAAGGAGCTTGAAAAACGCGCGGAAGAGGCGAAGCCGCTCCTTGATCGCATCAAGACGGCGCTCGGCGACAAGGTGCTCGACGTGCGGCTGACCGACCGGCTGAAATCCACCGCCGCGTGTCTCACCGGCGGCGAGGGCATGAGCGTGGAGATGTTCAAGGTCCTGCGCCAGATGCCGAACGGTGCAGCGATCCCGATGGCGTTCCACTTTGAACTGAACCCGGATCATCCGGTCTATGCAAAGCTCGAAACGCTCGACGACGATAAGCTCAAAGAGTACGCCGAACTGCTGCTCGCGCAGGCAAAGCTCGTCGCGGGACTGCCGCTGGACGATCCCGCCGCGTTTGCGGAATCCATGCTGAAACTGATGTAACGAACATACAAAAAAGCCCCGGATCGTTCCGGGGCTTTTTTTCGTGCAGTTACGGCGTTTCGAATACGATGTTTGAAAGCATGTGCTCCGCGGCGTAGCGGCGCAGAGCGCGGATCCAGATCTTTTCGCCGTCGATCGTCAGATGGCACTTGCCGTCGTTGCAGAGATCGGCGCGCAAAAAGCCCTTGTCATCCATGAGCTCGTCGGTAAAGTCCAGAAATTCAACGTCTTTTTCCTCGCACAGCGCCTTGAGACCGATGTTGAAATCGTTCCACGGCGGCTGTTTGTTGTAGAACGTCTTGCGTACGGGCAGCGTCGCCTCGACGACGATCTCCACGTCCGGACAGTCGCGCCGGATGTTGTCGATGATCTTGCCGAAATAGCCGAGCACATCGTCCCAGTTGCGCACGCACAGATCGTTCAGCCCGAACATCAGAAAGACCCGTTTCGGTCCGATCTGCCTGATCCCTTCGGTCAGCGTGACGTTGCTGCCGCGATACTTGAAGTTCACGGCTTCCTTTTTCACGCTGTTCTCGCTCGCGCGCTTTGAGCTCATGCTCGTCGCCGCGAGGAACTTCGCTTCGCCCATGTAGTCCTTGTTGTTTTTTTCGTTGCGCACGTCGCGCACATAGTGGGACAGGATCAGCGTCAGCGAATCGCCGACGAACAATGCGTCGTTGAAAAACGAATCGAACTCGCCGGAATCCAGCCGTTCGTTCGTGATCAGCTCGGGCGTGGGGACGGGCGTCGGCTCCGGCGTCGGAGTCGGCGTGGGCGTCGGGGTCGGCGTGGGCGTCGGGGTCGGCGCGAGCGTCGGCTCCGGTGTGGGCGTCGCAAAGGAAATGATGTCCTCCGCATGTTCCGTGACCGGATTTTCCGGCACGGCGGTCGTCTGCACGAGCGGCGCGGGCGTTTGTCCGCTGCAGGCAAGCAGCAGAACGCACAGGATGACCGGGATCAGCAATCGTAAACTCCGCAAAACGGATTCCTCCTTCAAACAATCAAAGAACGTCCGCCGGTTCCGGATACATGCGCATGTAACGTCTGCGCACGACCATTGAAACCGTAAAGTGTGTCAGCGCCGTCAGCGTCCACGAGATCGGATAGCTCAGATACACCATCCAAAGCGTCGGACACAACGGGAAAATGAAATAGATCCAGAGAAGCCGGAACACGCACGAGCCGAGCAGCGAAATGACCGTGGAGAGCGTGGATTTTCCGAGCCCTCTCAAAACGCCCGAGCCGACCTCCATGAACGCCAGCGTAAAGTACGGCGCGATATTGATATAGAAGCGCGTATACGCCGCTTCGAGCGCAAGCTCGTTGCCGTTCTGGATATACAGCGCAAGCAGCGGATGCCGAAAGATCAAAAGAATCGCGGCGCAGGCAACCGCCACCAGCGCGGTGACAAAATAGCAGCAGCGCATGACCGTGCCGATGCGCTTGTACTTCTTCGCGCCGTGATGCTGGCTCGTGAACGTGACGGACGCCTGATAAACCGAGTTCGTCGCAACGTACGCAAAGCCCTCCAGGTTCGTCGCCGCCGCGTTGCCGTCGATGATTGCCGAACCGCCGGGGCAGGTTGCGTTGTTGATGCTGATGATGGTGCTCTGGATCAGCATGTTCGAAAGCGAGAACAGCATCCCCTGAATGCCGGCGGGCAGACCGTCGCGGATGATCTCTTTCATCGCCGTGCGCGCGATCCGGAGCTTTTTGAGTTCCAGCCGGCACCAGCCGGGATCACGCATCAGAACGATGCCGAGAATGATCGCGTTTGCCGCGTTCGCAATGACCGTGGCGTAGGCGACGCCGTCGACCGACATCTTCAGCGCAAGCACGAAAAAGAGGTTCATGCCGACGTTTAATAGACCCGTGCCGGTCAGAATGAACAGCGGCGTACGCGTGTCGCCCTTTGCGCGGAAGATCGCGATCAGGTAATTTGACACCGCCAGAAACGGCGCGCCGCAGAAATAGATGCGCGTGTAGAGCGTGGCAAGCTCCAGCACGTGCCCCTCGTCGCCCAAAAGCTTCAGGATCGGACGGCTGACAAACAGTCCGACAACCGCGCAGACCGCGCCGAACAGCGCCGCCATCACCAGGGACGTGTGCACGGACTGCTCCGTCGCCTCCCTGTCGCCGCGTCCGATGTTGCGCGCGACAACGACGTTCGTACCGATTGCAAAGCCCGAAAAGATGTTCAGGATGAAATTGATCATCGCGCCGCAGGTGCCGATCGATCCGATCGCCCCCTCCACGCCCGACATGCCCGCAATGATCATGTCGGCGGCGTTGTAGAGCATCTGCAGAAGGTTCGTCGCCATCAAAGGCAACGCGAACAGAAAGACCTTTCCGAGGAGCGGTCCTTCGAGCATCCGGATGTCTTTGGATCTCATGCGCAATGCCATGCGGTTATACGACGGACAGATACGGGGTTGCGTTCAGATCCAGTCCGTCGCGGTGTCCTTTCATCAAAAGATAGAAACCGGCGCTGCCGATCATGGCGGCATTGTCGGTGCAGTAGGTCCATTCGGGGCAGCAGAAGCGGATCCCCTTCTTCTTCGCCTTCTTCGCAAGCATTTCTCTGAGCGCGGCGTTTGCCGAAACGCCGCCCGCCAGCACCAGCGTATCGGACGCAGCGCGGACCGCCTTGTCGGAGAGGATCGAGATGACCTCGTACTGGAAGCTCGCCGCGACGTCCGCGCGGTTCACCGCCTCCCCCTTCTGTTCGGCGGTATGCAGGAGGTTGATCACCGCGGTCTTGAGCCCCGAAAAGCTCATGTCGAACTCGTCCTCGCGCTCATTGAACGCCGAACGGAAGCGGAACGCCTTGGGATCGCCCGCTTTTGCGAGCTTTTCAAGCTCCGGACCGCCCGGATACGGAAGTCCGAGCACGCGCGCGACCTTGTCGAACGCCTCGCCCGCCGCGTCGTCGCGCGTGCGGCCGATGAGCGTACAGCGGTCATAATCGTGCACCCGCACGATATGGCTGTGTCCGCCCGACGCAATCAGCGCCGTAAACGGCGGAGTAAGATCCGAAAACGTCAGATAGTTTGCGGCGATATGCCCCAGAATATGATTTGTCCCGATCAGCGGAAGGTTGTATGCAAGCGCGAGCCCCTTTGCGTAGCTGACGCCGACGAGCAGCGCGCCGACGAGCCCCGGACCGCAGGTCACCGCGATCGCGTCGATCCCGGACAGCGGCATGTTTGCATCAAGAAGCGCCTTCTCGACCACCGCGCCGATGCGCTCGACGTGGTTGCGGCTCGCAAGCTCCGGCACGACGCCGCCGAACTTCCGGTGCAGCGGGATCTGCGTATGCACGACGTTCGACAGAACCTCGCGCCCGTCCCTGACGATCGCGCACGCGGTTTCGTCGCAGGAGGTCTCGATCGCAAGCACCGTCGCATGCCCGCGCTCGATCAGCGCCGCCTGCTTTTCCCTTGCAAGCGTTTCGTAGCTCATGCCTGCTCCTCCGGCTCCGCCGGCTGTTCCGGCGCCTGTTCGGACATCGGTCCCGCTTCTTCTTTTTGCGGTTCTTCGGGATAGAACGGACCGACCAGATGTTCCTTCACCGCCGTCTGCGGCTTTTGCGGATCGTCCAGCGGCTCGCCGTTTTTCGCACGGCGCAGAATCTCCGCGCGTTTGCTCACCGGCGTGTTGTGCAGCTTGTGCGCCAGAACGAGGTCCGGTCCCTTGATCGGGATCGGCTCGTTCTCGTCATGCTCGATTACCACGATGTCCGCAACCGGAGAACGCGAGCCCTGCTTGCGAAACGCAAAGCGAATGAAGACTGCCGCGATCACGACGACCGCGATTTCAATGATCACGCAGAGCGCGCAGCGCAGCACGATCGACGGGAAGATCGGAAACAGCATATTGACCATGATGCTGTCGCCCGGAAGCACCCAGTTCAGCTCGTTCATCGCCTGCACCGTGCCGCCCGCGGACAGATACCGGAACAGCGACGACGGGAAGATCAGGAAATGGAAAACGGTCCAGAAGCTCTGAAAGTCCAGAATCGCCCAGATGCCCAAAAATCCCAGCACACCGCCGAAGATGCCGCAGCTCCAGAAGATGCCCGAGGACAGGATCGCACGCTTTTTGCCGCGCTCAATGAGAAGAAACCCGACAAACAGCAGCGCAAGCGCGCCGATCGCGCCGAACTTTGCAAACGCGTCGAGCCCGAGCCAAAGCGTCTGTACCTCCGCCATGTGCACGATCTCTTTTTCGTGATAAAAGACGTCCGGAACGTCCTCGCCGTTCACCTTGGCGTCGACTTTGATGTTTACGCGTTCACCGCGCATGTAATCGAGCAGCGCCTCCGTCGCCTTGGACAGGTCGGGAACGCTCATTCCCATCTGTGTGCTGACGTCAAGCTCCTTATATTTCTGCTCGATATAGTCGCTGTCCTTCAGGATCAGCGAGACCGTGAAAAACGCGACGGAGAACAGCAGAACCAGCGCCGCAAGAATCACGCACAGTTTTCCGAATGTGTTTCGCATGCTGCCTCCTTACCGGTAAAACGCGTTGCCGCCGACAAACTCCCTGAGAATGCTCGTGGGCGGAATCTCGTCCTCCACGGCGGCGTCCGAGATATAGTTCAAAAACTTGATCGTGTTGACAACCTCGTCATAACACGGGCTGTCCGATTCGACCGCCTTCAAAAGCGGATAGATGTGCTTTTTCAGCACCGCAAGCTCGTACACGAGCGACGTGTTCATGATCTCGTCCGCGCTCTCCTGATACGGGAAGATCCAGCGCTGTTCACCGCGCTTGACGGATTCCCACATGCCGAGCGTGCGCTCGATGGTCGCGCCGCGCGTTTCGTAATCGCGCACCATGCGTCTCAGAAGCCGCACATCCGTCGTCGGAATGCGGTTGTGGTCGTCGAGATTCAACGTCGTCAGCGCGGACACATAGAGCTTAAAGATCAGCTTCTTGTCAATGCGCGGCGTCAAAAGCTGCGGATTCAGCCCGTGCAGCCCCTCGATGATCAGCATCGAATCCTCCTGAAGCTGTACGAAATGTCCGATCATCTGCCGGGAGCCCGTCTTGAAATCGAAGTGCGGGATCTCGACGCGTTCGCCGTTCAGAAGCGCTTCGAGGTCGACGTTGAACTGTTCGACGTCGATCATGTTGATGTGCTCATAGTCGAACTCGCCGTTCTCGTCCGGCCGGATGTATTTCCGGTCGATGTAGTAATCGTCGAGCGACAGCAGGATCGGCGATCTTCCGAGCACCCGAAGCTGCGTTGCCACGCGGTTCGCGCTCGTCGTTTTGCCCGAGCTCGAAGGTCCCGCGATCAGCACGGCGCGCGCACCGCGGTTGACGATCTCCGTGGCGATCTCCGCAAAGCGCCGTTCGTGCAGCGCTTCGTTGACACGGATCAGCTCGCGCACGCTGCCGTCCTCAACCATTGCGTTGAGGTCGGCGACACACCGGCAATGCATGAGATCCGCCCATTCGTCGGACCGCGCGAACACCTTTGAAAGATTCGGCATATACACATAGCGCGTCGCGACATCCGCATCCGCCGTCGACGGGCGCAGCAGAAACAGCCCGCCGTTGCGGTACTGCAGGTCGAACACTTTGGCATAGCCGGTGGACGGCAGCATTTCGCCGTAGAAATAATCGACGTAATCGCCGTGCACATACACGTCGAAATACGTGAACTGGCGCCAGCGGAGAAGCCGGACCTTGTCGTCCTGCCCGTCGCGCGCAAAGAACTGGATCGCCTCGTCGATGTCCAGGCGCTTACGGATCAGCGGATAGTCGGCGTCCACGATCTCGCGCATCTTCGCGCGTACCGCCTCCGCGTCGTCCGGCGTGAACTGCGGCTCCATATCCACGGAGATGTCCAGCGACGGTCCGATCGCATAATTGACCTTCGCGTGCGCCTTCGGAAACAGCTCGCGCATGGCAAGGAAGAACACATAGATGATCGTGCGCTCGTAGATCGCCCTGCCGCGGCTTTCTTCGTAACGAATCAGCTTGACCTCGCCGCCGCCTTTGCGGATCGCCTTGCGCATACGGAAATTCGTGGGTGCGTCGGTCTGGTTCTCCTCGCGCACCGGAATATAGTTCAGCGTGAAGATCTCGCCTGCGATGTCCGCAGCGATCGGGCGCGTTTTCAAACTGTCGGTGTCGAGACCGAGCCGTTTGACCAGATCCAGAAGACTCTCGCCCGCGTTTGCCTCCACGGGAATCCCATTGATGTGAATCAGCATTTTTACCCCCAAAGTAACGAAAGTGCCGGAACGACCTGTTTTTTGCGCGACAGAACGCCCGGAAGGAACACGGTGTTGTCCTTGATTCTGACGTTGAACGCCTCCTCCACCGTGTCAAGATCGCCGACGGAGAGCAAAACCGTGCCCTCTCTCAATACGTCGGTCAGCATCAGAAGCAGGATGTCGAACTCGCGCTCCGTCTTCACCTGCTCCATGACCGCGACGAACTCGTCGCGCCGTTTCAAAAGCTCCGCCGAGTCGATGCAGTTGATTTGCCCGATGCCGAGCTTGTGCCCCGCGATCACGAAATGCTTGAAGTCGGACAGCAGCATCTTTCTTGCGTCGGTTTCGCGCGTTGCGGACGGCGTGAAGATGTCGCGTCCCAGCTCGTCAAGCGATTCGCCCGCGATCGCCGCCATGCGCTCCGCCATCAGCCGGTCGCGCGGGGTCGCCGTCGGGGACTTGAAAAAGATCGTGTCGGACACGATGCCGGCGGCAAGAAGCCCCGCCAGCTTCCGGTTCGGCATGATGCCGCGTTCCTGATACATGGACGCGACGATCGTGCACGTTGCGCCGACCGGCTCATTGCGCACGTAGATCGGCGCGCCGGTCTGCACGTCTGCAAGACGGTGATGATCGATGATTGCAAGGATCTCGGCTTCCGAAAGCCCGTCGACCGACTGAGAAAGCTCATTGTGATCCACGAGCACGACCTGCTTGCGGTTCGGGCGCAGCAAATGGTATCTCGAAAGCGTACCGACGACCTGATCGGTTTCGTCGAGGATCGGATAACTCCGGAAACGCGATTTCAGGGTCTGCTCGCGCACATCGTCAAGGTAGTCGTTCAGGCGGAACGCAACCGGCTCCGTCTTCGGCAGAATGCGTTCGACCGGAACGGACTGGATGATCAGCCGCGCCGCGCGATATGCGTCGTACGGCGTGGTGATGAGCACCGTGCGCTTTGCGTGCGCCGCGATCGACGCATCCATCTGTGCGCTGCAGATCACGATACAGGCGACGTCCGCAGAAAGCGCATCCTCTATGATCTTCGGATCGTTCCCGGTCACGACGATCATGTCGCGGTAGAATTCTCCCTCCGCACCTGCGCTCGGCACAACGATCTTCAACTCGCCCGAAAGCGCGGTCACCGCGCTGTTGCCGTCCCAGAGCCGACCGTCCAGATTGGAAACCAGATTGAACAGCGGGATCTCATCCAGGTTCGGATTCTCCGACGATTCAAGGTCGAATGCGGCGATGTCGCCGGTGGTGACCATGCCCCGGAGCTTGCCGTCCTCCCCCGCGACCGGCAGAGACGAACTTTCGCTGCTGCTTTTCAGCATCGCTTCCCACGCACGGCGCACCGTAACGGCGCTCGAGAGCACCGGCGGGCGGTCGAAATTCAGATCGCGCACCTGCGTGCGGACATTGTAGATCCGCTCCGGCGCCTCAAAGCCGAAACGCTCCAGAATATGCGCGGTCTCGTCGCTGACCGTGCCGAGACGCGCCGCCGTATAGCGACGGTCGCCCAGCGCGTTCATCAGCGCGGCGTATGCGATCGCGGAAACGATCGAATCGGTATCCGGGTTCTTGTGCCCGGTTACATAGATGGGGTTTTGTGCATCCATGTGTTTTCCGCCTTTCGGGTGTAGATAAATAGCCAGTTTTTATTATAGCAGACAACGCGCGCATTCGCAAGCGTTCCCGCATTTCCCCACTTGACGTTTGAAAAAAGTTAACATATAATACCTTACACGGATTTGATCCCGCTGCCGGTCGAAATGTGCGAGACTTTTATGCATTACATCGCATAGAAGTCTCTTTTTCTATGCAAAGGGAGGTTCACATGTCATTTTCCGTACCCGATTCACTGTTCTGGACGATCGTTCTGTTTCTCGTAGGGCTGGGACTCATCTGCATCGCGGGCGATAAGTTCGTCGACGCTGCGGTCGCAATCGCAAAGCGGCTGAAGATCCCCGAGATCGTCGTCGGCGCGACAATCGTATCTTTGGGCACCACGCTGCCGGAGATCCTTGTCTCCACCACGGCGGCAGTCGGCAGCGCACAATCGCCTGAAATCAGCGTGGGCAACGCGCTCGGCAGCATCATCTGCAATACGGCGCTGATTGCCGGCATCGGTCAGCTGATACGCCCCGCAAAGGAAGTCAAGGCAAAGTCCGTCGGCTGGCGCATGATCTTCTTCCTTGCAGCGGCCGTTGTCCTCTTTCTGACCGTGCTTTTCACGCCCGAATCCGACTTTATCAACAAAAACGGCGACACCGAGCACGCCGTCGGAACGGTGATCCGCGCGGTCGGCATCGCGCTGATCCTGGGATTCGCGCTCTATGCGTTCCTGTCGATTAAATTGAAGGACAGCGACGGCGTTGCGGAGTTGGACGAAGCCGAAAAGATCATGCCGATGTGGGCGGCGATCCTCATGCTTGCGGTCTCGGCTGCCGCGCTGTTCGTCGGCGCAAAACTGCTCGTCGACAACGGGCAGGAACTGGCTCTGCGCATGGGCGTTCCGGAGCGTGTCGTTGCGGTGACCTTCATCGCGCTCGGCACCTCGCTGCCGGAGCTTGTGACCACCGTGACCAGTTCGATCAAAGGACAGGGCGACGTCGGGCTCGGCAACATCATCGGTGCCAACCTCTTCAATATGCTGATCGTCATCGGTATCCCCTCCGCGATCACCGGCAACATTGTGTTCACCGCAAAATCGCAATTCATCGATCTGCCGCTTGCCGTGCTCGTCATGGTCGGACTGATCATCCCGATGCTGATCCGCAAAAAGGGCTCCCGCGTGCAGGGCGCGCTGCTCCTGCTCGGCTACATCGGTTACTGCGTTTATTCGTTCGTCGCCGCAGGCGCATAACAAG
>CADAZC010000052.1 GCA_902792295.1 uncultured Eubacteriales bacterium
AGAGATTCGTCTGCTTGAACGTCGGCGAAAGCTCGTGCTGACTCGTAAGCGGCACGCATTCGGCCGCCCGCTGCGAAAGATAAACGTCCGAAAGCGCTCTCGTAAACGCATCGACCGTCTGCACGGACGCAAGCGGCGGCAAGCTGTAGAAATAGATCACGCCGTCGTAGCGCGAGCACAGAACCATGTTTTCCATCGGGATCAGCCCGTTGTAGTTCGTGCCCTCCGCCGAATTGAGCAGTTCCAGCGCCCACGTCTCCGTGTTGATGATGAACATGGATTCGTTGGTCATCAGCAGGTATTTGCCGTCCGAACTGAACGAAAGCGACGGAACATAGTTGGTATCGTCGATGTTCGCCTCAATGATGATGCTGTCGGTCGCGGCGTCGGCGACGTACAGCTTCGGACCGACCGTATACGCCATGCGTTGGGAATCCGGCGTATAGACCGGCTGCGTCGGCATCGCCCACGAATCGCGCTCGATCGCCTCGATGAAGATCATCTCGCCGGTCTCCGTGTCCCAGCCGGCAATGAAATAGTAATATGACAGACAGCAGAGTATCTTCCCGTCCGGAGACAGCGCCCACTTGTCCGCCATCGTGCCCGGCATCTTGCAGGTCGGATCGGTGGGAATGCCGGGAATGAAGATGCGCTTTCCTTCGCCGTCCAGCACGATGACCGCCGTTTCGCCCGCCTTGCCGGTGAGCACGACGCGTTCCCGGTCGTCCGAAACCAGCATCTGCAGGGCGTAGCCGTCGGCAACGTTCGTAAAGATCTCGTCCAGCGGTCTCCCCGCCACTTTCGAAAGGAAATTGTTGGCCGGATCGTAATCCGCCATCTGATCGCCGACGGTATAGAACAGCCGCTCGCCGCCGTTGATATCGACAAACAGGAATTTGTCCGCGTCCTGCACAAGGATCGTGTCGCTGTCCTTCCAGAAACAGACGTTGTTGATCTCGTACGGGACGTTCTTTTTACTCGTGTAGCGGAACGCCTCCGAACCGTCCTCGACGTTCCACACCTGCACGAACCGCCCGTAGTCGCAGTCGGCGCAGAAGCGCTTGCCGTCCGCCGAGAAGAACGGATACATCATGACGGCGTTGTCGGCGGAGACGGTATACAGGATCTCGTTCTTCTGCAGATCGACCATCGCGATCGAATTGTTGTTGACCACGCCGACCGCGCGCGTGCCGTCCGGCGACGGCTCGATGTCATTTAAGAGCATGTTCTGGTTGTTGAAGCTCGAAACGATCGAAAACGGCTCGATATACATCGTGCGCCGCATCAATGCAAGGATCTCGTCGCGGCGGACGTTTTCGTTTTCTTCGCTGATATCGAGCGCGTCCGAAAGGATCTTCGCCGCCTCGCGCTTTTCACCGTTGTCGAGCGCCGTGGACGCGCGCTCCATGCGCTCGCCGAGGTCGTTGAAGATCGCGTTTTTGCGCTCCTGCTCGGCAAGTCTCGCCTGCTCCTCGGCGATCCGCTGCTGTTCCGCCGCTTCACGCTTCAGTTCTTCGTTATGCAGATGGTTGATGACGAGAAACGCCGTCAGCGCGGCGCCCGCGGCGAACACCGCCGCTCCGACGCCCAGAGCGATCCGGATCTTTCTCTGCCGCGCGCGGCGCTTGAGATCGTCGAAGCTCAGTCCGAGCATCGGCGCAAGCAGACGCAGCTTTTCGTTTTTGAGCCGTTTGACGCTTTCGCCGAGTGTTGCGCCGCGCACGTCCGCCGCCAGCGGTTCGATCTCGCCGACGGTCCCGTCCGCATTTTCCGCATAGCGCACCATCTCCGGGAAGCTGTCTTTCGGCTCGCCCTCGACCAGCACGGTGAGTACGCGCTCGCGCCCTTTGCGCGCAATGAAATACTCCATCTCGCGCAGGCACCATCTGCTTTCGAGGTAGCGCGGCGAACAGATCGCGATGAACCATTCGCTTTTATCCAGCGCCGCCTCGATGTCCGCGCCGAGGTCGGCGGAAAGCGGCAGCTCCTCCTGATCGCGGAAGACCTTGCCCATTTTCTTTCTGCCGGTCTGCTTTTTGATCGACGCCGGAATGCCGTACGTTTCAATCGCCGTGTGCAGCGCCTTCGCGATCTCCTGATCCGGCGACTGGTGACGGTAGCTGATAAATGCACAGTAGGATTGCCCGCGTTCCATAATCCTCCCCTTTCCGGCTGCCCTGCCGAAATATGTTAATATATTATATCACACGGCGCGCCGTTTGCATATACCGTTTGAAAAGAAAAAAGCAGGCGAATTGCCTGCTTTTGCATCCGTTCCGTATTCTATTCGTCCTCCCACTGCGTCAGCATCGACCGCATCCATGCCGCGACGTCCATGTCATAGACCGCGTTCAGGTTTTCGGCGGACGTAACGGTCCTTGTATCGCCGAGCGCGACCGTGCGTCCGTGATCCAGCAGCAGCGCCTGCGTGCCGTATGCCTTTGCGAGCGAAAGATCGTGCACCACCGACACCACCGCGCGTCCCGGGACTTTGAGCCATTCCGAAATCAGCGCGAAGATCTGCTTCTGATAGACGAGGTCCAGATGGTTGGTCGGCTCATCCAGCAGCAGATAGCGCGGGTTTTGCGCGAACACCTGCGCAAGGAACGTCCGCTGCAGCTCACCGCCGGAGAGCGTCAGTACGGACTGGCGGCGCAAAGGCGTCAGCCCCGTGCGTTCCAGCGCTTCCTCCACCGCCGTTTCATCCTCCGCCCTGTGCGAAGAAAACAGACCGCCCCTGTGCGCGTAGCGTCCGAGACGGACGACCTCTTCGACCGAAAACGCATAGCCGACGTAATGATTCTGCGAAAGGACGCCGATCGAACGCGCGCGCGTCGCCGCATCCGTTTTTTTCAGGTCCTTTCCGTCGAACCGGATCGTTCCCGTATACGGCACGCCCTGCGAAACCGCGTTCAGGATCGTCGATTTTCCCGCGCCGTTCGGGCCGATGATCATCAGCCACTGCCCGTCCGAAACCGTAAAGGAGCAATCGTTCACGGCGGCAAGCGCGCCGTACTGCACCGTCAGCCGATCGACTTTCAGCATAGCTTTACCTCCGTCTCGAACGATAATAGATCGCCACAAACACCGCTGCGCCGACCATGCTCGTCACGACGCCGAGCGGCAGCTCCCGCGGGGAAAACAGCGAACGCGCCGCAAGGTCCGCCAGCATCAGGAAGACCGCGCCGGAAAACAGAGACGCGGGCAGAAGCCGCTTGTGATTCGGCCCCACGATCATGCGCACCATGTGCGGCGTGACGAGACCCACAAAACCGATCGTGCCGCCGATCGACACGCAAACGCCGATCAGGCACGAAACCGCGATCAGCACCGTAAGCCGTACGCGGCGCACGTTGACGCCGACGGCGCGCGCGTTGTCCTCGCCGATCGCAAAGGCGTTCAGCTCACGTGCGTGCAGCAGCAGCACCGTCCCCGCGGCGGCGAGCGTTCCCGCAAGCACGGCGGCGTTCCGGTAGCTCGATCCCTGCAGACTGCCCATCGTCCAGAACGTGATGCTCTTCAGGTGGTCGCCCGCAAACGTGATCACGATGCTCATAACGCTGGACGCAAACATGGAAAAGATCACGCCGATCAGAATGATCGTGTTGGTCGACAGCGAACAGTCGAGTCGCCAGGCAAGACCGAGAATGATCAGCAGCGACAGCAGCGCGAACAGGATCGCCATGACCATCGTTCCCGCAAACGGAAGCTTCGGGAACGTGATGCCGAACGCGATCGAAATGACCGCGCCGAGCGACGCGCCCGAGGAAACGCCGATCGTGGACCCGTCCGCAAGCGGGTTTTTGAGAAGTCCCTGCATGCTCGCGCCCGCAAGAGAAAGCGACGCGCCGACCAGCGCCACGCACAGCACGCGCGGCAGACGAATGGGAATGATCACGGATCGGGCGAGCGAATACGCCTCGCCGGACGGAACGCCGCGGATCGCGTCGGCGATGACGCGCATCGTTTCCCTGAGCGGGATCCGTACGCTGCCGAGACAGACGCACGCAAAGAACACGCACAGGGTCACCAGTGCGAATACCGCATAGATCCATCCGCCGAAATGCTCGCCGATCCGTTTCATATTCTCCCGTTACGCGGCGGGCGCAAGCGCCTCCGCATGCTCCATAACGAAATCATACAGCATTTTTGCGCCGTCCGCAAGACGCGGCGCGGGACGGGACAGCTCGTTGTTCTGCAGATTCAGGATCGCGCCGTTTTTGACCGCCGTCACGTTCTCCCAGCCGGGACGCGACATGATCTCTTCCTCCGGCGTCGGGCCTTCGCCCCAGTACATCGTGATCGTCACGATATAGTCCGGGTTGCGTTCAATGACCTGCTCTTCGGAGATCTCCGCCCAATCCTTGAGGTCCGCAAAGCAGTTCTTGAGTCCCATCATGTTCGCGACTTCGTCCATGAACGTGCCGCTGCCCGCGGTCCAGAGTCCCCACTGCAGCGGAGAGACCTCGAAATAAACGGTCTGCGTGCCGTCCAGCTTGTTCGCTTCGATCTCCGCAAAGCCCGCTTTCATATCGGAGATGATCTTCTCCGCTTCGGCGTCCTTGCCGAGCAGCTTGCCGAGGATCTCGATGGACGTATACACGCCCGCGATGTCCTTCGCATCGCTGACGACGACCGCAACGCCCGCGTCCTCAAGCTGCTTCACCTGCTCCTCGGTCTGCGCCATGCTGCTCATAACCAGCACGTCCGGCTTGAGCGCAAGGATCTGCTCGATATTCGTGTTGCCGCCGGATTCGACGCTCGCGACATTGAGCACTTCCGGGGGATAGTCGCACCATTCGCCTCTGCCGACCAGAAGATCGCCTGCGCCGAGCGCGTACACGATCTCACAGTCCGCCGCAGACAGCGCGACAATGCGCTCCGCGGGCTTTTCCAGCGTGACTTCATGCCCCATCATGTCGACCAGTTTCACCGTCGTGTCCGGTTCGGGTTCGGGTTCCGGTTCGGGTTCCGGTTCCGGCACGGGTTCCGGCTCTGCCGCGGGCGCCTGCGTCGGTTCTTCCGCTGCGGGCGCTGCCGCCGGCTTCTTGCAGCCGAATACCGCAAGCAGCAGGATCGCGGCGATCAGGATCGCCCAGAGTTTCGTTGTTTTCTTCATGTTCTTCATCCTCCTTATGGTTGAAATACAGCACGCTGCGCTTTCAGAAGCGCGCGATGTTCCGCAAGATCGTTCGAGATCAGTTCATAGGTCAGATACGCCGGATCGATGCGCTCGATCAGTTCCCTCACGCCATCACAGGTGAACGGTTCGTGCCGGTCGACGTCGAACACGTAACGGAACAGCTGTTCGCTCCGTTCCGCATAGGTCGGCGCGAGCCGGACGGGGTTTGCCTGCATGGCTTCGATGATCCCGCCGGTCAGCGACTGATGCAGATGCACGCCGCGAATGCGCCTGCAGAGATCCCCGTGCAGATCCAGCATCCGGCGGATATAGCGGAGCCCGTCCTCCTGCGCGGCGAGGTCCGTACGGGTATGCATGAGATGTCCCGTGTCCAGCATCAGCCCTGTCTTCGGGTACTTCACACGCTCCAGAAGCCGCTTCGTCATCTCCGGATCGGTGAAGCGGAAGCCCGCGTACCAGAGGTTTTCGAGCAGCAGCCACGGTCCGTTTTTCACATCCCGGAACAGTTCGTTCAGAAGCTCCGCCGCGGCGTCGATCACTTCGGCGTCGGTATGGCGGCTCTTCCCCGTGAAGGTCTCCTCGCAGGAGCCGTCGCATACATGAAACACCACATATTCGACGCCGTACCGTCGGGCGTTTTCGAGGTCCTTCCGGTAATGCCGCAAAAGCGCGTCCGGCGTGTCGCCGCCGAAGACCGCGCGCACGGTTTCGAGGTTGTCGAACTCGTCGACGCATGCGGAAAGATTCCCGTGCCAAAGCTCGACCCAGTACGGAAGGCAGCTCATATGCAGTCCCGTCACGCGTTCCGCCGGCACGATGCCGCGCGCATCCTCCTCAAAGCAGGTCAGTTCGATCCCGTCTCCGCCGAGAAGATCAAGCAGTTCGCTTTGGGATGCAAACCGGTCCAGATCGCAGGAACTGGTCGTCAGATTGATCTGCGTCTTCATGAAATCCTCCCCGCGTTTCGCGTTTTTCCGGCGAAATCCACATAAAAAAGCTCTTTACCGATACGGCAAAGAGACTGCGTACAAAGAACGCCCCGAAAGGCGCTGCGGTACGATCAATCCCTCGTGATCCGGAAAATTACTTTTCCTGTACCATGCATTCGGCAGGTTTCCCGGCTTGCGGCATATGGCGCCGCCGCCTTCCCGATTGCTCAGTGGCAGCATCTGCGTGGCGACGCCGATCCGCATACGGTGACGAGATCGCACAGGCGTTTCACCTGTTTCCCTTTTGCCCGCATAAACTGCGGCACCGACTGCGATATATTCAGTTCGAGAGTATTATAAATGCCTTTTACGGCGCTGTCAATGTGCGCGGATAAAAGCCCCTCCGTATCCCGGAGGGCGGTTCGTTCACGAAAGAACGCGCGCGATATCGTCGAGCGATTTTGCGAAGGTGATGCCGGAGAGCTTTTCGGACGTGGAAAGCTCCGATTCCAGCATGCGGTCCAGAAGCATTCTGAGACCGGTATAGTAGCCGTTCAGGTCGTAGAGGATGCACGGCGCGTCGAGGTGGCGAAGCGCGACCTTGCTCATGATCTCCGCAATCTCCTCGAGCGTGCCCGTGCCGCCCGGAAACGCAATAAACGCGTCGCCGAGCTCGATCATCTTCGCCTTGCGCTCCGACATGTCCTTTGTAACGATCAGCTCCGTGATTGCATCGTAAACAAACCCGTCGTCCACAAAGAACTTCGGCTCCACGCCCGTAACCTTGCCGCCCGCCTCGAGCACGCTTTCCGCGAGCATGCCCATGAGCCCGCACTTGGAGCCGCCGTAGACGAGGTTGTGCCCGTTTTTGCCGATCCATGTGCCGAGCGCGCGCACCGCCGGTTCCAGCGCGGGATCGTTTCCCGGCGTCGCCCCGAGATAAACCGTAATGTTCATCGGATCAACCTCTTCGTGCTTCCTTGAGCGGCCTGTCCCAATACACGACGCCGTTCGCCTGTTTTGCGAGCGCGTCGACGTCCTCGCGGAAGGTCTCCATCAGCATCGCTTCGCGCTTTTTGGAGCGCCTGCCCGGCGCTTCGTAGAGCACGTCGGAATAATACGCGTCGTAGGAGACCGCGTAATCGGACTCGTCGATGTGCGGAAAGAACGTCACCGCCGCTTCGTAGCGCACCGTGCCGTTTTCCGACGTGGCGATCAGCATGACCAGCGCCGCATGACGATGGATGCTGTTTGCGACGCAGTCCGCCTCAAAATACTGTTCGTATACGTTGATCGTCAAAATACTTCTCCTCCGTTTATACAACTACCTCGTATGCATCCTTCGCGCCGTAGTCCGCAAGCGCGTAGGGACTCAGAATGCCCCGGTCGGTCACCACGCCGGTCACGAGCTCCGGCGGCGTGATATCGAACGCCGGATAATAGCCCTTTACGCCGTCGCGCGCGGTTTTCACGCCCATCGCCTCGAGCACAAACGCGGGATCGCGGAACTCGATCTTTACGTCGTCGATCTTCGGATGCACCGTATCCGGCACGCCGGTCACGTAGTACGGCACGCCGAGGTGCTTCGCCGCGATCGCGATCTGGAACGTGCCGACCTTGTTGACCACGTGCCCGTCCAGGGTGATCGCGTCCGCCGCCGAGGTAAAGACGTCCACGTGCTCGCGCTGCATCACGAACGCGGGCATGTTGTCCGTGATCACGGTCACGTCGAATCCCATCTCGTAACAGACCGTGGCGGTCAGCCGCGCGCCCTGAAAATACGGACGCGTTTCCGGGCAGAAGATGCGAAGCTTTTTCCCCCTCGCCTTCGCTTCCTTCAGCATCATGCCGACGATCGTTTCCGCAAAGCACTGCGTGAGGATCGTGCCCTCGTCCGGGAATTTGTCGACGAGGAACGCCGCGATCTTCGCGATTTTATTGTAACGGCTGTCGTTCGCTTCGATCGCGCGGCGCCTGATCGCCAGATCGACCGGCTCGCCGCATTCCCACGCCGCTTCCGCCGCTTCAAGCATCGTTTCGCATACGCGCGCCATGCGCTTTGCCGTGGTGGGGCGCGCGGAGGAGATCGTCTCCGCCGCGCTCAATAAAAACGCGCGCTGCTCCGCCTCGCTTTTGTCGCGGCATTCGTACGCCGCAAGCGCCATACCCATCGCCGCCGCGGGATACGGTCCCGCGCTCTGGGTCACCATATCCCGGATCGCCTGCGCCACCTCGCCGTAATGCGTACACGTCACGAACGACACCGTGCGCGGGTAGCAGCGCCGGTCGAGAATGCGCACCGCGCCGTCCTCGTACCAGGCAATGTTTTCGTACCGCAGCATAAACGCGAGATCGCGATCGGGTCTGTCCATCGGCATGTCCTCCTCATTTGATTATAAAGCCGATCCGCTCCCGTGTCCATTGATTTTTTCAAAATCTTTTCTTGCTTCTCTGCAACCTTTTTCGTTACAATGCAGTATAGAAAGTGAACGGACTTCGCGCCGTTTTGATTCGATCATTCATTCGGAAAGGAAATAGAGAATTATGAAAAAAGCGATTGCAATCCTGCTTTGCGCGCTCATGCTCGTTACGGTCGCGGCATGCAGAAAGGCGCCTGAGAAACCTGCCGAAACGCCGGCTGCGCCGGTCCCGGATTCCGAAACGGAGACCGTGCCCGCGCCCGACCCCGACGCCGAGGCGGAACCGCTTCCCGTGCCCGTAACCGAATCGAAGGAACCGACCGTTCCGATCTCCGGCGGCTGGCAGGTTGCCGAAAGCGTCGAAATGACCGACGGGCTTCGCGCGATCTTCGATAAGGCGCTTGACGGACTGCTCGGCGTCAGCTACGTTCCGGTCGCATGCCTCGGCACACAGATCGTCGCGGGAACCAACTACTGCTTCCTCGCACAGGCGACGGTCGTCTATCCCGATGCAAAGCCGAAGTTCGTGCTGGTCTACATCTACGAAGACCTCGAAGGCAACGCGCAGATCCTGAACTTTGCCGATATGCCCGTCATCCCGAACGAGTTTGAGGGGATCGAGCCGATCTCCGACGAAGAAACGCTCGAAGGCGGATGGGCGTACGCGGAATCGTACGAGATCACGCCGGAAATCGAGGACAGATTCGGCAAGGCGCTGACCGATTACGGATATCTTGCGGTTTACAAGCCGGTCGCCAACCTCGGCACACAGGTCGTCGCAGGTCTGAACCGCTGCCTGCTTGTGCAGTTTACCGAGCGCATTCCAGAAGCGCTTCCGCAGTACAAACTGATGTATGTCTATGAAAAACCCGACGGCGGCGCGGAAATGCTCGACGTTCTCGATTTTGATTTCGGCGCGCTCTGCACCTACGGCGCGTAAAGAAACCGATTTCAACCTCCCCGGCGGGGAGGTTTTTCTTTTGGACTGGAAATTTCATACAAAACGGGATATACTGTAACCAACACGTTTTTCGGAGGCAGAAATGAGGATCGCAGTCGTCACCGGCGCGTCAAGCGGTATGGGAAGAGAATTTGCAAAGGCAATCGACAAGGCGTTCGAGCTGGACGAGCTCTGGGTGATCGCAAGGAGAACCGAGCGGCTCGAATCGCTGCAATCGGAATGCCGCACGCCGGTCCGTGTGCTCGGCCGGGACCTTTCCGCGCCGGAAAATCTGCACGCGTATCGCGCGCTCCTGGAAGAAGAAAAGCCCGAAATTGCGATCCTGGTGAACGCGGCGGGCTACGGACTGTTCGGCGCCGCGGAGGATCTTGACGTCGAAAATCAGCTCGGCATCGTCGCGCTGAACGACACGGCGCTGTCCGCCGTGTGCCTTTACTCGCTTCCGTACATGCAGCGCGGCGACGCGATCGTCAACCTCGGATCCAATTCAAGCTGGCAGCCCGTGCCGTATATGACGGTCTACGCCGCGTCGAAGGCGTACGTGCTGAGCTTTTCCCGCGCGCTCGGGCGTGAGCTCAAATCCCGCGGGATCCACGTGATGTGCGTCTGCCCCGGCTGGATCAGAACCGAGTTCTTCGACCGCGCAAAGCACGACGACACGATCCGCTATTTCGACCGCTGGTACACCGCAGAGCAGGTCGTGAAACGCGCGATGGAGGACCTGAAAAAGAAGAAAACCGTCTCGATCCTGGGCTTCCCCGTCCGCATGCAGGTGCGGCTTGTAAAGCTGCTGCCCGTGAAGCTCGTGATGAACACCTGGTGCCGGCAGCAGGGAAAGGAAACTTCCCTGAAATCCACGGCAAAGGAGCAGTGGAAGGAGGCGTTCTTTATGGACGCGCTTCCTGCCGACGTCCTGATGGCGCGCGGACACAAGCACGTTTCGAATCGCAGCGCGAACGACCGCGTCGACGACGAAGTCATTACGAGCGGTTCGCTGCTGTCCGTTGCCGACGGACAGGCGCTGATCGTGACGTCGCACGGCAAGGTCGTCGACGTATGCACCGAACCCGGCGAACATGAATTTGTCGATCCCGACCGTCCCGCCGGCGTCGCGGGGTATTTTCACGATGTTTGGGAGCGCGTGGGCTTCGGCGGCGGCGACGTACAGCCGTTCCGGCAGCGCGTGTATTTCATCAATACCAAGGAATGTCACGGCAACGCGTTCGAAACGCCCGCGCCGGTCCTCATCCGCGTGCGCGACGACAACATGGACGCGGACTTCGATCTGTCCGTTTCGCTTGCGGGCGTGTACTCCTATCGCGTTGAAGACCCCACCGCGCTGTACCGCGCAATCGGGAACGTCGCAGAGCGGTTTGAACGAAAGGAGCTCGCACCGCAGCTTGACGCGGAGATCGTCTGCGCGCTGCAGGCCGCCGTTTCAAAGGTAATTGCGGATACGGGCATCCGCCCCTATGAGCTTCCGAAATACACCCGGGAGCTGTCCGACGCCGCAACGGGGATTGTGACGGAATCACTCCTTTCGCGGTTCGGACTGCGGCTGCTGCTGATCGCGTTCTCGAAGCTTGCGGTTGAGGATGTCTGGATGCTTAAAAACGCCCAGCGGATCGCGATCCTCCGGGATCCCGCGATGGCTGCGGCAGCGCTCGTCGACGCGACTGCGGAAGCATTAAGGGACGTCGCGGGACGCGAATGATCCGAACAGCAAAAGACCTCCCCGCGGGGAGGTCTTTTTTATCAGTCCTTATACTTTGCCCGGATCCGGTTCAGCTTGATCCCGCTGTAGATGATCATGAACAGATAGATCCCGAACATGACGCCGAAAAAGAAGCCGAAGAACGTGCTGAGTCTGCCCATGACGCCGTTCATCGCGTTGATCAGATTCGGGATCACGCAGCAGAGAAAGATCACCATGAGCGGGATCAGTCTGGTCCGCGTGACATGCTCTGCCATCTCCACACGGGAAGCGTTGTCACTGAACAGCTCCTCCTCCCCCTCCGTCTTCGTCGCGCATGCGGGTTTCCGGAAATACAGCCAGCCGAACAAGTGGAAAAAGTATTCCCAGCCGAAGTCCTGCAGCATCTGCAGGTATTCCTCGGTCTGTTCGCCGTTTTTGAAATCCAGCCGGTATACGACGTCCTCCGGTTCGCATTCTTCAAACGTATAGAAACACGGCGGCGTCATCTTGACGAGCTTCCAGCCGTTCTGATGCTGTTTCCTCAGCCACAGTTCTTCGTCCTCATAATCTGCGATCGTGAAAAAACGGATCTTTGTTTTACGCATCGATGTTCTCCCCTTTGCTGTTTTTGTACAATCTTTCGATCCTTTTGATTTCGGTTTCCAAGACTTCTCTGCCGAGTTCGGTGATCCGATACAGCCTTCGCTTGTCCTCCTCGCTGTAAAAGCGGATCAGACCGTCCTTTTCCATCTTGGAAAGCGTCAGTCTCTTCACCTGCTGGCTGATCCCGTATCCGTGCTGCGGCGTTTGTAAACAAAACAGGATATAGAAGGCGGATTCGGTCATCGGAACGTAGACCTTTTTGATTTTACCGTTCATAGGTCCTCCTTGCCTATCTCAGTTCGATATATCGAGCTTCGATGTACATACTATATCGCACCTCGATATATTTGTCAAGTACAAATTATAAAAAAAGAGACACTCCTTTTTTGAAGTGCCTCTGTGAAATCGCTGCGGCTTATTCTGCCGCTATCCTGTAGATCGCTTCCATGTCGGCTTCATGAAGCGGCATGGCGCTGCCGACCTTGCCGCCGACCGCGATCGCGCAGTTTTTCGCAAGGAGCTTGAACTCCTCGCGGAAAAACGCCGCCATTGCGTCGATGCCTTTGAGCGCCGTTTCCTCGTCGGTTTCGCCCGGCTCGACCTGCATGACGTTCTTTGCAAAGCGAACGAAACGCGGCAGGCAGTTCTTCATCACGTATTTTGCCCAGGAGGGCCATACCGCGGTCAGTCCCGCGCCGTGCGTCACGTCGTACTGCGCGCCGAGCTCGTGCTCGAGCCGGTGGCACGCCCAGTCGCCCGCGTCGTTGCCGCAGCCGGTGAGACCGTTATGCGAAAGCGAGCCCGCCCACATGATCTCCGCGCGTGCATCGTAGTTTTCGGGATCGTCCCTGAGAACAGCGGCGTACTGCATGACCGTCCTTAAAAGCCCTTCGGCGATCGCGTCGGTGATCTCCATCCGGTGCCCGTTGACGAAGTACCGCTCCATCGTGTGCATCAGAATGTCCGAACAGCCCGCCGCGGTCTGGTACGCGGGCAGCGTCTTGGTGAGCGCCGGATCCATCAGCGCGAACTTCGGGCGGCACAGATCGCTGTTCACGCCGCGCTTCTTGTCCTCGTACGAAATGACGCTGCTGTCGCTCATCTCGCTGCCGGACGCGGCGAGCGTCAGCACGACGCCGAGCGGGAAGCACGCTTTCGGTACGCGGGTGTGTTCATAGAGGTCCCTGACGTCCTTTTCCGGCTCCGCAAGCGCATAGGCGATCGCCTTTGCCGAGTCGATGACGCTGCCGCCGCCGACCGCAAGGATGAAATCGACGCCGTACGCCTTGCACATCTTCACGCCCTCATAGACCTTACTAAGCCGCGGGTTCGGCACCACGCCGCCGAGCGATACATAGTCGATCTCCTCGGCGGTCAGCGAATCCTGCACACGCTTTAAAAGCCCGGACTTCACGGCGCTTTTGCCGCCGTAGTGGATCAGCACTTTTTTGCCGCCGAACGCCTTGACCATTGCGCCGGCTCTGGTTTCGACGTCGTGACCGAACACGACCTTCGTGGGGGTATACAGGGTGAAATCTCCGTTCATAGCTGCCTCCTGATTTTATTAAAATGCTTTGATGACCGATTCGTTCAATGCGCGGATCAGTGCGAGCGCCAGTTCGACCGTCGCTTCGTAATCCGCTGCCGCCGCAATGCACGCGGGCGTATGGATATATCGCACCGGCACGCCGAGCACGATCGCGGGCGCGCCGTTAAGCTGCGATTGAATGACCGCGGCGTCGTTTCCGCCGCCTTCGCGCACCGCCGCCTGCGCGGGGATGCCCTTCTTTTCCGCAAGATCGAGCGCAAAGCGCACAAACCGCGGATTTGAGATGACCGAATTGTCCATGAACCGGATCATCGGTCCGTATTTGAGCTTCGTCTGCATCGCGTACGGTTCGCCGAAGGTGTCGTCCGCGGGACAGCCCTCGAACACGAGCGCCGCGTCGGGGCGGATGCGGTTTACCGAAACCTTGCAGCCGCGCTCGCCGACCTCCTCCTGCGCGGACAGCGCGCCGACGACGTCGATTTGAAGGTCCTCGTCCGCAATGCGCCGCATGACCTCCAAAAGCGCCGCGCAGCCGATGCGGCAGTCGAACGCCTTGCCGAAAAACAGCCCGTTCGCTTCGTCATACCGGAACGGCGCGTTCGGCACGACCGGTTCGCCCATGCGAACGCCGAACACGGTCTCCGCTTCCTCTGCGCTTCTTGCGCCGACGTCGACCGCAAGATCGCGGATCTCGGGCGTCCCCTGCCGTTCCTTTTCCGCCGCGCTCATAAAGTGCGGGGGCTTGGCGGCGATCACGCCGGGAAGCCATTTCCCCTCGCGGTTGCGCACCCAAACGGCGGCGCCGGGCAGCGTGGCGCGGTTCCAGCCGCCGAGCGCGACGACGCGAAGCGTTCCGGTCGGACGGATCGAATGGACCATGAAGCCCACCTCGTCGCTGTGCGCGTCGAGCATCAGCACCGGTTTATCGCCCGTGTTTTTGCGGCGAATGAGATACAGGTTGCGAAGGGAGTCCTCCTCGACGTCGCAGATATCCTCCATTGCGGCGCGCGCGGCGTTTGCCGTTTCGTCCTCAAAGCCGCTCGGCGCGTTCGCCTCGCAAAGATTTTCGATCAGATGCAGTTCCCGTTCCGTCATACGCTTCCTCCCGTGCTCTGTTGCAATCAGTATACCACAGCCGCGCCGCCGCCGTAAAGCGAAAACGCCGCGTTTATCCGAGCATCTTTCCGATCTGCTGTTCCGACGCATGCGGCAGCAGCTGCGAGAGATGCTCCGTGATGCGTTCGCGCGATTCCGAAGGCGTGCGCGGGCAGACCGCGATTTCCTCCCCGAACTGCGCCTCGGGCGTGGTATACAGCGCGACGCCCCAGCCGTATTCCTTTCCGAATTTGTCGAGCCGGTAAACGAAATCCGAGATGCAGAGGAACGTCTGCATCTGTAAGCGCGTCACGACCGTATCGAATCCGGTGCTGCCGCCTTTGCGGTAATTGCACTGCATCTTGAGGTGCGGCGTGAGGATCGAACCGTAGGTGCGCACGGCGTCGTAAAGCGCCTTGTCCTTATAAAAGATCAGCCCTTCCTCATACCATTCTTCAAACGTCATGCCGTTCCGGCGCACGTTCAGAAAATCGGGGATCCATTCACGGGCGATAAACCCTGCCTTCTTCTGAAAAAACTTGCCGTACATGCACGTGCCCGCGCTCGCGACCGGTCCCTTCCAGTCCCAGACCGGCCAGTCGTCGCGCCCGTCGACGGAACCGTTGTACCAGAGCTCCCGGGGCGTGTATTCCTCCAAAGAAAAGCCGGGGATCCCGTTTTCGAAAAACGGCAAAAACCCCAGCGCCTCGATCAGCCGTTCCATATCCTCTTTCGACCGGATCATTTTCTGCATGTTTCCGCCTCCCATCCGCCGTTATTGTATCACGCACGGCGGCGGCGACGCAACATTTTCACGGCAATTTGAACGAATTGTGACACGAAAGCAAACTCCTGCGCGGACGTATTGCATTTTACCGCAACTGTGCTATGATATGTTTAGCACTCGGAGGTGTAGAGTGCTAAAAACGACACGAACGGCATTGCCGTAACGATAGGAGGCGACGCATATGAATGCAAACCGATTCACACAAAAATCTTTGGAAGCGATCCAGGGCGCGCAGCAGTTTGCGGATGCAAACCGCAACACGCAGGTGGAGCAGGTCCATCTTCTGAAAGCGCTGATCGACGATAAGGACGATCTGAACACGCAGCTTTTGAGCTCGATGCAGGTGGACGTTCCGGCGCTTCGCACGGCGGTCGACCGCGCGATCGACACGCTTTTGACCTACTCCGGCGACGGACAGCAGGCGGGCGCAACGGCGGGGATCTCCCGCGCGATCGCGGAGGCGGACGCGCAGGCAAAGCGCATGGGCGACGCGTATGTTTCGGTCGAACACCTGATGCTGGGACTTTTGGAAAAGCCGGATGAATCGATCAGAAAGCTCTTCCGTCAGTTCAACATCCAAAAGGACGCGTATCTTGCCGCGCTGAAAGCGGTACGCGGCAACCGGCAGGTGAACACCGACAACCCCGAGGGCACCTACGACGTGCTGAAAAAGTACGGACAGGACCTTGTGGAACTCGCGCGGGCGCACAAGCTCGACCCGGTCATCGGCCGCGACAACGAGATCCGCAGCATCATCCGCATCCTTTCGAGAAAGACGAAGAACAACCCTTGCCTGATCGGCGAACCGGGCGTCGGCAAGACGGCGATTGCCGAGGGCCTCGCCCTGCGCATTGTGCGCGGCGACGTGCCCGACAATCTGAAAGACCGGAGTTTGTTCTCGCTCGACATGGGCGCGCTGGTCGCGGGCGCGAAGTACCGCGGCGAATTCGAGGAGCGTCTGAAAGCGGTCCTTGAAGAGATCAAGAAGAGCGACGGCAAGATCATTCTGTTCATCGACGAGCTGCACACCATCGTCGGCGCGGGCAAGACCGAGGGCGCGATGGACGCGGGCAACCTTTTAAAGCCGATGCTCGCGCGCGGCGAACTGCACTGCATCGGCGCGACGACGCTCGACGAATACCGCAAGTACATCGAAAAGGACGCGGCGCTCGAACGCCGGTTCCAGCCGGTCATGGTCGAGGAGCCGAGCGTCGAGGACACGATCTCGATCCTTCGCGGACTCGAGGAGCGCTACGAAGTCTTCCACGGCGTGAAGATCCACGACGCAGCTCTGATCGCGGCGGCGACGCTAAGTGACCGGTACATTTCCGACCGGTTCCTGCCCGACAAGGCGATCGACCTTGTGGACGAGGCGTGCGCGCTCATCAAGACCGAGATGAACTCGATGCCGAGCGAGATGGACGAAAAGATGCGCCGCATCATGCAGCTCGAGATCGAGGAGACGTCCCTGAAGCAGGACGACGATCCGAAATCGCAGGCGCACCTTGCGGAGATCGAAAAGCAGCTTTCTGAACAGCGCGACGAATTCAACGCGATGAAGGCGAAATGGGAAGCGGAAAAGGTCGAGATCCAGAAGGTACAGGCGCTTCGCGAGCAGATCGAGACCGTCAGCAACGAGATCACCGCGGCAGAAAACGCCTATGACCTCAACAAGGCGGCGGAGCTCAAATACGGGAAACTCCCGCAGCTGCAGAAAGAGCTTCAGGAAGCCGAAGCAAAGAATGCGAACCGCGAAAACACGCTGCTGCGCGACCATGTGACCGAGGAGGAGATCGCCCAGATCGTGGCGCGCTGGACCGGCATCCCGGTATCGAAGCTGCTCGAAAGCGAGCGCAAGAAGCTGCTGCATCTCGACGACGTCCTGCACCGCCGCATCGTCGGACAGGACGACGCGGTACAGCGCGTGTGCGACGCGATCCTGCGTTCGCGCGCGGGCATTCAGAACCCGAACCGCCCGATCGGCTCGTTCCTGTTCCTCGGCCCCACCGGCGTCGGCAAGACGGAGCTCTGCAAAGCGCTTGCCGAAGCGCTGTTCGACAGCGAGCGCAACATGGTGCGTATCGACATGAGCGAGTACATGGAGCAGTACTCCGTGGCGCGTCTCATCGGGGCGCCTCCGGGCTACGTCGGCTACGACGAGGGCGGACAGCTCACCGAAGCGGTGCGCAGAAAGCCCTACGCGGTGGTCCTGTTCGACGAGGTCGAAAAGGCGCATCCGGACGTTCTCAACGTGCTTTTACAGGTGCTGGACGACGGCAGAATTACCGACGGGCAGGGACGCACGGTCGATTTCAAGAACACGATCATCATCCTGACCTCGAACATCGGTTCCGATACGCTTCTGGACGGCATGGACGCCGAAGGACATCTGAAGCCCGGCGTCGAGGACTGGGTGCGCAACGAGCTGAAATCCCGCTTCCGCCCCGAGTTCATCAACCGTCTCGACGAGATCGCGTTCTTTAAGCCGCTCACCGGCGAGAACCTCAAAAACATCGTCGAGCTGCTGTTCAAGGACCTCGAGAAGCGGCTTGAGGGGCGCAGCTACCATCTCAGCGTCACCGACGCGGCGAAGCGCTACATCGTGGAAAACGGCTCCGATCCGCAGTTCGGCGCACGTCCGTTGAAGCGGTTTATCCAGTCGCATGCGTTTTCTTTTTCGTCTTATTGTACTTTCAGCGTGATCGCCCATTCGGGATAATAGACGATTCGATGCGTGTTGTTTGAAACGCCGACGTGTCCGGCGCGCGGATCTAAAAACACAGAGGGGTCGCGGCGTTCGGAGCCGTCCGGCAGAATGCGGTAGACGTCGACGTCTGTCATGACCGTCAGGCTGGGCAGGAGATAGATCTCGCTGGCGCCCGGAATCTGACTGAACGGGATATTCTCAATATCCTTCAGCTCCAGCGTATAGCTTCCGTCGTCGTTCAGCGAATAGACCGGGTGATAGAAGATGGGGCTTTCGTGGTTGAGCGATACGCTCAGGGAGAACGACTGCAAAAACATCTCCCTCTGTTCTGTGCTCCAATGCGCGGGGAGCGTCAGCTGCAGCCTGAGGTCGCGCACGCCGAGCGCATTGATCCAGCCGGCGTCAACAATGCGGATGAAAGTTCCGTCAAGGTCCGCAATGTAATTCTTTTTGACGATACGTCCGTTCTCCTCCGTATGCACCCCATAGAACACGGCTTCGCCCGACAGCGCGATCCCTTCCGTTTCCGCCAGCAAAGCCCGCTTCTCCGTTTCCCGGTATGCCTGCATATCGACCTCGACCGTTCCGAAATCGACGTCCAGTTTTGTGACAGGCGCATCGGCGCCGACGTCCGATCGGGACTGATACCGCACGTGAAACCTGAGCTTGCCGTTTTCATCGGTGTAATCAGAGATGGTCTTTTTGTCCGTCGGAAGGTTTGAATGCCCCGGAATGAACTCGTTTGCCGGGAACAGATAGAACAGCGCGCACAGTCCGTTTTCCCGATAATGATCCCACATCTGCTGTTGATAGGATTCCATCTGTTCTGCGCTCAGCCGGGACAGATCGCTGCCGAATTGCTTATGCAGGGAATCCATGAAGGCGGTATCGGTCCGGCGGTACGTCTGTGAGAGCCATCCGTAGAACTGCGAACCGTCCTCCGTTGTCAGAATGAGTCGGTTTTGCGGACCTTCCCACATCTCAACCTCTCCGTTTTCATACGGCGCGGTACTTACGCTGTCTTCCAGATATGCGCCGACGTGGGCAGGATCGATCCTGCTTCCCAACAGGAGCCGGACCGGCGATCCCGCTTTTGCCGTGTAACCAAAATCCTGTTCGGCAATGGGATAACCGGAAACGCCGTCGAAGTCGAAGGAGATATAAAGCCGCTCTCCGTCGAAGAACGCCGCAGTGATCCGCGCGGAGAACTGCTCGCCGATCTCACGCCAATACGGCTCATCCGCATAACTGACGGAAAGCCGCTGTGACGGCGCCGGCGTGGCAATGATCGCGTCGAGCTCCGGGATCGGCGTTCGCTCCGCCGGGTCGGCAGCAAGGTATTGATCTTTTGTATCAATATGGAACCAGCTGAACACCTCCGCCCGTGCCGAGGGGATCAGAAACACCGTGCCGACGAGAACCGCAAGGGATGCCGCCGCGATCGCAAGCGGCTTTCTCCACGCAGCCGTTCTTTTTGTCTGC
>CADAZC010000053.1 GCA_902792295.1 uncultured Eubacteriales bacterium
TTCTGGCTGGGCATTCTCTTCCTCCTGCTGCTGGACCACGTCATCCCGCATCTGCACCGGCGCATCGATCAGGCCGACCAGACCGAAGGCCCGAAAGCGAAACTGGACCGGACGGTCATGATGGTCCTTGCCGTCACGCTCCACAACATCCCCGAGGGAATGGCGGTCGGCGTGGTCTACGCCGGACTCCTCGCCGGTACGGCCAACATTACAGCAGGCGCGGCGCTTGCCCTGGCCCTCGGCATTGCCATCCAGAACTTCCCGGAAGGCGCGATCATCTCCATGCCGCTGCATGCGGAAGGAAAAACGAAGTGCCGCGCATTTTGGGACGGTGCGCTGTCCGGTGCGGTGGAGCCGGTCGGCGCGCTTCTGACCGTGCTGTTTGCAAGCATGTTCGTTCCGGCTATGCCGTATCTGCTGTCGTTTGCGGCAGGCGCCATGCTCTATGTGGTCGTGGAGGAACTGATCCCCGAGATGTCGGCAGGTGAACATTCCAACATCGGCGTCGTGCTGTTCGCGCTCGGGTTTACGTTGATGATGGCGCTGGATGTGGCGCTCGGATAGTTATTTCATAGGAGGATAATATGTACAAGGTTACAGCGAAAATTGACGGCATGATGTGCGGTATGTGTGAGGCGCATATTGCGGATACGATCCGCAAGGCGTTTCCCGACGCGAAAAAGGTGAACGCGTCGAGAAAGCACGGCGAAGCGACGTTTCTTTCGGAACAGGAGATCGATCTCGAGAAGCTCAAAAAGGCGATCGAAGAAACCGGCTATACGTTCGTTTCGGCCTCGGTCGAGCCGTACAAAAAGCGCGGTCTGTTCGGGAGATAAGGAAGGATTCGGACAATCAAAGGAGCAGAAAATCCGAGCGTGACCTTTTGCGGAAAGGAACCGCAACGGAGAGGGTGAGCGGTGACATTTTCTCCAAAAAGGAAAATGTCGCCGCGAACGATTCGACGCTCGCGGCGACGTGGCTCCCCAGGTAAGACTCGAACTTACAACCCTTCGGTTAACAGCCGAATGCTCTGCCATTGAGCTACTGAGGAATATTGCAAGCGTTATCATAACAGCACGGTCTTTTTTTCGCAACGGCAATTATATGTTATTACAGATAAATACATTGATAAAGCTTTTAAAAGCTCTTAAATTCTTTAATTTTTGCGGTTTGATTGACGAAGGCGCATTTTTGTTGTAGAATAACCGCATGGAACGAAGGATGCCGCACATCATTCATACGGAGCGCACGGAGCCGAAACGGCGGTTTGTCCGCACGGACGGCGCCCTGTATGTTCTGCTGCTGCTCGGCACGCTCGGCGCGATCGCTCTGTCGTTTTTCCTTTCGAACCGGCTCGGCGTGAACAAGCTGTATCTGCAGATCGGTCTGTACGCCGTTCTGCTCGGCACGGGCTATTGGATCTACCGCACGCGGCTTGTCGACTATCTCTACGAACTGTACGACACCGATCTCCGGGTGACGCAGATCGTCGGCAGCAAACAGAAGCTGCTTCTGACCGTTCCGCTTGATTGCATCACGGAGGTCGGACCGTACCGGAAGACCGATGCGAAGCCGGCGGAGCGGACGTTCCACGGCGCGCGGGAGAAGACGGCGGCGGTGTGGTTCACGGAGAACGGCGAACGGCGCGTGCTGTGCCTGAACGCGTCGGACGCGCTTTTGAGAAAGCTTACGGAGGCAGTGCATGCAGGGGAATGACTGGATGGACCGGATCGAGCGGGGCGAGGTCCCGCATGCGATTCTCTTTGCGGGACCGAAGGAGAGCGGGCAGATTGCGCTTGCCCGCCGTGCCGCGGCGCGCTATCTTCTGCACACGGACGACGTGAACGCGCTGGCGAACTGCCCGTTTTATCTCGAGCCGGAGGACTATCAGGTCAAGACGGTTCGCGATGCGCTGGCGATCGTCAACGCGCAGGCGTACGGACGCGGGCGGCACTGCATTCTGTTCCCCGACGCGCACACGATGAGCGAGGCGGCGCAGGACGTGCTTCTGAAAACGCTTGAGGAGCCGCCGGAGGACACGCTGCTGCTGCTGACCGGCGCGGAATCGGGCTTCCGCCCGACGATCCTTTCGCGCTGTATGATCCTGCGTGCGAAAACCGAACCGTGGGAAGCGATCGCAAAGCGGCTTACGGAAACCGGGGCGGACCGCGGGACGGCGGTGCTTGCCGCAAAGCTCAGTGACGGCGTGTACGGCCGCGCGGAGGCGTTCATAAAGGAAGAATCGCTCGCGTTCCGAAGGGAAGCGGTCGCGTGCATCCGGCGCTTTGCCGGAAGATCCAAACCGTATGCCGCGCTCGCCGCGCTTTGTACCGACACGGTGACGGAGGAGGACGAAAACGGCGCGGTGAAGAAGACAAAAAAGGTCGGTACGGCGCGGCTCGACGCGTTTCTGGAGATCTTTCTTTCGATCCTTGCCGACGTGCTGCGCCTGAAGAACGGCGTTGCGGACGTTCGCAATACGGATTGCGCCGAGGTTGAAACAATTTTCAATTCGACCTTTACAACCGGACAAATTCAAGGTATGATACAGATTGCGGTCGACGCGAGGGAAATGCTTGCGTACAAGGCGAGCCCTGCCATGACGGTCGACTGGATCCTGGCAAAACTGCCGTAAGGGGAAACTATGGTCAGAGTAATCGGAATCAAATTCAAAACAAGCGGACGCGTCTACTACTTCGATCCGCTCGACCTGCCGATCAAGGCGGGCGACGGCGTGATCGTGGAAACGGCGCGCGGCATGGAATACGGAGAAGCGCCGAACGATCCGAAGGAGGTCGACGAAAGCGAAGTCGTCGCGCCCCTGAAACCGGTCGTGCGGATCGCCACGGACGAGGACAAGCGTCTGCGCGCGCAGTATGCGGCGAAGGAAGGCGACGCGTATGCGATCTGCCTCGAAAAGATCGCCGAGCACGGGCTGGACATGAAGCTCGTGGACGTGGAATACACGTTCAATGGCAGCAAGGTGGTGTTCTATTTCACCGCGGACGAGCGCGTAGACTTCCGCGAACTCGTCAAGGACCTTGCGTACGCGCTGAAAACGCGGATCGAGCTGCGGCAGATCGGCGTGCGCGACGAGGCGAAGATGCTGGGCGGGCTCGGTCCGTGCGGACGGCTCGTCTGCTGCAAATCGTTCCTCGACGATTTCCGTCCCGTCTCGATCAAGATGGCGAAGGAGCAGAATCTTTCCCTGAGCCCGACGAAGATCTCGGGGCTCTGCGGACGCCTGATGTGCTGTCTCCAGTACGAGCAGAGCGCGTACGAGGCGATCCGGAGCAAGATGCCGAAACCGGGCAAAGAGGTCAACACGGTCGACGGCGTCGGCGTGGTCGTGGAGAACAACGCAATCACCGAGCGCACGAAGGTCCGTCTGACGATGGAGGACGGTTCGATCGACGTCCGCGAGTATCCGTACACGCATCTTTCGCAGCCCGGCGAACCGCTGCCGGAGGAGGCGCTTGCGGCAAAGAAGGGCGATCCGGCAAAGGACAGGGACGCGGACGCGCAGTTTAAGCGGGAAGCGGCAAACAACGCGCGCCGGAATAACCGCGGGGAGAGAGCTTCGCAGGGGCAGAACCCCGCGCAGAAGCCGGAGCAGCCGAAACAGGAACAGCAGAAGCAGCCGCAGCAGAAGCAGCCGCAGCCGCCGAAGCAGCAGAATGCGCAGCAGAAGCCCGCGCAGAACGCCGGCAACGCCAACGGGCAGAAGAACGGGCAGTACCGTCGCCGCTCAAGGCGCAGAAAACCGGGCAACGCGCCGAAAGCGCCGGAAAAGAATTCGTAAGTACTGTGACGGCTTTTCATACAAAGCCGTTTTTTTGAGGGGAAAGAGTAAGGAATATGTGGTTTATACTGTCAATCGTCGCGCTGCTCTGCTGGAGCGGCTCCGACCTGTTTTCCAAGATCGGTTCGAGGCAGAGCGATAAACTGAGTCATTGGAAGATGGCGATGGCGGTCGGTCTCGTCATGGGCCTGCACGCGGGTTATGAACTCCTGTTCGGCGGCGTCACGATCACGCTTGCGGACATTTGGACGTATATGCCCGCAAGCGCGCTGTACGTGCTTTCGATGATCCTCGGCTACGTGGGACTGCGCTATATCGAGCTGTCCGTTTCGTCCCCGATCTGCAACTCGTCCGGCGCGATCGCCGCGATCCTGTGCTTCATCTTTTTGCAGGAGATGCCGAACGTGTGGCAGTGGGTCGGCGTCGCGTGCGTGGCGGTCGGCGTGGTCGCGCTCGGCGCGGCGGAGCTTACCGAAAGCGATTATGCGCATGAAATGCGGCAGAGAAACAGCAAGGTCAAGTATGACAAGAGCTGGATCGCGCTGCTGTTCCCGATCCTGTATTGTCTGATCGACGCGTCCGGCACATTCGTGGACTCCGTGCTTTTGCGCGAGGAGGCGACCGGCACGTTCCTCGATACCGTGTTCCCGAACGTACTCGAGGAGGGTGTTGCGAACGTCGCGTACGAACTGACGTGGCTTGCGGTCGGCGTCGTGGCGGCGATCTACGTGCTTGCGATCAGGCGCGACCGGCTGCACTTCAAAGAGGACGGCGAAAAGCTGATCGGCGGCGTGTTCGAAACGGCGGGTCAGTTTGCCTACATTTACGCGCTCGGCGATACGGCGCACGTCGGATTTTCCGCGGCGATCATCTCCGCCTACTGCGCGGTGTCCGTGCTGTGGAGCCGCATTTTCCTGAAAGAAAAGCTCTCGTGGAAGCATTACGCTTCGATTGCGCTTGCCGTTACCGGTATTGTGATCCTGGGTATTTTCGACGCATAAGAGGGCGACATGGACTATATTCGCGTTACAAAGGATAACCTCGAAAGCGAGCATATCTGCTGCGCGATCTCGAACAATAAGGACGTGCAGGTCGCGTCGAAAAAGGCGTGGCTTCTCGACCGCTTCGACGAGGGGCTGGTCTTTTTGAAGAGCACCGAGCGCGGCAAGTGCTTCATCGAGTACATTCCCGCCGAGTTTGCGTGGAACCCGATCGACGCGCCGGGCTACCTCTATATCGACTGCCTCTGGGTGTCCGGTTCCATGAAGGGACACGGGTATTCGAACGACCTTCTGAACGAATGCATCCGGGACGGAAAGGCGCAGGGGAAGAAGGGACTTTGCATCCTGTCCTCCGCGAAGAAAAAGCCGTTCCTTGCCGATCCAAAGTTCCTGAAATACAAGGGCTTTTCCGTGTGCGACGAAGCGGATAACGGCATTCAGCTCTGGGCGCTGCCGTTCTCCGAAGGCGCAGAGAAGCCGAAGTTCAGAGAATGCGCCCGCCATCCGCACGTCGACGAACCGGGTTACGTCCTGTATTACACGAACCAGTGCCCGTTCAACGGAAAGTATGTGCCGATCGTGGAGCAAGCGGCAAAGGCGCACGACATCCCGTTCCGCGCGTTCCGTCTCACAAGCCGCAATGAGGCACAGTCCGCGCCGACGCCGGTCACCACCTACGCGCTGTTTTGCGACGGGAATTACGTTACAAACGAGCAGATGAACGACGCGAAGTTCTTAAAACTCGCGTTTCGGTAAGCCGGTTACAACCAAAAAACGCAGCGGATCACAACAAAAAATATATTTATGAAAGCAACCCTTTTCGGTTGCTTTTCTTTTGCGAATGGGCTACAATGGTATCGTAAAAATACGGCGTTTTTGCCGAGAAGAAAAGGAGTATGCAAATGAAGTACGATCGCGTTTACAATTTCTCCGCAGGTCCCGCTACGATGCCCGTTGAGGTGCTCGAAGAGATCCGTGACGAAATGCTGAACTACAAGGGCAGCGGCATGTGCGTTATGGAAATGTCGCACCGCAGCAAGGTCTTCCAGCAGATCATTGACGAGGCGGAAGCGGACCTCCGCACGCTGATGGGCATTCCCGATAACTACAAGGTTTTGTTCATCCAGGGCGGCGCAACGCTCGAATTCGCCATGATTCCGTTGAATCTCTGCAAGAACGGCGTGTTCGACTACATCGTCACCGGCAACTGGTCCAAGAAGGCGGCGACCGAAGCCAAGAAATACGGCAAGGTCAACGTCATCGCGTCCAGCGAAGATAAGAATTTCAGCTACATTCCGGACTGCTCCGATCTTCCGATCGACGACGACGCGGACTACGTCTACATCTGTGAGAACGAAACGATCCACGGCACGACCTATCCGGTGCTTCCGAACACCAAGGGCAAGATCCTCGTTTCCGACCAGAGCTCGATGTTCCTTTCGAAGCCGTGCAACGTGTCCGACTACGGTCTGATCTACGGCGGCGTGCAGAAGAACGTCGGTCCCGCGGGTCTTGCGATCGTCATCATCCGCGAGGATCTCATCCGTGAAGACATCGACCCGAAGATCCCGGTCTATCTGCGCTTCGACACGCATGCGAACAACGGCTCCATGTATAACACGCCGAACTGCTGGGCGATCTACGTCTGCGGCAAGGTCTTCAAGTACCTCTTAAAGACCGGCGGTCTCGAGGCAATGGCAAAGCGCAACGAGGACAAGGCGAAGGTCATGTACGACTTCCTCGATTCCTCCAAGATGTTCAAGGGCACCGTTGAAAAGAAGGATCGTTCGCTCATGAACATCCCGTTCGTCACCGGCGACAAGGATAAGGACGCGGCGGTCGTTGCGGCGACCAAGGCGGCGGGCTTCGACAACCTCAAGGGTCACAAGAGCGTCGGCGGTCTCCGTGCTTCCATCTACAACGCCATGCCGAAAGAGGGCGTGGAAGCGCTGGTCGAGTTCCTGAAGAAATATGAAGCGGAAAACGCATAAGGAGAAAAACTATGATTCGTATTTTGGCATCTGACGGTATGGACAAGAGCGCGATCGCTGCGCTCGAAGCAAAGGGCTGCGAGGTCGTGAGCCAGTTCTATGAGCCGGAAGACCTCAAGAAAGAGCTTGCAAACTATGACGTCATCGTCGTCCGTTCGGCAACGAAGGTCCGTGAGCCGATCATCGACGCGGCGGTTGCGGCAGGTCGTTTGAAGATGATCATCCGCGGCGGCGTCGGCGTGGACAACATCGACGTGAAGTATGCGGAGAGCAAGGGTCTGATCGTTAAGAACACCCCGCGCGCTTCCTCCCAGTCGGTTGCAGAGCTTGCAATGGGTCATATGTTCGCGTGCGCGCGCTTCCTTTCCATCGCGGGCTACACCATGCGTAACGACAAGTGGGAAAAGAAAGCGTATGCGAAGGGCATCGAGCTGCAGGGCAAGACGCTCGGCATCGTCGGCTTCGGCCGTATCGGTCAGGCGCTCGGCAAGATGGCGAAGGCGATCGGCATGAAGGTCGTCGCGTACGATATCTTCCACATCCCGGGCATCGAAGAGGAGCTGGGCATCCCGTACGTCGAGATGGATGAACTTCTTGCACAGGCGGACTTCGTGAGCGTCCATGCGCCGGCAGTTGACGGCGGCGCGCTGATCAATGCGGAAACGATCGCGAAGATGAAGGACGGCGTCGTCATCATCAACACGAGCCGCGGCACCAACGTGGACGAGGATGCGCTTCTTGCGGCACTCGAATCCGGCAAGGTCCGCGCGGCGGGTCTGGACGTCTGGGCGGTCGAGCCCGCGAACAACCATGCGCTTTACAGCCATCCGATGGTCTCCTGCACGCCGCACATCGGCGCAACGACCGTCGAAGCGCAGAAGCGCATCGGCGCCGAGATCGTCGATCTGATCAGCAAGCAGTTCAATCTGTAAGAAAAACGGCAGAGCGGAGCGGCAGAAATGCGGCTCCGCTTTTTTCAAAGGAGTTTCGATATGGAAATGAATTTCGAACAGTACGCAAAAGAAGCGGAAAAGACGTGGGGACACACGCCCGCATACCGCGAATACGAGGCGAAAAAGCTTACGCCGGAACAGCAGAAGAGCGCAGGAACGGCGCTGATGGAGCTGTTCAAAGAATTTGCGGCGGTGAAGGACGGCGCGCCGGACGCGCCGCAGGCGCAGGCGGCGGTACAAACCCTGCAGGCGTATATCTCCGCGCATTTCTATTCCTGCTCGAACGACGTGCTCAAAGGCCTCGGGCAGATGTACGGCGCAGGCGGCGAATTCACCGAAAACATCGACGCATACGCGGGCGAGGGTACGGCGGCGTTCGCGGCGAAGGCGATCGAAGCGTACTGTAAAGGAAATTGAAAAAAAGCCCCGCGGGTTTTCCGCGGGGTATTTTATGCTTATTTTTGCGGTCCGGTCGAAACGCGCAGCTCCGCGTCCGGGTACATCTGCTGCGCGGCGTAGATGCGCAGACCCCGCACCCAGAGGATGACGCCCTCTTTGTTCGGATGATACTCGCGATCCAGCGAAAGGGAAAGCGGCAGATAGCCGTCCTTGTCCTTCAGCAGATCGGAGAAATCGCAGAACGACGCGCCGTGCGCTTCGCAGATGCCGGCAAGGATGCCGTTGAAGCTGTTCCAGCGGTCGATCTTGATCCTGATCTTTTCGCTGAACCGCTTGGTGATCGGCATGACGCACTGGATGACGACTTCGACGTCGGGACATTTCTCATGGATGACGTCGATCAGCGTCGCAAAATACTCTTCCACGGTGCTCCATGCGCGGCTGTCGATGTCGTTCGAGCCGAGCATGATGAAGACGCGCTTCGCGCCGCTTTGCTTGATCAGTTCGGTCATGGAAACGGCTTTTCCGCGGTACCGGAACGACGAAACGCTGTGTTCGGACGCGCGATCCTGACACGCAAACTTGACGCTCATGGACGCTTCGCCGAAGATCGGTGCGCCGCCGAGAAAATCCGGATTCGTCTGCCGCTCATCGCGCGCGTAGCCCGCCAGCTGCCGCGTAATGGAATCGCCCAAAAACACGGCGTCTGCAAAATAGCTGTCAAACTCGCCGGATTCGATGCGCTCGTCCGTGATCGGTTCGGGCGTGGGCGTCGGCGTCGGAACAGGCGTCGGGGTGGGGGTAGGCGTCGGGACCGGCGTGGGCGTCGGAGCCGCTTCCAGCGACGGTTCGACGGTTGCAGTCGGTGCGGAAACGATCGTTTCGGCAACCGGTTCCGCGGTGATCTCCGGCGCGGGAGCGGGTGTTTCCGCGGGTGTTTGCGGCGCGGCGGAACAGCCCGCGCAAAGAATCAGCGCAAGCAGAACGCAAATAAGCCGTTTCGATCGCATCACAATACCTCCCGTCGGAATGAAGCGACATCATTTTAGCAAAACCGACAGGCAATGTCAATCAAGCGCAGAGAAAAACGCCCCGCGGAACCTCCCGCAGGGCGTCGTTCATTTCTCTTATTTGATTCTGCCGCTTGCCTCCAACGCAGCAAGGTCCGGCTCGCAGAGGAACGGCTCGCCCGCCGCTTTCAACGCGTTGTTGACGTCCTTCAGCCCGCTGCCGGTGGAAATGACGGTGACGGTCTCGTCGGAACGGATCACGCCCTCCTTCACGGCTCTCTTGACGCCCGCCGTTGCGGTGACGCCCGCGGGCTCGCCGAACACGCCTTCGCTTCTGCCCAAAAGCCGCATCGCGGCAAGGATCTCGTCGTCGGTGACGGCGATCCAGCGTCCGCCGCTCGATTTTACGGCACGAAGCGCCTTCCGGCGCGGAGGCACTCCCCCCCGTGGAAGTCATCCCCATCCAGGGCTGGCACCACAAGACGAAGATGCTTTCCGTGCTGGGTTTCCGTTTCGGAAAGATCTTCCGTCTCTTCCTCGGACAGCGGTCTGATGCTGTACCGCGCCGCGACCCGGACAGTCCAGCAGATCCCCCGGATCGAGGGCGTACCGAAAAACACCTCCGTCGGTCTCAACGACGACGGCAGCCTGTGCTATTACAAATATCCGACGCCCGGTTTTGAAAACGCCGCGTCGGTCGGCGACGTCAAGGAGCTCGGCGCGTTTCCCGCCGACGATATCTATATCAGCGAGGTATCCGCGTCCGGCGCAAGCGGCGATTGGATCGAGCTGCGCAACGGCTCCGGATCGCCCCGCAGCCTTTCCGGCTGGTTTCTGACCGACGATCCCGCACAGACAAACCGCTTTCCCCTGGACGGTGAGCTGGCTTCGTCTGCATGCAAAGTATTCAGGCCGGACAGCTTCGGCGTCGCCGCGACCGGCGAAGCCGTTTTTTTGTTTGATGCGCAGGGCATGCTCCGCGACCGGTTCGAAACCGGCGATCTGTGCGGCGGCATCACCAGCGGACGAACGAGCGATCCGTCCGTCT
>CADAZC010000054.1 GCA_902792295.1 uncultured Eubacteriales bacterium
GAGCGCTTTCGGACGTTTATCTTTCGCAGCGGGCGGCCGAATGCGTGCCGCTTACGAGTCAGCACGAGCTTTCGCCGACGTTCAAGCAGACGAATCTCTACAAGGACTATCCGCCGACGTTCCATTTCTCGGTCGACGGCAGCGTCGCGGCGATCGCGCACCCGGACGGCACGATCGAGCTCTTCGACACGCAGGGCGACGGAACGGTCAGGGACACGGTCGGACAGCTTTACACCTATATCAACGCGCTCGGCATTTCGGGGGACCGGCTTGTGGCGATCGACGTCAGCACGCGCATGATGGTCTACAACATGAAGACGCATGCTGTGGAAAAGATCTGGAACAACGGCACGCAGTATTCGTCCTTCGCGTTCAACGGGGACGGCAGTCTGATGATGGCGATGTGCGCGGGACTCACCCGGATCGACGTCTACGACCTGAACGACAGCTGCCGCCTGCTGTTCTCGATGAACGCACAGGCGGACACGTTTGAGGACATGGCGTTCTCCGCAGACGGCGCGTACGCGGTCGGAAGGACCGCCGCCGGGAAATATGTGGTCGGCGATCTGTTCTTTGCGGACGAAAACGAACTCGTCGCGCGCACACGCGCGTTCGCGGCGGGACATTGACGGTTTGAAGAAACGGAAAGGAGTTTTCTATGGGATATACGGCTTTGGAAAAGATGCGGAAGGCGCATCTCGAACAGTTCGGAACGGACGTCGGTCCGTTCGTGCCGGCGCAGACGAGGGCGGTCAAAAACGGATTCGATCTGCGTTCGGCGGCGCTGCGGTTTCTGCATCAGCGCTGCGAGGGACTGCGCTTCGACGCGAAAAAGACCGCAGCGGAAAAGAAGACCGGGACGTACCTCGGTACGGGCATTCGTCCGAATCAGGTGCCCTATGACATGCAGATGGACGTCGACCGGCTTTGTCTTGCAAACGAGCTCGGCAAGTTCATCGACTCCGGCGTCGCCGAGGACGCGTACACGGTCTATTACGCGTATCTCGAAATGTTCATCGGCGGCAACGGACGTTCGCAGAAGATGGTGGAGCTTCTGAGCGAGTTCGAGTCCAATGCGAGCACGCTCCTGATGAAGCACCGCGACCACTATTCCCATTCCGTGTACGTCTTTGCGCTCGGGCTCGCGATCTATGAGACCAACGCCGCATTCCGCGAGACGTTCAAGCGTTTCTACGGCTTCACGAAGGAACGCGAAGCCGCGGCATTCTTCCTCGAGTTCTGGGGGCTTTCGTCGCTGTTCCACGACATCGGCTACCCGTTCGAGATCCCGTTCGAGCAGGTGATGGCGTACTTCGAGGTGCAGCGTCAGGGGCGCGGCGAGGGCAACGTCTATCTCGCGTACCGCGACGTCGAGGCGCTGACGGCGATCGGCGAAGAAGAAAAGGCGCATCTTATTAAGCTGTTCAACCGCGAATTCGACACGGTGGAGGAGCTGCTTGCATACGGCATCGCGAAGCATCTCGGCGAGGCGTATTCCGTTTCGGAGGAATACCTCACGGACGTGATCAAAAACAAGCCGCTGCATCCGGAGAACAACGGCTATTTCATGGATCACGCGTTTTTCAGCGCGGCGCGTCTGCACAAGGAGCTGGTCGACGTGATCGGTGCGGAACGGCTTACGCCCGCGCATCTCGACGCGCTGAGCGCGATCATGCTGCACAACAGTCTCTATAAGTTCGCGATCGCGTTCTATAAATCCAAGACCAAGCGCAAGCCGTCGCTAAAGGCCGAGCTGCATCCGCTCGCCTATCTTCTGATGCTCTGCGACGAGCTGCAATGCTGGGACCGCACGGCATACGGCAGAAACAGCCGCACCGAGCTGCAGCCGATGTCCGCGGAGTTCGATTTCGCGGGCGGCGCGATCCGTTCCCGCTATTTCTACGATTCCGAAGAGGCGGAAAAGATCGGCGCGTATGAGGCGCGCTATCAGGCATGGGCGGAGGGCGACCGCACGACGCCTCCGCCGCGGCTCAAAGCATACAGCGACATGGCGGAGTCCGAACAGCGGTTTTTGACGGACATCGAAAAGATCGTCGATCTTTCCATCATGCCGCTTACGGTGGAGACCGAGCTGTGTCCGGTGGACCGCAGGAGCAAGCACACCTACCTTTCCGCGTCGAACTTCCTGCATATGTACGACTTCGCGGTTGCGCTGAACGCGCGCTATAACCATATGGGCCGCGAAGACGAGGTCGACACCGAACAGCTCGAAAGCGAGTTCAACATCATGTCGCTCGAGTACAAGCTCAGCAACATCAACCAGGTCAAGAGCTTTGCGCGGTATCTGAACGCGATCAACTGCTTCTACACCGACAAGCCGGTCGACTTCGACATGCTGCACACGTTCCGCGCGTCGCAGATCGCGGTGTTCGCGCCGATGGAGCATGCGCGCTGGGTCCGCGAACACAGGAGCATGGGCTGGACGCAGGGCACGCTGTATGAAACGGCGGCGGACGATCCGAAGGAGCAGAAAGCGCTGCGCGAACGGCTCCGCTGCCACAAACTCTGCATGGACGGCGATCCGACCGACGAGGAGATCCACGACCATTATCTCACGCTTTCGCCGGAGGAACAGGACAAGGACTGGAAACCGTTCAACAGCATGCTGCGGCTGATCAAGAAGTTCGACGGACTGCGCATCTACCGCCTGTCCGCGAAGCGCTGACGGAGGCGCGTCATGCGGATTCTGGTATTGAACGGCTCGCCGAAGGGCGAAAACAGCATCACGCTGCAGACGATCCGGTATCTCGAAAAGCGTTTCCCGGAGGAGACCTTCGAGGTGCTGCACGTCGGGCAAAGGATCAAAGCGCTCGAAAAGGATTTTTCGAAGGCGGAGGAGGCGCTTGCTGACGCCGACCTTCTTCTGTTCTGCTATCCGGTCTATACGTTCCTCGTGCCGAGCCAGCTGCACCGGTTCATCGAGCTTTTGAAGGAGCACGGCGTGAACCTTGCGGGCAAGTGCGCGGCGCAGGTCACGACATCGCTGCATTTCTATGACATCACCGCGCATCGCTTCATTCGCGACAACTGCGACGACCTCGGTCTTTCCTATCTCGGCGGGCTGTCCGCGGACATGGAGGATCTTTTGAAGGAACAGGGCAGAAAGGAGGCGGAGGACTTCTTCCGCTTCGTTCTGTGGCGCAAAGAACACGGCTTTTCCGAGCCGAAACGGTACGGCGAGCCGAAGGAATTCACGCCGGTTCCGCTTTCGGAAAGCGCAATGCCGGCGATGTCGGAAGGCGGGCGCGTCGCCGTCGTGGCGGATTTCGATCCGGACGAGGAGAGTTCGATCCGCGATCTCGTCGGGCGGTTTCTGCGCGTGGCGCCGTTTGAAACGACGCTCGTGAATCTCCGCGAATTCCCGTTCGCGGGCGGCTGCCTCGGGTGCTTTCAATGCGCCGCAAAGGGCGCGTGCGTCTATAAGGACGGCTTCGACAGCTTCCTTCGCGAAAAGATCCAGACCGCGGACGCGATCGTCTATGCGTTCGCGATCAGGGACCATTCGATGGGCTATCGCATGAAGCTGTACGACGACCGGCAGTTCTGCAACGGACACCGCACGGTCACGATGGGCAAGCCCGTGGGCTACCTCGTGAGCGGACCGCTTTCGGAGGAGGAGAACCTTCGCACCGTGATCGAGGCGCGCGCCGAGGTCGGCGGGAACTTCCTGGCGGGCGTCGCGTGCGATGAATCCGATCCCGACGCGGGGATCGAGGCGCTCGGCGAGACCCTGCGCTACGCGGTCGATCACGCTTATCAGCCGCCCAAGACGTTCTGGGGCGTCGGCGGGATGAAGATCTTCCGCGATCTCATCTATCAGATGCGCGGGCTGATGAAGGAGGACCACCGCTTCTATAAAAAGCACGGCTTCTACGACTTCCCGCAGAAGCGCAAGGGCCGCATCATGGGCATGTATCTGGTCGGCGGCATGATGCGCAATAAAAAGCTTCAGAAGAAGATCGGCGGTAAAATGACCGAGGGCATGCTGATGCCGTACAGGAAGGTCCTCGAAAGAGCGGATAAGCATTGAGAAAGCAAAATCGCGTCCGAAGGGCGCGATTTTCTATATATTTTCCGAAACGGGTGACAAGCCGATCGCGGCATGATAAAATGAACAAAGAATCATACGAAAGGCGGAAACGGCATGGAACAGCTGACGGACATGAAGTATCTGAAACTTCTCGCGCACGAGTACCCGACGATCGCGGAGGTCTCCACGGAGATCATCAACCTGAAAGCCATCCTGGGGCTTCCGAAGGGCACGGAGCATTTCATCAGCGACATTCACGGCGAATACGAGGCGTTCATCCATATTCTGAAGAACGCATCGGGCGTGATCCGCAAGAAGATCGACATCCTGTTCGAGAACAGCGTGACCGAAGCCGAGCGCAACACGCTTGCGACGCTGATCTACTATCCGCGGCAGAAGCTCGATCTTCTGAAGCGCGCGGGCGTCGTCAACGCCGAGTGGTACAAGATCACGCTGCGGCGGCTCGTCGAGGTCTGCCGTTTCTCCGCGTCGAAATACACGCGCAGTAAGGTCCGCAAAGCCCTGCCGGAGGACTATGCCTACATCATCGACGAGCTCCTGCACGCGATCGAAACCGAGGACAAGGTTCGCTACAACAACGAGATCATCCGCTCGATCATCGAGACCGAACAGGCGGACACGCTGATCGTTGCGCTTTCCGATCTCATTCAACGGCTGGTCATCGACCGGCTGCACATCGTGGGCGACGTGTACGACCGCGGTCCCGGCGCGCACATCATCATGGACCGGCTTTCCACCTATCACAACGTGGATATCCAGTGGGGCAATCACGACATTCTGTGGATGGGCGCTTCCGCGGGCAACCGCGCGCTCATTGCGACCGCGATCATCAACTCGCTCAAATACGGCAACGTCGACACGATCGAGGACGGCTACGGCATCTCGCTGTCCCCGCTTCTGAAGTTCGCGCTGGAAACGTACGCGGACGATCCCTGCACGAAGTTCCTTCCGCGCGAGGTCGGCGACGCGCACCATGACAACCCCGAGATGATCGCCAAGATGCACAAGGCGATGGCGATCATCCTGTTCAAGTTGGAGGGGCAGATCATTGAGAAGAACCCGGAATACCATATGGAGCACCGCCGTATGCTGCACCTTGTGGACTACGAGCGCGGCACGATGGTGATCGACGGCGTCGAATACGAGCTTGCCGACAAGCGCTTCCCGACCGTCCTGCCCTCCGATCCGTACGTGCTGACCGAAGAGGAAGAGGACCTCATGGATAAGCTGCGCACGGCGTTCTATCACTCCGGCAAGATCCGCGAGCATACGAAGTTCCTGTTCTCGCACGGCAGCATGTACCTTGTGTGCAACGGGAACCTCCTGTTCCACGGCTGCGTCCCCTCCAATCCGGACGGCACGTTCGCGTCCGTCACGATCGACGGAAAGGAGTACGCGGGCAAGGCGCTGTTCGATAAGGCGGACGCGCTGGTGCGGCAGGGCTTCTTCACCAAATGGGGCACGCCCGAGCGCGAACAGGGGCTCGACTTCTTCTGGTATCTGTGGTGCGGCACGAACTCGCCTCTCTTCGGCAAGGACAAGATGACCACGTTCGAGCGCTACTTCATTGACGACAAGATCACGCACGAGGAGCATAAGAATCCGTACTTCAAGCTCGCCGAGCACGAGGCCTTCGCGATCAAAATCCTTGAGGAGTTCGGACTTTCCGGCGATCCCGATTCGCATATCGTCAACGGACACGTGCCGGTCAAGATCAAGAAGGGCGAATCCCCGATCAAGGCGAACGGCCGCATCTTCGTCATCGACGGCGGCATGTCGAAGGCATACCAGTCCACGACCGGCATCGCGGGCTACACGCTGATCTATAACTCGCAGTGCATGATCCTCTCGTGCCACGATCCGTTCGTAACGGTCAACGAGGCGATCCGCACCGAAACGGATATCCACAGCACCCAGCAGATCGTCTACACGCCCGCAGTCCGCAAACGCGTCGCGGACACCGACGTCGGCAAAACGCTTCTGGAGCGCATCGACGATCTTCAGCGGCTCCTTGCCGCCTACCGTTCCGGCGCGATCAAGCAGCATTCGAGATAAGCGAAAACAAACAGCGGCACGCCGTTCGGCGTGCCGCTTTTGTGTGTTTGTTTATTTCGCGGGCGTGGGTTCGGTCACCGTGCCGACAAACAGCACCGTGCCGTCGTAGGATTCGATCACATAGAGGAACGGGCGGGTGAGGTGGAAGTCGATCTCCGGCAGCTCCTCCGGCATTGCCGCGCATTCGTCCATCACGACCATCGTATACGCCGCGGCTTCGACGCCCTTTTCATCGACGCCGATATAGGACTCCTGAATGACGCGGGAGATCTTTGCGGGAATGTCGCACATGGCGGAGAAGTCCGCTTCGTCGGAGAACGCAACCGCGATACCGAGCGCTTCCAACGCATCGTTCAGATCGAACCGGTCCTGAAACGCGAACTTCGGCAGCTTTACGCTGACGTTTGCGCGGAGTTCCTCGCCGTCGTTCAGCAGCGCGTGCAGCTTTTCGGGCGTGCCGAGAAGGGAAGCAAGCGGCGTTCCCTCGTCCGGCAGCACGAACGTCATGCGCCCGACGCGCAGCAGCGGGAGCGAATAGCGCAAAAATCCGTCGCCCTTTACGATCGTCACACCGTTGTCCTTACGGTTCATGTATTCGACGGTCTGCGTGCCGTCAAACAAGCCCGTTTCATTCGCGCCCTCGTAGAATTCGTCGCGCCAGGCGTCCTTCAGATAGATCGTGTTGATCAGCACCGCGATCGTATCCGGCTCGAACTGCATCGCGTCCTCGGAAATCTTGATTTTCCCGTGCGTATGCTTTGTGATCCAATCCGCGATCTGTTTCGCCGTTTTCGTTTCGGAGAAATCCACCGCGTTCGCTTCGGAACGGTAGGTTTCGGCGAGCTCTTTGAGGTATGCTTCGCGGAAGTTCAGCTTGCCGCCGCGGTCCGCCAGCCAGATCGAGTTCGCGAGCGCAAGCGTGCTTTCCTCCGTGTCGACCGAAAGCGAGCCGAGCATGGCGCCGCAGATATTGCGCAGCTCTTCGGGGCTGCCTGCGCCGAGAAGCTTCAGCATATCGGTCTGTGTCTGTCCTTCGGCGCCTTCCGCAACCATCGCGAGCGCAAGGTACACGCTGATCGGCGAAAGGTTCTTGTTTTCCGTGCCGTCGATGAGCTTTGCCGAAAGCACGTCGGAAAAGTCCGCGTAGCCCTCGATCACGGGAACCGGAAAATACGGAAGCTCCTTCGGCGCTTCCTTCGGATCGGTGTTCGCTGCCGGCGCGGGGGAGGGTTCAAAGGTTCTTGCACAGCCGCAAAGCAGCAGCAAAGCGGCACAAAGCATACAGACAAATCGTTTCATGATGATGATTCCTTTCCGTTGTTTGCTTATAATACCATATATGTCGCAGATCGGTTGCAGAGCGGTTTCGGGCACGGAAAAGATGCGCCGGAACCGAGAAAATATACACAAATGCCGATTGACTTTCTGACGGCATTTTGATACAATACCATTGATGTCGGACACCTTTGAACGGTTGTCTGACAACTAATGAGAGGTACGACCGCGTATGAAGGAGTATTGGGTTCTGCTCGGCGCATTCGGCAGCGGAAAAAGCGAGCTTGCGCTGAATATGGCAATCCGCGCCGCGAAGCACGGACCCTGTACGTTGGTCGACCTCGACGTCATCAACCCGTATTTCCGCACCAGCGAGCGCGGCGACGTTCTGACGCCTGCCGGCGTTGAGCTGATCATGCCTCCGTTCGCATTGGACAAGATCGAAATCCTTTCGCTTTCCGCCCGCGTATATTCTGCGTTTACGCCGGGAGAGGGAAGCGTTTTTTTCGATATCGGAGGCGATCACGTGGGCTCGGTGGCGCTCGGCCAGTACAAGCCGCAGTTTGAACGCGTCCCGAAGGAAAACCTGCACGTGCTGTTTATTCTGAATCCGATGCGTCCGACGGCGGCGGACCTCGAAAGCGCGTACGCGACGCTCGAAAAGATCCAGTTCGTGTCGCGCCTTAGGGTCACCGGCATCGTGAACAACGGAAACCTTGCGGGAGAAACGGATTACACGCACCTTCTGGAGGGCTACGAGTTGGCGAAAGCGCTTTCGGAGCGGACCGGAATTCCCGTGTGGGGGACCTGCGGGCTGCAAAGCGTGCTCGACGATTTCGACGCCTATGCAAAGGCGCACGGGCTCGACGAAGCATACATCGGCGTCCGTCAGCCGGTCGACGTGTATATGCACCGGAGCTGGGATAAGTTCCTGAAAGAGGGACTTTAATCATACCAATTACCAGAAATCTCGGAGAAAGAAAGGAAATGCCATGATCAAAGTAACCATTCACGAAGACGCATGCAAGAGCTGCGGGCTCTGTGTGCGTGCATGTCCCAAAGACGTGCTGGCCATTTCGAAGCACCTCAACACCAAGGGCTATTTTGCCGTTGAGGTTGTGCATCCGGAGGCCTGCATTGCCTGTGCGTCCTGTGCAAAGACCTGCCCGGACGTTGCCATTGAGATCGAAAAATAAGGAGGAACAGTATGGCTAAGAAACTGATGAAGGGCTGCGAAGCAATCGCTGAAGCGGCCATCCAGGCGGGCTGCCGTTACTTCTTCGGCTACCCGATCACGCCGCAGAACGACATCCCCGAGTACATGTCGCTGCGTTTGCCGCAGGTGGGCGGATGCTTCCTGCAGGCGGAGAGCGAGCTCGCCGCGATCAACATGGTCTACGGCGCGGGCGGCGCGGGCGCGCGCGTTATGACGTCTTCCTCCAGCCCGGGCATTTCGCTCAAGCAGGAGGGCATCTCCACGATCGCGGGCGCAGAGGTTCCGTGCGTGATCGTCAACATGATGCGCGGCGGTCCGGGTCTCGGCAACATTCAGGCGAGCCAGGGCGACTATTTCCAGGCGGTCAAGGGCGGCGGTCACGGCGACTATCGCAGCATCGTCATTGCGCCTTCCTCCATTCAGGAAACGGTCGACATCATGCCTCATGCATTTGATCTGGCGGACGAATACCGCATTCCGGTCATCATCCTTGCCGACGGTCTGATCGGTCAGATGATGGAGCCGGTCGAGCTGCACATGAATCCGAATCCCACGATGCCCGAGAAACCCTGGGCGGCGCAGGGCTGGGATCCGAAGGGCACCAGACCGCGTGCGGTCATCAACTCGCTGTATATCGAGACCGAGGATCTGGACGGTCTCATGACGCGCCTCAACGCGCGCTATGACGTGATCCGCGAGAAGGAAGTCATGGTCGAGAAGTACCACACCGAGGGCGCGGAATACATCCTCTGCGCATACGGCACGGTCGCGCGCGTCTGCAAGGCGGCGGTCCGCATCCTCGAGGAGAACGGGATCAAAGCCGGTCTCGTCCGTCCGATCACTTTGTGGCCGTTCCCGACGAAGGAAGTCCGCGACGTTTTCGCACAGGAGAGCGTCAAGGCGGGTCTCACGGTCGAGATCAGCAACGGTCAGATGGTCGAAGACATCCGTCTTGCGGTCAACGGCATTAAGCCCGTGGAGTACATGGGCAAGGGCGGCAGCATCATCCCGGCAGCGGAGGATATTGCCGAGCGCATTATGCAGATGAGGAGGGCGTAAACCATGGCAACCGTTTTCAAGAAAACTCCCGTTTTGACGGACGTTCCGTTCCATTACTGCCCGGGCTGCGGTCACGGCATCGTGCACCGTCTCGTCGCGGAAGTCATTGACGAGCTGGGCATTCAGGAAAAGTGCGCGGGCGTCGCTCCCGTCGGCTGCGCGGTATTCCTTTACAACTACATGAACATCGATATGTACGAAGCGGCGCACGGCAGAGCGCCGGCAGTCGCGACGGGCTTCAAGCGCGTCCACCCGGATAAGTACATCTTCACCTATCAGGGCGACGGCGACCTCGCTTCCATCGGTACGGCGGAGATCGTCCATGCGGCGCACCGCGGCGAAAAGATCACGACGATCTTCATCAACAACGCGATCTACGGCATGACCGGCGGTCAGATGGCGCCGACGACGCTCGTCGGTCAGAAGACCACGACTTCGCCG
>CADAZC010000055.1 GCA_902792295.1 uncultured Eubacteriales bacterium
GCGGGCGATGCCGTGAAGGCGCACCGCGAGGGCTGCCGGTTCCTCGACAAGCTGTATCGCAAGGAACTCAAAGCGCCTGCGGACATCGTGCTTGTTTCGCAGGGCGGCGCGCCGAAGGACCTGAACCTGTATCAGACGCAGAAGGCGCTCGACAACGCCAAGCATGCGGTGAAGGACGGCGGCGTGATCATCCTCATCGGCTCTTGCAAAGAGGGACTCGGCGAACGCACGTTCGAGGAATGGATGACGACCGCACCCACGGCGCACAGTCTGATCGAGCGGATCGGACGCGAATTCCGCTTGGGCGGGCACAAGGCGGCGGCGATCGCGATGGTGCTGGAACGCGCGGAAGTGGACCTCGTTTCGGAGCTTCCGGACGATTTCGTGCGCTCGGTCTTTCTCGAGCCGTACAAAAACGCGCAGGAAGCGCTGGATCACGCGTTCGAAAAGCTCGGCCCGAACGCAAAGGTATTGGCAATGCCCTACGGCGGCTCTACCCTGCCGACCGTGGTAAAAGATTGAAATAAGGAGATAACGTTATGGCAATGTTCAACCCCGAAAAAGTGAAGCTCGGCATCGCGCCGATCGGCTGGTGCAACGACGATATGCCGGAGCTCGGCGCGGAAAACAATTTCCGTCAGACCGTCAGCGAGATGGCGCTTGCGGGCTTTACCGGCTGTGAAATCGGCAACAAGTATCCGAAGGATCCGAACGAACTTAAATGGGAGCTGGATCTAAGAGGCATGCGGATCGCAAGCCGCTGGTTCTCCTCCTTCCTTCTGACCAAACCGCTCGAGGAAAACGTCGCGGACTTTGAAAAGGAGCTTGACTTCCTCGCCGCCGTCGGCGCAAACCGCATCAACGTTTCCGAGCAGAGCTGGTCGATTCAGGGACAGATCGACACGCCGATTTTAACCGGCGATCACAAGCCCGTTATGAACGAAGCCGGCTGGGAGCGCTTCACGAAGGGTCTTGACGTGCTCGGAAAGATCGCGGCGGACCGCGGCTTCAAGCTGTGCTTCCACCACCACATGGGCACGGTGGTGCAGACCGCAGAGGAGGTCGACCGCATGATGGCGAACACCGATCCGCGCTATGTGTTCCTGTGCTACGACACCGGGCATTTCACCTTCGCGGGCGAGGATCCGCTTTCCATGCTGAAAAAGTACGTCCACCGCGTGGGGCACGTGCACCTGAAGGACATGCGCCTTCCGGTCGTGGAACAGGCGCGCGAGAACAACTGGAGCTTTTTGACCGCGGTGCGCAACGGCGCGTTCACGGTCCCGGGCGACGGCGACGTCGACTTCGATCCCGTGTTCAAGGTGCTGTCCGACGCGAACTATCACGGCTGGCTGCTCGTGGAAGCGGAACAGGACCCCGCAAAGGCGAACCCGCTCGAGTACGCGATCAAGGGCCGCAGATACATTGCGGAGCACACCGGACTTTGAGGAGAACGCAATATGTATTTCAAAAAGGATGTGAAACGCGGCTATAACGCGTACATCGACGCAGACGTCGACGATCTCGGCATGCTGATGGACATCGGTCTTCTTGTGCTCGAGCCCGGCGACACATACGCGATCGAGGAACCCGAAAAGGAGACCGCCGTTCTGCTGTTTGAGGGCGGCGTGACGATGCGCTGGGCAGGCAAAACCGTTGAGGCAAGCCGTCCGGACTGCTTCCGTCACGAGGCATACTGTCTCCTGTGCCCGCGCCGCGTGAGGATCGAACTCACGGCGAAGACGCACGCGGAGCTGTTCGTTCAGCAGACGGACAACGACCGCGATTACGAGCCGGTGCTCTACACGCCCGAAACGGTGCAGGTGCAGCACGCGGGCGCAAACGGCGAGCTGATGGGTTGTATGCGCCGCGAGATCAAGACGTTTTTCGACTATGAAAACGCGCCGTTCTCGAACATGGTGCTCGGCGAGGTGCTGAACTTCCCGGGACGCTGGTCGAGCTATCCGCCGCACCACCATCCGCAGCCGGAGGTGTACTTCTACCGTTTCGATCATCCGCAGGGCTTCGGCGCGGGATTCAGTAACGGCGAGATCTACAAAACCGAGCACAACGGAATGGCAACCATCAACCACGGCTTTCATTCGCAGGTCGCCGCCCCCGGCTATGCCATGTGCTATGCGTGGGCGATCCGGCACCTTCCCGGCGATCCGTGGGAAAAGACGCGCATCGACGATCCGGAGCATTCGTGGCTCTGGAAACCCGATGCGAACGAGCATATTTTTAAGGGATAAAATCTAACGCGCAGGAGGACATTATGAAAACCGTTCGATTGACAATGGCGCAGGCGCTGGTCCGCTTCCTCGAAAACCAGTACATCGCCTATGACGGAAAAGAACATCCGTTCGTGGAGGGCGTGATCATGCTGCCCGGGCACGGCAACGTGGTCGGTCTCGGACAGGCGCTCCGTCAGGAGACACGCCGTTTGAAGGTGTGGCAGGGCAAGAACGAGCAGGGCATGGCGCACACCGCCGTCGCCTTTGCAAAGCAGATGAAGCGCAAAAAGATCATTGCGGTGACCTCGTCCGTAGGTCCCGGCGCAGCCAACATGGTGACCGCCGCCGCAACGGCGACCGCGAACAACATTCCGGTCCTGATCCTGCCCGGCGACGTCTACGCCTGCCGTCAGCCCGATCCGGTGCTGCAGCAGATCGAGCAGGTCAACGATCTTTCGATCTCGACCAACGACGCGTTCCGCGCGGTCTGCCGCTACTGGGACCGCATCGTGCGTCCCGAACAGCTGATGAGCGCCATGATCTCCGCGTTCCGCGTGCTCACCGATCCCGCGAACACCGGCGCGGTCTGCATCGCGATCCCGCAGGACGTCGAGGGCGAAGCGTACGACTATCCGGAATCCTTCTTCGCAAAGCGCGTATGGCGTCTTGCGCGGCGCCTGCCAGAGGCGGAAGCGATCGCGGAGGCCGCAAAGGTCATCAAGGCGGCGAAGAAACCGCTTCTGATCTGCGGCGGCGGCGTGCGGTATTCGGAAGCGCACGCGGAGTTCAAAGCGTTCGCCGAGGCAACGGGCATTCCGTTCGGCGAGACGCAGGCGGGCAAAAGCGCGATCCCCTATGACCATGAATTGAACCTCGGCGGCATCGGCGTGACCGGCTGTTCCGCGGCGAACGAGATCGCAAAGGAAGCGGACGTGGTCATCGGCGTCGGCACGCGCTATACGGACTTCACGACCGCGTCGAAGTGGCTGTTCCGTGACGACGCAAAGTTTGTCAACATCAACGTCAGTGAGTTCCAGGCGTACAAGATGGACGCCGTTCCGGTCGTCGCCGACGCGAAGCGCGCGCTGCCCGTGCTGCTCGAAGCGCTGGACGGCTACAAGGCGCCGTATACGAATGAAGTCAGGGAAGCCCGCGCGCGGTGGTTCAAGGAGCTCGACCGGCTCATGCACACCGAATACGGCGAGGGCTATGTGCCCGAGGTGAACGACGCGAACGCCAAGAGCGCGGACCGCTTCGCAAAGGATATGGACGCGGTACTCACCCAGACCGCGGTACTCGGCGCGATCAACTTTGCGATCGATCCCGAGGACGTGGCGATCGGCTCTTCCGGCTCGCTGCCGGGCGATATGCAGCGCATGTGGTGCGCGCGCGCCGTCGATACCTATAACATGGAATACGGCTATTCCTGCATGGGATACGAGGTCTCCGGCGCGCTCGGCGTAAAGTACGCGATCGGCGAAAAGGACGTCTACGCAATGGTCGGCGACGGCAGCTTCGTCATGCTGCACAGCGAGCTGCTCACCGCCGTACAGGAGCATAAGAAGATCAACGTGTGCGTGTTCAACAACGCCTCGTTCGGCTGCATCAACAACCTGCAGGTCGGGCACGGCAACGACACGCTGTGCACGGAACTCCGCTTCCGCGGCGAGGACGGCGAGCATTCCGGCAGATTCATTCCGGTCGATTTTGCAAAGATCGCCGAGGGCTACGGCTGCAGGGCGTTCACGATCCGTTCGATCGACGAGATGAAAGCCGCGATCAAAGAGGCCAAGAAGATCGAGGGCGTTCCGGTGGTGTTCGACATCCGCGTGCTGCCGAAATCCATGACCGAGGGCTACGGATCCTGGTGGCGCGTGGGCGACACGGAGGTTTCCGAAAACCCGAGAAACCTGAAAGCGTACGAGGATCATCTTGCGCACGTCAAAGACGCAAGAAAGTATTGATCGAAATCAACAGACGCCCGGTCCGAAAGGATCGGGCGTTTTTTTGCGCATAAAAAAGGGAGACCGCCCGATTTGAGCGGTCCCCCGGCACAAGGAAGGAGGAATTAAAGGAGATGCACAAGCGCGATGAGTCCCGAGAAGACGATGGAAACGGTTGCGCAGAGCTTGATCAGGATGTTAAGGGACGGACCGGAGGTGTCCTTGAACGGATCGCCGATCGTGTCGCCGACGACGGACGCCTTGTGCGGCTTCGATCCCTTGCCGCCGAAGTGACCTTCCTCGATGTATTTCTTGGCGTTGTCCCACGCGCCGCCCGCGTTGGACATGAAGACCGAGACCGCAAAGCCCGCAACGGAAACACCCGCAAGGAGACCCACGACGCCGGTCGGTCCGAGGATCAGACCCGCAACGATCGGAACGATGACCGCCATGCACGCCGGAACGACCATTTCCTTCAGCGCGCCCTTGGTGCAGATCGAAACGCACTTGGCGTATTCGGGCGTTGCCGTGCCCTCCAAAATCCCCGGGATCTCACGGAACTGCCGCCGCACCTCGATGACGACGGACTGCGCCGCGCGCTCGACGCCGTTCATGGTGACCGCAGAGAAGACGAACACGAGCATTGCGCCGATGAACATTCCGATCAGCACCGTCGGGTTGATGATGGAGAAGTTCAAAACCGCATCGGTCTTTTCCTGGATGATATTGACGTAGGAAACGAGCAGCGCCAGCGAGGTCAGCGACGCGGAACCGATCGCAAAGCCCTTGCCGGTTGCCGCGGTGGTGTTGCCCAGGGAATCCAGCGCATCGGTGCGCTCACGCACGACCGGATCCATACCCGCCATCTGCGCGATACCGCCCGCGTTGTCCGCGACGGGGCCGTACGCGTCGGTCGCCAGCGTGATGCCGAGCGTAGACAGCATGCCGACGCCCGCGATGCCGATGCCGTAAAGACCGCGGTTAAACGACTGGAGGAAGTGTCCGTTCGCGTCGACGATCGCCGTCGTGCCGCCTGCCGCAAAGTAGCTCACGAGCACCGCGGTGCACACGATCAGGATCGAAGTCAGCGCGGATTCCATGCCCAGCGAGATGCCGCCGATGATGATCGTGGCATAGCCGGTCTGCGACGTCGCGGCGAGATCGCGCGTCGGACGATAGGACTCCGACGTGAAGAACTCGGTGAAGAAGCCGACGAGACAGCCCGCGACGAGACCGGACAGGATCGCGAAATAGATGCCGAGCCAGTTCGCGCCTTCGACGTTGCGGAAGATGAAATACGTCAGCGGAAGCGCGGCAAGCGCCGACAGGATCGCCGCGGTATACGTGCCGGTGCGAAGCGTTCGCAGGAGCGTTTTCTGCGTGGCGTTTTCCTTGACGCGCACAAGCTGCGCGCCGATGATCGAACAGACGATGCCGGAAACCGCCAGCATCAGCGGGAGGAACATGCCCTGAAAACCGTACCCGCCGATGGCAGACAGCGCGAAGGTCGCAAGGATCGAGCCGACGTAGGACTCATACAGGTCCGCGCCCATGCCCGCAACGTCGCCCACGTTGTCGCCCACGTTGTCCGCGATGGTCGCGGGATTCCGGGGGTCGTCCTCCGGGATCTTCTTCTCGACCTTGCCGACGAGGTCCGCGCCGACGTCAGCCGCCTTCGTGTAGATGCCGCCGCCCACGCGCGCGAACAGCGCCATGAACGAAGCGCCCATGCCGTTCATGACCATGATGTTGCCGATCTGCACCGCGTCGCGAACGCCGAACACGTAGTACAGGAGGAAATACCACAGCGTAACGTCAAGGATGCCGAGCGCGACGACCGTGAAGCCCATGACCGAGCCCGCCGAGAACGCAACGCGCAGCCCGCGATTCAGTCCCTCGCTTGCCGCCTGCGCGGTGCGCGAATTCGCGTGCGTCGCGATCTTCATGCCGATAAAGCCCGCCAGAAGCGACCAGACGCCGCCGGTCAAAAATGCAAACGGCGTAAAGTGCGACAGCAGACCGCCCTTCGTTGCAAACGCAAGGACCATCAGCACGACGAAGATGACGCCGAATACCGGCAGAACGGTCTTGTACTGCCGCCGGAGGTACGCGTTCGCGCCCTCGCGGATCGCGCCCGCAATCTTCTTCATCAGGTCGGTGCCTTCCGAGAAGGACAAAACCTTTTTGGTTTGCAAAAGCGCATAAAGCCCCGCGAGCGCAGCGCCGATGAAACCGATCCAAAACAATGTTTCCATAATGACCTCTCTTCTCTGTTATTTTTGATATGTTCATGCTGTTTTGAACAGCGTAAACGTTTACGAAACGGTTAGAAAAATTTTCGACGTCTGCCGTCTTGTCGGTCCGGCGGAAGCCGGAGGCGACAAACGTCGAAAGAAACCTGAATATCAGGCGGTCTTTTTCTTCCTGCGAAGAACGAATACGACCGTACCGACAATCAGAACCGCCGCGACGGCGCCGAGCGCGATCCAGAGCCCCGTAAGGTCCTTCTTCTCCGCGGTCTGCGGTTCTTCCGCGGGCTGCACGGGTTGCACGGCTTCCGTCGGCTCCTCGGCTGCTTCCGCCTTTGCATGCGCGATCGTGAAGCGGTCGATCACCGTGTAATCGCCGCAGTTTTTGATGTTCGCATCGCCCGCTTCCGTCCGCTGATACGCGGTGACGGTAAGCCCGTCCGCCGTGACCTCGACGCAGGTGATGTACTGCCGCTCGTCCTTCTGTCCGCCGGTCTGGAAGTCCAGAAGATCGTCGATCTCGCCGCCGTACTCGTCAAACTTCAGACCCATCGGGCTGGTCGTCACAAAGGTCGTTGCTGCCCCGACCTGCGCCTTTTCCCCGTTTCCGTCCGCGGTCGCGCGGAAATAGTTGTGGATATGTCCGTTGAAGAACAGATCGACGTCCAGCTCTTCGCACATCTTTTCAAGGAACGCCGTCGCCGCGTCGTCCTTCTGCACCAGTCCCGCGTGCGCGAGCACGATGCGGTACGAACAGCCGGACGCATCGAACACTTCCTTTGCCCATGCCTTTTCCTTCTCGTAGAAGTTCAGCTTGTCCTGCGACGCGTCTGCACCGTCGATTCCCGTGTACGGTTCGGTGTTCAGAATGACGAAGCAGACGTCGCCGATGACAAACGATGCCGTCGTTTCATGCAGCATTTCGTCGTCGATGCCGTTCGGCAGGTTCGTGCGGCCCTTGAAGTGCGAATAGACGACGTCGCCCTTGGACTCGTGGTTGCCCGGAACAAACGCCGTCGGCGTCGACGCGAGCGTGTCGCCGAGCTGATCAAACAGGAACGACCATTGCTGCATCGTGTCGTCCTCGGTCAGATCGCCGAGGTTTACGACGAAGTCCGGATGCAGGGTGTCGGTCAAAAACGCCTTTTGCGTATACAGCCACGGGAGGTACCCCTCCTCGTTCGTGGACTGCAGGTCGGAGATCAGAACAAACGAGAACGTTTCGCCCTCCGGCAGCGTACGGAACGCATGCACGTCGCTCCGGTAATCCGCCGCTCCGTCGTTCGTGACCGCCATATACTCATATGCCGTGCCCGGCTTGAGATCCTTGAGATCGACCGAGTAGCTTGTGAACGTGCCGTGATCGCCGCGCACGTTGACGCGCTCGATTTCCGTGACCGGAACGGACGTCCAGTCGGATTCGCCGGCAAGACGAATGCGCAGCTCGGCATTCAGCCCTTCCGCCGCAGTAATCCAGTTGAGATTCATTTCCGAAACGGTCGCGCCGGGCGTGAGTGTGATCTGCTCCGGAATGTAGCGAACCGTCTCCGAAACGACGTCCAGCCGCAGCGTACCCTCCGACGGGAAGGTGCAGTTTGTTCCGTCAATGTTGAAAACGCAATAGTAATAGTACGTGCCGACCTCGGGAGACAGCGCGGCAGAAAAACCCGCTTCTGTCGCGGTCATCGGAACGGCTTCCGTACACGCCGAGCGCTTCTTGCCCGTGCCGTATTTCACAAAAGCGTCGCTCACGGACCGTCCCTCGGGAAGCAGAACGAGCGCCTCGATCACCGCCGGATCGCCTGCGATCGCGCTGTTGGTCATCGGCTCGGCAAGCCGCACCACGGGCGCGTCGATTCGAAGGTCCGCTTCGATGCGCGCCTGCATATCGGTCGCGGTTTCAAACGCTTTGATCATCGGATAGCCGTTCTGCTCTTCGCCGACCCAGGTCCAGACCGTGTCGAAATCCCATCCGAGCCGTTCATACAGCGCTTTGCCCGCGATCTCTTCCGCAGGAACAACCGTGTACGCGGCTGCTTCCGGATGGCTGGCGGAAACGCCGCCCAGAAGGCGCGTGCCCGCAAAAACGGTATTGTCGTGGATGTGCGAACCGGAATCGCCGCTGTAGTTTCCGCAGAGATAGCCGATGTTCTGGCTGTCGTCGCCGCCGTCGATCACCTTGAGCAGCATAACGTTGTTGTCGATCGCCGTGCCGCCCTTCAGGTTGCCCACGATTCCGCCGACGCTGTCCGCATCCTCGCCGAGAACCTTGATCGAACCGCCTGCATAGCAGTTCACGACCTGTCCGCCGCCGGAGCAGGAAGCGGTGATCCCGCCCGCCGCGCCGTTCTCGTTGCCCTTGCCGCGCACCGTGATGTTGCAGTACACGAAGCAGTTGCGCGCGATGCCGTAATAGCCGTTGTCGTTGCGCTTGATCTTGCCCGCAAGACCGCCCGCCGTCTTTTCCAGGCAGTCGATCGTGCCGGTGCAGACGACGTTCTCCGCGTCGCCGCACAGACTCCCGCAAAGAATGCCGCAGGACGCGCGTCCGACGATCTCCGCGTCGAGGATCGCAAGGTCCTTCACGAAGCCCTCGCCGAAATCGTGTCCGACGTTGCCGAACAGACCGCAGTATTTTGCGCCCATGCGGACGACGCGCAGGTTTTTGATCGCATGTCCCTGTCCGTCGAACGTGCCGAAGAACGCGCAGTGCACGCTCTCGTTTTCGTCCGCATCGGCAAGCGCGCCGATCGGCGGGATATACCCCTTTGTTTCCGTGCCGGTTTTTTCCGTGAGGACCGCGCCGATCTTCTCGTTCAGCGGCGCCATATCAAGGTCCTGTGTAAGGACATAGGTCCCGCCGCAGGGCGCGTCGGGCGCGCCGTCGCCGTTCGTATCCTCCGGCTTCCACGTGCCGGTCATAAACAAAAGCTGTTCGGGTTTGGAAATCAGATAGAAGCCGGAATTGTTATCGAAGTCCGGCAGTTCGGCGCCGAGCGACAGAAGCGTGTCTGTGCTCCAGAGATCCTGTTCCCACCAGGATTCCTCTTCTGCCGCCGCGGGAACGGAAAACAGCCCGCAGATCAGAAAAGCTGCCAGAATCAGGGGCAAAAAACGTTTCATGTGCTTTCTCCTTTCTGCGTGCTGTCGTTTCGGGAATCCGCGAAGGCGGTCGCATGGACCGCCTCCGCATTGTCATTCGGATTATGCGATCGGCTCAAACTCGACGCCGTCGGTGGACTTTCCGCCCGCCGCAAGCGCCACGGCGTCCATTGCCGCGATGTCTTCGGCGTCGTCGGAGACCTTCTGATTGAACTCGTCTGCCTTGACGGTGAACACCGTGTAATCCTCAACCGGCTTCTCCAGCACGAAATCCTGCTCGGTGCCGTCCGCAAACTTGACGCGCAGCGTCATTGCGCCGAGCTTTTCGGTCTCGCGGAACACGTATGCAAACACCTCATGCGGCTTGCCCTCGGCGCTCTCGTCCTCGGTCGGGATCATGCCGTCCACAACGGTCTTGAAGATGTTCTTGCCCTTGTCCTCGCCGTTCGCGAACAGATAGACCTTTTCGATCTCCTTGCCGGACTTGTTCTTGAGCATCAGATGGAGACCGGTGTAGCCTGCGGGAACCTCTGCCATGGGTTCTTCG